>NZ_JAKFIA010000001.1:1363750-1700937 GCF_022569295.1 Pedomonas mirosovicensis | reverse complement strand
GCGATCCTGGCCTGCAAGGTCTGACCAGGTATCAACTCCAGAATGTTGGCCCGCCGGAGCGTCTCCATGTGAACGAAGATATCTTGCGTTCCGGCTCCGCGCGATAGAAAGCCATACCCCTTCAACCGATTGAACCACTTTACCGTAACGGTTTCAAAATTCCCCGCCAGGGGCAGGAGCGAGAGCGGATCGGTCCGCTCAGCGACACGCTGCAAAACCGTTTCAGGGTCTGGCCCGATCGCCGTCGAGAGATCCAGATTAAGGATCTTCGACGCCTGGCGGCCCCGATCCCGCTTCACGGCAAGGCAGGTTATCGTCGCCCCTTCAGGCAAGGTACGGCGACCCACCTCCCGCAACACAGTAAAGTGAACCAAGACATCTCCACCACCGCCTGAAGGCACCAGGAAGCCGTATCCTTTTACGGCATCAAACCATTTTACAGTCCCGGTGACTTCTTCCGCTATGGCTTCAGACTGCCGGTCGAGGTTCTCCCCTCCTTGAACCCTTTCCGCCATTTGGTTCCTTCCAACGCTATGCACCACAGAAATGTGCCATGACGCTCAGTTAGCACAGGTTGCCACTGCGTCCAATTTACAAAGACCTGAAGCCCCCGGTTCTAAGGACGCAATATTTAAACTTATCAAAGTATTTCGTTGATCAATCGGCCAGACCTCCCCCTCAAAAGGTCGCTGTAAGCTGAAGCAATTAACAAAAAGTCCGTTTGTTAACAGCATCTTGCCAACGGCGTACGATCATATGGATTATTTGTAACCAATTCAACCTCGTCCTCTGCCAGGCGAACCGGATATCGTTAACCATACGACCATTTTGCAGAACCCCCCTACCGGTTGCTAATACCCAGAACAGGTGGGTTCAAGGGGGTTTCCCCCTTCACCCCACCGCGAATCGGCATCGACTCGCCGCGTTTGGACCGCCTCGATCGAACCGGCGATAGTATACGAACTTCGCGCAAACCATTGTAAAGATGTAATTAATTCTATCAATTTCCGCGGCACCCGCCCCGAGAGGCCTCGCCGGCAGGGCGCCGGCCAGATCATCGATATTTGACCGGACAGCCAGAACACCCCCTTTATGCCTGTGACGCTTGAAGGATAGGCCGCGCCTCCGGTATCAGCACGCACACGAGCGATGCCGACAACGCGGGACGCCCCCATGGCCGAGACAACCGACGAAACCGCCTTCCTCTTCACCTCGGCATTGACCTGGCTTGCCGAGGGCCACCGGGTCGCGCTGGCCACCGTCATCGAAACCTGGGGCTCCGCGCCGCGCCGCACCGGCTCCCACATGGTGCTGCGGGCCGACGGCCTGTTCCAGGGCTCGGTCAGCGGCGGCTGCGTGGAAGGCGACGTGATCGTGAACGCGCAAGAAGCACTGGCGCAGAACCGGGCGGTGCGGCTGGACTACGGCGTGAGCAACAGTGAGGCGTGGCAGGTCGGGCTGGCCTGCGGCGGGCGCATCTGCGTGCTGGTGCAGCCGGTGGACGATGAACACTTCGCCCCAAGGCTGATGCGCCGCATTCTCGCCGAGCGGCAGGCCGGGCGCGGCGTCATGGTGCGAACCCACATCCCCAGCGGCCAAAGCGAGGAGGCGGAGCCCGGCGCCAAGCCGGGCGAGGATGAGTTTCTTGCCACCTACGAGCCGCCGCTGCGGGTGGCGATCATCGGCGCGGTGCACATCGCCCAGGCGCTGGTGCCGATGGTGACCGCGCTGGGCTATGCGCCCTTCGTCATCGACCCGCGCGGCGCGTTCGCGGCCGGCCGGTTCGTGGGGCTGGATGTCTCGCCGCTGTGGCCGGACGAGGCGCTGCGGGCATGGTGCCCGGACAGCCGCTCCGCCGTCATCACCCTCACCCACGACCCCAAGCTGGACGACCCGGCGCTGGTGGCGGCGCTTCAATCCCCCGCCTTCTACATCGCGGCGCTGGGCTCGCGCAAAACCCACGCCGCGCGGCTGGAGCGCCTGAAAGCCCACGGCTTCGGCGAGGAAGACTGCGCGCGCATCCACGGCCCGGCGGGGCTGAACATCGGCGCGCGCGCCCCCGCCGAGATCGCGCTTTCGATCGCCGCCCAGATGACCGCCGCCCTGCGGCGGGACCCTGAGCATGCCGCATCGCGGCAGGGAGACGCCTGATGCGCTTCGGACCCGTTGCCCCGAAAGACGCGGTGGGCGCGATCCTCGCCCACAGCCTGAGCCTTGACGGCCGGCGATTGAAGAAAGGCACGCGGCTGACGGACGAACACGCGGCGCAGCTGGCGGCCGCCGGGATACGGCAAGTGGTGGTGGCGCAACTGGAGGCGGGCGACCTGCCGGAAGACACGGCGGCGCGGCTGCTGGCCGAGCGGCTGGCAACACCCGGCCTGCGTCTGGGCCACGCCGCGACCGGCCGCTGCAACATCCACGCGGAAGCGCCCGGCGTGGTGACGTTCGAACCCGATGCGGTGCACCGGCTCAACCTGGTCGACGAGGCCATGACGCTGGCCACCCTGCCCCCGGCCACCCGCGTGGCGGCGGGCCAGATGGTGGCGACCATCAAGATCATTCCCTACGCTGTCCCCAAGAGCCAGGTGGAAACGGCGCTGACGGCCGCGCAGATGGTGCGGCTGCGCCTCCACCCCTTCCGGCCGATGCGGGTGGCGCTGATCCAGACGCGGCTGCCCGGCCAGAAGGACGCCCTGTTCGACAAGACCGAGCGAGTGACCGCCGCGCGCCTCGCGCCGCTCGGCCTGCGGCTCGACCGGACGCAGGTGGTCTCGCACGACACGCCCGCGCTGACCGAGGCGCTGTGGGATGCGCGCGAAGACCTCGTTCTTATCATCGGCGCCTCGGCCATCGCCGACCGGCAGGACGTAATTCCGGCCGCCATCGCGCGCGCGGGTGGCCAGATCGAACGGCTCGGGATGCCGGTCGACCCCGGCAACCTGCTGTGCCTTGGGGATATCGGCGGGCGGCCGGTGCTCGGCCTGCCGGGCTGCGCCCGCTCCCCCAAGCCCAACGGGCTGGACACGGTTCTTGAACGGCTGGTGGCGGGACTGCCGGTGGACAGCGGCACCATCGCCCGCATGGGCGTGGGCGGACTGATCGACGAAATCCCCGAGCGCCCCGCCCCGCGCCTCAGCCCCGAGATCGCCGAAGACCGGCCGGGCCCGGTGGGCGCGATCATCCTGGCCGCCGGGCAGTCCCGCCGCATGGGGCCGCGCAACAAGCTGCTGATCGAGGTGGACGGCCGCCCAATCCTCGCCCACGTGGCGCGGGCCGTGCGCGAGGCGGGCCTGCCGCCGCCCGTGGTGGTGACCGGCTGCGAGGCGGACCAGGTGCGCGCCGCCCTCAAGGGCGAGCCCGTGCGCTTCGTCCACAACCCGGACTTCGCGCAGGGTCTCAGCACCTCCATTCATGCTGGAATATCAAATACGCCAGAGGCTTGGGCCGGGTCCTTCATCTGCCTTGGCGACATGCCGGAGGTAACGCCCGCAACGCTCCGGACGCTGGCCAGCCATTTCGACCCGGCGGCGGGCCGCACCATCTGCGTGCCGGTGCACGGCGGCCGCCGCGGCAACCCGGTGCTGTGGGGCCGCAAACACTTCCCCCGCCTGCTGGCCCTCAGCGGCGACGTGGGCGCAAAACACCTGCTGGCCGAACTTCAGGATGAAGTAACCGAGGTGGACGCCGCCTCAACCGGCGTGCTGGCGGACGTGGACACGCCGGAGGACGCCGAAGCATTGCTGGTAACGCGCTCGCAGAAAGTCTTGTAAGTTACTTATACTTTTGATTTTTTTGCAGAGGGGTCCCAGACCCTCTGCACTCCCCTATCGGGACGTGGTTCCGGCGCTGACTGAACGCGGCCGAATTAAAGAGTGTTTGGCTGGAGCGCGGTTCCAGCGACCTCTGGAAACGCCTTTGGCAAAACGAAGGGGGTCGCAGGGGGCGAAGCCACTGGCTGAGCGACCCCCCGCAAACAGAACCTTATTATAAGGAAACAATCAGCCTTCGCGCTCTGCGCGGGAACTGCTCCAACTCCTCCTCGGACACGAGGCGGAGGAGCTTGCCGGCAAGGTCTGGCGGGTGGCCGGCGCGCATCATGGCGGCGAAGGCCTTGCGCCGGGCGTCTGGATCATGCGGTGCGCCTTCGCCGAACGGGCCCCAGCGGCGACGGCGAAGAAAAGCGATGGCGGCCTCCAGCGCGTCCGTCTCGGCAATGGCTTCGTCCGCCACGCCCCGCTCGATGCCCGCCCCGCTGAGGGCCTGCCGGATGCGGTGCGCGCCCATCCCCCGCCGGGTGAGCGCCCGCGCCCGCCCTTCGGCGAAGGCGGCGTCATCAACCGCGCCGAGGCGAGCGACGTAATCCAGCGTCTCGTTTATGGCGGCCTCGGCGGCGCTTGCCTCGCCTTCGTCTGTCATAGAAATGTCAACGTCCGCCCCGGTTTCCCAGCCCTTCTCCCGCACCTTGCGCCGCAGGTACGTGGCGAGCTTGTGGCGCGTGGTGGCGTAACGGGAGACGTAATGCAGCGCCAGATCCTTCAAACGCGCAGTATTCAAAGGGGCTTGAGACATTTGGAAAGACACTTCATAGGAACAGGATGCAGGAGCAATCGCCTTGATCCTGCCACAGTCGGGCCGGATTTTGAACGCGACTGACAGGCAAAAGTCCATGCTGGATGACAGTTTTGAGACACAGGCCACGAGTCATGCGTGGAGCTGGGTCAGTGATTAGAGACGGGAGCGCAGCGTTGCTGAATTCGACTTCGCAGCAACTCAATGCCGACATCGTGAACGGGGTGGCGGAGCAATTGAATGGACAGCGGGCAGCGCGGGCAAACGCCGCGGCGCTGACGCCGACGCCGACGGAAGACACTCTGCCCCGTCGTTATGCCGACTTCGAGACGTTCACCGAGGCGCTGGATTACGCCGCCCAGGGCGTGCGCGGCTTCAACGTCTACACGGCGCGCGGCGACCTGAAGGAAGTGCTGCCGTTCGCCGCCCTGCGCGAAGGCGCGATCTCCCACGCCCGCCGGCTAATGAAGCTGGGCGTCGAGCGCGGCGACCGCGTGGCGCTGATCGCCGAGACCTCCTCGGCCTTCATGATTGCGTTTAGCGCCTGCGCCTATGCGACCGGCCTGCCGGTGCCGCTGCCGCTGCCGACCTCGTTCGGCGGGCGCGAAGGCTATGTGCAGCAGATCCGCAACCAGCTCTCCAGCAGCGAACCCAAGGTTGTGCTGGCCCCCAGCGGCCTCATCGACCTGATCCGCGAGGCCGCCGACGGCCTGGGCGCGGTGTTCGTGGGCGACTGGGACGCGTTCGCGGCCCTGCCGGAAGCGGACGGCGAGCTGCCGCAGGCCCACCCGGACGATGTGGCCTACCTCCAGTATTCCTCGGGCAGCACCCGCTTCCCGCACGGCGTCGAGGTGACGCATCGCGCCATGCTGGCCAACTGCCACGGCCAGGCGTTCCACGGCACCAAGGTGCAGCCGAATGACCGCTGCATTTCCTGGCTGCCGTTCTATCACGACATGGGCCTGGTGGGCTGCTTCCTGGCGACGCTGACCAGCCAGGTTTCGACCGACCTGATCCCGACCGACGAGTTCGTGCGCCGCCCGCTGACGTGGCTGAAGCTGATCTCGGAGAACAAGGGCAGCACCATCTCCTACAGCCCGACCTTCGGCTACGACATCACCGCGCGCCGGGCACCCTCGGACGTGGCCGGGACCTTCGACCTGTCGCGCTGGCGGGTGGCGGGCAACGGCGGCGACATGATCCGCCCCGACGTGATGCAGGCCTTCATCGACGCCTTCGCGCCCGCCGGCTTCAACCCCGGCGCGTTCATGCCGTCCTACGGCCTGGCCGAGGCGACCGTTGCCATCAGCTTCACGCCGGTGGGCCAGGGCATCGTCACCGACCTGGTGGACGAGCGCATGCTCTCGGGCGACACCGCCCCGCGCGACCCGCGCCAGCCGGTGCGCTATCGCGCCATCGTCAACTGCGGCAAGCCGCTGCCGGATCACGTCATCGAGATCCGCGACGAGGACGACCAGATTCTGCCGGAACGCGCCATCGGCCGCGTGCTGGTGAAGGGCCCCTCCATCATGAAGGGCTACTTCCGCGACCCCGAAGCGACCGCCGCATGCCTCAGCCCCGACGGCTGGCTCGACACCGGCGACATGGGCTACCTGCTGGACGGCTCGCTCTATATCATCGGCCGCGCCAAGGACATGATTATCATCAACGGCAAGAACCACTGGCCGCAGGACATCGAGTGGGCCGTTGAACAGCTGCCGGGCTTCAAGAACGGCGACATCGCCGCCTTTGCCGTGACCGAGGCCAACGGCGAGGAACGCCCCGCCGTGCTGGTGCAGTGCCGCGCCTCCGACCCGGCCGAGCGCATTCGCCTGCGCGAGGAAATCCGCGCCAAGGTGCGCCAGATCACCGGCATGAACTGCATCGTCGAGCTGGTGCCGCCGCGCAGCCTGCCGCGCACCTCCTCGGGCAAGCTGAGCCGCTCCAAGGCGCGCCAGCTGTACCTCTCCGGCCAGATCGTCCCGCTCAGCGTCGCTGCTTGAGCGGGACCGCCCATACGCCGCTTACGAACCGGATCGTCGCCGTCACCGGCGCGACGGGCTTTGTCGGCGCGCACCTGATCCGCCAGCTCGCAAGGAGCGGCTGGGACGTGCGCGCGCTGACCCGCCGCCCCCAATCGGTGCTGGACTCCGGCATCACCTGGGTGAAGGGCAGCCTGGAGGACGAGCGCTCGCTCACTGAACTGGTGAAGGGCGCAAATGCCTGCATCCACGTGGCGGGCGCCATCAAGGGCCGCACCCGCGACGACTTCGCCCGCGCCAACATCGAGGGCACGACACGGATGCTGGCCGCCTGCGCGGGCAGCGGGGTGGAGCGGTTCATTCATGTGTCGTCGCTCGCCGCGCGGGAGCCGGACCTCTCCGACTACGCCTGGAGCAAGCGGCAGGCCGAAGAGGCCGTGCGCGCCCTGGCCAAGGAGAGCTGGGCGATCGTGCGCCCGCCCGCCGTCTACGGCCCCGGCGACCGGGAAACCCTCAGCCTGTTCCAGAGCGCCAAGCTGGGCCTTGCCCCGCTGCCCAATGCAAAGGCCCGCGTCTCCCTCATCCACGTCTCTGACCTGTGCACGGCGCTCGCCGCCGCTCTCGAGGCGGACGGCCGCCTGCACGGGGCATTGGCCGAAGTGCACGACGGCCAGCCGCAGGGCTATGGCCTCATCGAGCTTTACCGGCGCATCGGCGCGACGCTCGGCAAGCGGGTGGTCTCGGTGCCCGTTCCAAGCCTGCTGCTGCGCGGGCTGGGCTCGGCCAACGCGGCGCTCGCCCCGTTCCTCGGGCGCGTGCCGATGGTGACGCCCGGCAAGGTGCGCGAACTCCTCCACCCCGATTGGACCACGGCGGACGACACCCTTCAGCACCTCACCGGCTGGCAGCCCTCCATCTGCCTGGACGACGGCCTCTTGGCCACAGCCCGCTGGTATCAGGCCCAAGGGTGGCTGTGAGGGGTTGGCTGTAACGCCCAAGTCCCGCTATGAGACGGGCCAACCGGCAGGGCAAAGTCTTTGTTGGTCGCACTTTTGTTCACCGCAGGGCATTCGCCCTGCTCGAAAGCTGCTCCAGCGCCCTGCCCATGCCCCGCTTTGACCATATTGTCGGAGCATAGGGTGCCCACACATTCAATTAGGTCGTCGTTTATGCTGTCGCACCAACAAATCTACGAAGTTCTCACCCGCCTGATCGCCCCGTTCAACAAGAAGGGCATCGCGCTGACGCCCGACACGTCGTTCGCCAATGATCTGGAATTTGACTCGTTGACCGTGATGGACCTGGTGGCGGCAATCGAGGACGAATTCGACATCACCCTGCCGCTGAACATGCTGCCGGACCTGGAAACCGTGGGTCATGTGGCAACGGCGGTCGAGAAGATCCTGAAGGACCGGGCCAATGGCTGACCTTCTCGCCAAGTTCGACTCGCTGATTGCGGAGCGCGCGGCGCTGAACGCCACCGGCCTGCCGGACCCGTTCCGCGTGGTGATGGAAAAGGTGGTCTCCCCGACCGAGGCCATCATCAACGGCAAGCACACCATTCTGGTCGGCACCTACAACTACATGGGCCTGACCTTCCACCCGGAAGTCATCAAGGCCGGGCAGGACGCGCTGGAGCAGTTCGGCTCCGGCACCACCGGCAGCCGCGTGCTGAACGGCACCTACGCCGGGCACAAGGCGCTGGAGCAGACGCTGG
Organism: Pedomonas mirosovicensis; assembly: GCF_022569295.1. Classification (NCBI taxonomy): domain Bacteria; kingdom Pseudomonadati; phylum Pseudomonadota; class Alphaproteobacteria; order Sphingomonadales; family Pedomonadaceae; genus Pedomonas; species Pedomonas mirosovicensis. The sequence continues at coordinate 1,692,669 of NZ_JAKFIA010000001.1, read as the reverse complement.
CCGACTTCTACGGCATGCAGCACGCCATGGTGTTTTCGACCGGCTACCAGGCCAACTTAGGGATGTGCTCGACGCTCGTCGGCAAGGGTGACTACATCGTCATCGACGCCGACAGCCACGCCTCCATCTACGACGGCTGCATGCTCGGCAACGCCGACGTGGTGCGCTTCAAGCACAACTCGCCGGAAGACCTGGACAAGCGCCTGCGCCGCCTGCCCAAGGACGCGGGCAAGCTGGTGGTGCTGGAAGGCGTCTATTCCATGCTGGGCGACATCGCCCGCCTCAAGGAACTGGTCGCCGTCGCCAAGGCGCATGACGCCACCATCCTCGACGACGAGGCCCACGCCATGGGCTTCTTCGGCGAAAAGGGCCGCGGCGTCGTGGAAGCGGCGGGCGTTGAGGATGACGTTGATTTCGTCGTCGGCACCTTCTCCAAGTCGGTCGGCACCATCGGCGGCTTCGTGGTCTCCAACCACCCGAAGTTCGACATCCTGCGCGTCGTCTGCCGCCCCTACGTGTTTACCGCCTCGCTGCCCCCATCAGTGGTCGCCACCGCGCGCAAGGCCATCGAGCTGATCGCAGCCCAGGCCGACCGCCGCAAGCAGCTGATGGAAAACAGCCGCAACCTGCACGCCGGCCTCAAGGCCGCCGGCTTCCAGCTGGGCACCAAGGAAGCGGAAAGCGCCATCATCGCCGTGATCTGCCCGGATCAGGACGTGACCGTGAAGCTGTGGGCCAGCCTCTTGGCAAACGGCGTCTACGTGAACATGGCCCGCCCGCCCGCAACCCCGCACGGGCTCTACCTCATCCGCATGTCGCTGTGCGCCGAGCACCGGCCGGAACAGGTGAAAACCATCATCGAGCGCTTCACCGCCGCCGCCGGCGCGGCCGGCTACCCGCTGGGGCAGGAATTCCTCGACATTCCGCTGACCTCGGCCTGAGGGCTTCGGTGTTTGAGCAAGAGTGAGGCGGGGCCGAGAGGCTCCGCCTTTTTCTTTGGGGTTCTTATGTTTGCAGGGGGTCTTAACCCCCTGCCCCCCTTCACTTATCAGGATGCACCTGGTCATACGGCCGCGCGTGCTGAACAAGGTGGCGCGCCTGCTCCTTACTATTATTCAAAATTGTAGGGGCAGGCACAGAGGGCCGGTGACGGGCGCGGTCGATTCAAGGAATTGATTGGGAGGTGGTTCCAGCATGCACTGGAAACGCGGCCCGAAAACGAACGGGGTGCAGGGGCCCAAGACCCCTGCAAAAAGAAAAGCTTATCAAAGTAACTTCAAGGAATTACCGGATCGCGCCCTTGCGCTTGAGATCGCGGAACAGGACGAGGCCGCCGATGATGGGGTGGCGGCGGTGCCAGGGCTTGATCTCGACGGCGACGCCGGAATGGCGGGTGATCTTCCACGCGAGATAGTCGATGCCGCCGGTGAAGGTGGCGGTCGCCTTGATGAGGCGCAGCGCGGAGAGCAGCTTGCCTTGCAGGCTGCGGAGCGACCACGCGATGCGGCCCGCGAGGCGCTGGGGGGCGGTGGCGGCAGGAAGCGAGACCTGATCGCCCGATACGGCGGCGGGGATGCCTGCCGCTTCAAGGGCGGGCGCGGTGATGGCGAGGTAGTAGTCGGGCGCGAGGTCGAAGAGCTCCAAGCCCTTGCCCTTCTTCTCAGCGCGCAGTTCCGAGCCGTAGGTGAGACCGAAGGCGGCGACCCAAAGTTCGCGGACGGTGGTTTCAGCGGGCAGCATCGGGCGGGCGGCCCGCAGGAGCGTCGCCGGGGCTTGCGCGACGGCGGCGGCGACCGAGCGGGGGATGTCCTCCCGCCCTTCCCGCACCCACACCAGGAGCGACGGCTGGGCGAAGCGCGCCCACACCGAGACGTTGAAGCAGGCGGGGCTGGCGAGATGACGGAAGTGCGCGGTGCTCAGAACCGCGTATTTGGCGCGGTAGGTGACGCCCTCGATCACTTCCTCCGCATAGAAGACGTTGGGCGGGATGAGCCGGTTGGCGATGGCAAGGCCCGTGCTGCCGTAGGCGTGGCGGTAGCTGTCCACCAGCACGTAGAAGTCGAGCAAGGTGCCGGAGAGATCGCCCGTGCGAAGGGCCGAGCCGTAGAACAGCACGGCCTCGGCCGCCGCGCCGTAGCGTGCGGCCACCCGCTCGGCGAAGGCAACGACCACCGGATGGGCCGGCGCTTCCAGCTGCGCGGCAACGAGGTCGGTTATTGCCTCCGACGGGAGATGTTCTTTAACGGCCGTACCTGTCATTCATCGTCTGCCAACTGGATCAAGGTTTGCGCCATCAGGAGTGGCCAAGTGCGTCCGTAGAACTAAAGGGGGATCCAAGGGGGTCCGAGACCCCCTTGGAAAAACAAAATCCCGCACCCTCACGCAGCGAGAGACAGGAACGGCTGGGGCGCGGTCTGGGTCAGCACGATCGGCCGGCCGGGAGCGGCCTTGTAGATCTCGCCGTCCAGCAGCACGGCCGGGTTGCGGCCTTCGATGAGAATTTCGGAGCCGCCGTCCAGATGCAGGCCGGGGGTTTCCTCCACCTTCCTTGAGCGCAGCAGCAGCATGGAGATGGCGGTGCGGAGGATGCTCATGCGGCGCTGCTCAAGGCAGATCATCTTGAGCGAGTCCTTGGCCGCAGGTTTTGCCGGCCGCACGCCGAGCAGCAGCTTCTCCAGCGTCGTCACCAGAAGGACGAAGAACCGCCCCTCATAGGTGCCGACCCCGCGCACGGTGACCTTGAGCGGCTCGGAGCGCACCGGCGACAGGCGGGACTTGCCGCCGATGATGACACCGATGAGCGTCGCCACCGCCGCGAGGAAGTGGGACAGCTTGTTGGACAGGCCCAGCGGATAGATGCGGTTGCGGCAGAACAGCAGCGCGTTCAGGAGGCCCGCCGCGCCGAGGAACATGCCCAGCACCGGGCGGTTGCCCTGCCCGTCCGACAGGGCGATGAGGCGGCGCTCCACCACATGGGCGGCAAGGTCGCCGCGCGCGATCTCCAGAATGCGGCGCAGGGCCGTCAACGGATCGCCGGACGCGCCGAGATCAGCGGCGATGAGGTTGGTCTTGCCGTTGGGCAGCACCGCCACCGGCGGCATGGCGTCGCCGAATGGCCGGGCGTGGTAAAGCTCGGTCAGCGCGGCCTGCACCGTGCCGTCCCCGCCGTTGATGACGATGACCGCCGGCTTCACCGAGGCGATGAGCTTGAGGGCATCGGGGATCTCGTTGATGTCGCTCAGCTCGACATGGAACAGATTGGGGCACGACGCCACGATGTCACGGATGCGCGGGAGCAGATCCTTGTTCCTGGTCGATAAGGGATTGGACAGCAGTGCAACCAGAGACATGAATTACTCCGACTCCCGAATCGGCTTTACACTCAAGCCCGAGACATAGTTGAGGACGATCCGCATGACGCCCACGCCCTTGGGCGCGGTGAACGCCGCCTCGGCGGTTTCCGGCTTGGCGAACTTGAGCTTGGGGTTGTTGGAGACGCCGAAACCGTCGCTCCAGAGATCCGTCTTGCCATCCATGTCGCGGTCATGGAGCACCGAGACCGCGTAGCTGGCGTGATTGCCCGGCAGCGGCACGCACAGCGTCATGTCCCCTTGCGCGGGAACCCGCGCATCGAACTTGACCAAGTACTTGCCGGACTTGAGAAAGCCGGACTTGAGAAAATCGTCACCCTCGCCGCTGTAGGCCTTCACCCGCACCTGGCCGACATGATCCTTGAAGCCGGTAATGGTGAGCAGCAGCGCCGGCTCCGTGGAGCCGGGGGCGCAGCGGTCGGCATGAGGGCCAAGGTTGCCCGCGACCCGGGCCGAGGCCGGCAGCGCAGCCACAGCCGAGGCCGTCATCAACGCCATTGCGGACAAGAGCATCCTCAGGCTGCGATTTTTCATGTGACCTCTTCCCTTCCGCGGGCTATATCCAGCCCACAACTATTCTCTGTGGGGGTCGTTCGCGGCCAAAGTTTGACCAATCGGCGACAATACCGCGATGATCAGCCACCTCGACCGCTACATCTCACGATTGATCGTCATACCGCTGATCGCGACTCTGCTCGTCTCGGCACTGCTCCTGCTGCTCGACAAGATGCTGCGCCTGTTCACCTTCGTGATGGACGAAGGCGGACCGGTAACGGTGGTGTGGCAGATGCTGGGAAACCTTATTCCCCAGTATCTTGCCCTGGGCATTCCCATCGGCCTCCTGCTCAGCACCATCCTCGCCTTCCGCAGGCTGGCGACCAGCAGCGAGATGGACGCCATCACCTCCTCGGGGGTGTCGCACGTCCGGCTGCTCAGGGTGCCGTTCCTCTACGCCGGGCTCCTGGCGTTCGCGACGCTGTGGCTGGTGGGCTTCATCCAGCCCTACAGCCGCTATGCCTACGAAGGGTTGCGTTTCGAACTGCGCTCGGGCGCGCTCGGCGCCAGTATCAAGGTGGGTGAGTTCGCCCATCTCGGCAAGAAGCTGACCATGCGGATCGAGGAATCGCGGGAGAACGGCCGGGTGCTCTCGGGCATCTTCGTCCATGCCGTGGACAAGGACGGCTCGATTCTCACCGTCTCGGCCGACCAGGGCACGTTCCTGGCGACGGACGACCCGAACATCGTGCTGTTCCGCCTGTTCAACGGCGAGCTGATGCTGCGCGGCAAGACCCCTGGCAGCCAGCGCATCCTCCAGTTCGACCAGCACGACCTGCCGGTGGACCTGCCGGAGTTCGAATCCTTCCGCGCCCGCGGCAACGAGTATCTGGAGCTGACCCTGCCGGAGCTGGTCGTCACCCAGCACGACGACAAGCAGTCCCTGCAAGCCAAGCTGGACGCCAGCGCCAACTTCCACCGCCGGCTGATCCAGGTGGCGGTGCTGTTCGTCATCCCGTTCCTGGGCGTGGGCCTTGCCATACCGCCCAAACGCAACACTTCGGCGCTGGGCGTGTTCGCCGGCATTGTCATTCTGGTCGTTTACAACGAGATTTCGGAATTCTGTGAAAAGCTTAGCAGTGATGGCGTTGCGCCCGCAGTCGTGCTTCAGTGGGTTCCTTTCTCCCTGTTCGCGCTTTACAGCCTGTGGCTGTTCCGCCAGGTGGCCTATCGGGTGGGCGAGCCCCCGATCGGCGGGCTCATCCGGGCCGGCCAGAGGCTGACGAAGCTTGTAAAGCGCCTGGCCGCACCGTTGCGCCGGCGTCGGAAGTTGGCTCATTGACGGGCAAGAAACATGCGGCTGTTCCCCTCCTCCACGCTTGCGCGCTACCTCGGGCAGATGTTCACCATCCGGGTGCTGGCGTTCCTCATCGGCCTCGTGATGGTGCTGCAAACGCTGGACCTGCTCTCGGAATCCGACAAGATCCTGGCCGTGGAAGGCAACGGCTACGGCGCGCTCCTGCATTACGTGAGCCTGCGGATGCCCCAGCTCATCTCCCAGTTCCTGCCCTTCTCGGTGCTGCTGGGCACGCTGGTGACGCTGGCGACGCTCAACCAGACCAGCGAGGTGGTGGTGATGCGCGCCGCCGGCATCTCGGCCCACCAGGTGCTGATGCCGCTGGTGGCGGCAGCCGGCCTCATTGGCCTTGCCCACTTCGTGTTCAACGAAACGGTGGTGGTGCAATCGACCGCCCAGCTCCAGGCGTGGGAGCGGGTCGGCTATGCCCCGCGCAGCGAGGAGGCGCCGCCCGAAACCCAGGAGGTATGGGTGGCGGACGGCGCAACCATCATCCACGCCCGTGAGGCCATCCAGCGGGACGGCCGCCTGATCCTGCCCAACTTCGAGTTGTATGAGCGGCGGGAAGGCAGCCACCTGAGCCGCGTTACCACCGCCGCGCGCGCCGAATACGCGGGCGGAACCTGGACTCTCTACGATGTCCGGGAATACAGCCCGACCGGCGCTCCGCCCGTCAGGCGGGACACCCAGCCCTGGCACACCAATGTGCAGACGGACCGGTTCCTGGCCGTGGCGGTGGACCCGGCGACGGTTTCCTACCTGCGGCTGCACCGGGCCGTCGCCGAGCTCTCCGAAGGCGGCCACCCGACCGAGAGCCTGCTGGCCTCGCTCTACCACAAGATCTCGGGGCCGTTCTCCTCGGTGCTGATGCCGCTGCTGGCGGCGGTGAGCGCCTTTGGCGTCGTGCGCTCGGGCAAGCTGTTCGTGCGAATCGTCATCGGCATGGCGCTGGGCTTCGGCTACTTCGTCGCCGACAACTTCATGCTGGCCATGGGCCAGTTCGGCACCGTGCCGCCCTTCCTTGCGGCCTGGGCCGCGCCCCTGCTCTTTCTCTGTATTGGTGAAAGCGTGCTGTTCCGGACCGAGGAATGACCTCCGCAGATACATCCAACGGCGCGACCCCGGTCAGCCACAAGCCCGTCACCGAAACCGAGGTGGCGCGCGGCGCGGCCACGGCCCTGCTCGCCCGCTTCGGCGCAGTGATCGAGCTGGTCAGCCAGCCCGCCTATACCTGGCTGTTCTCGGTGGCGACCTACGGCGTCTACACCGTGCTGTGGTCCACGGTGAACATCGTCTCCAACATCTGCGACCTCGCCATGACCACCGTGCTGCAACGCACGGTGCCGCAGGCGAAAACCGAAGAAGAGGCCCACGCCTCGCTGAAGGTGGCGCTGCTCCTCATCCTCGGCATCACCGTACCGCTGGCGGCGCTGGGCTCCATCGCCGCGCCCTGGCTCGCCAAGGTGGTGAACGCCGCGCCCAAGGACCAGCCGACGCTGGCGCTGGCCATCGGCCTGTTCGTGTGGACCCTGCCCTTGTGGACCTTCCTCGAGGTGGCGGGCTCGGCCATGCGGGCGCGCCGCGCCTTCGGCCCCGAAATCCGCCTCAAGGTGTTCTACGAGCAGGCCAGCCGCCTCACCTTCGCCTTCCTCTGCTTCTTCATCGGCCTGGGGAGCCTGGGGCTGGTGGTGGCGCACCTGTCCTCGCTGATCTTCATTTCCTTCATCTCGGTGCGCCTGCTCGGCCGCTACTACAACCTGAAGCTGCTGCTCACCGTGCGGATCCCCAAGGGCATGCCGCGGGACATGGTGAGCTATGGCCTCGCCATCCTGCCCGCCAACGTGCTGAAGCGCTGCTATTCGGACCTGCCGCCGATCCTGCTCAACACCCTGCTGCCGGGCGCGAAAGGCGCAACGGCCGCCGCGCTCTACGGCATCGCCCGCAAGGTGGCGAGCGTGATGCAGATGGTCAAGCTCAGCTTCGGCTATGTGATGGCCCCGCTCGCCTCGGCCCAGAAGGCCGCCGTCGACCACAACGCGGTGCAGCCGCTCTACGGCTTCGCCACCCGGCTGGCGACGGCCGGCATCCTGCCGCTGCTGGCCGCCATCATCGGCCTGTCCCAGGAAATCCTGCTGCTGTTCGCCCCGGAAGCGCGGGCTGCGCTCGCGCTCGTCATCATCCTCTCCATCGGTCGCACGCTGGAGGCCCTGCTCGGCCCCAGCGGCGCCATTCTGGAAGTGATCGGCCAGCGCCGCCTCACCCTCATCAACAGCGCCGCCGGGCTGGTGAGCTGGATCGCCCTGTCGCTGGCCCTCACCCCCGCCCTCGGTGCGGTCGGCATGGCGGTGGCCGTTGCCATATCGCTGAACGTGGCGGCGGGCCTCGCGCTGCTGCAGCTGTACTGGTCGTACCGCCTGCACCCATTCCGCGCGCCGTTCCTGCGGACCCTCGTGGTCAGCCTGGCGGTCTCCTGCCTGGCGCTGGCGGTGGAGGAAGCCGTCAGCCAGTGGTCCGAAGCCGCCGGCGCGGTGGTGGCGGTGGCGGCATTCGCCGTTGCCTTCTGGCTGTCGCTGCGCTTCGGCCTCGCCCTGGCGGACCGCTCGGCGCTGGGCCGGTTCGGCCAGTGGATGCGCCTCAAGGTCTAAGCCCCTGCGCCATCAGGGGGATCACGCGCCAACTCCCGGCGGCGCCGAGCCCAAAATCTGCCATAGTGATGGCCCATGGAAGACCCTAAAGCGCCCTATAAGGAGTGACCCAGCGTGCTGCCGCAAGCCTTCAACATCGAGATCCGCCCGGTTGCCTCGAAGGCCGATCTCGAAGCCTTCGTCCGCCTGCCCTGGTCGCTCTACAAGAATGATCCCCAGTGGGTGCCGCCGCTCCTCGCCGAGGTGAAGGGCCTGCTCTCGCCGAAGTCCAACCCCTATTTCGGCCACGCCCGCGCCCAGTACTGGCTGGCGCTGCGCGACGGCAAGCCGGTGGGCCGCATCTCCGCCCAGATCGATGACCTGGTGCAGCAGCACATGGGGCAAGGCATCGGCCAGTGGGGCATGTTCGAGTGCGAGGACGATCCCGCAACCGCCGCCCTGCTGTTCGAAGCCGCGGAAAGCTGGCTGAAGGCGGGCGGCATGACCCGCTCCATGGGGCCGTTCAGCCTCTCCATCTGGGACGAGCCGGGCCTGCTGATCGACGGCTTCGAGCACCCGCCGCTGCTGATGATGGGCCATCACCGCCCCTACTACGCCGGGCTGGTGGAGCCGCAAGGCTATGCCAAGGTCAAGGATCTCTACGCCTATGACCTCGATATCACCACGGGCTTCCCCGAGCGCATCCAGCGCATCGTGGAGGCGGGCGACAAGAACCCGCGCATCCGCATGCGGAAGGCCGACCCCTCCCGCTTCGAGGAGGAAGTGCGGCTGGTCCTTGAGATCCTGAACGACGCATGGGCGGACAACTGGGGCTTCATTCCGCTGACGGAAGCCGAAATCGCCTATGCCGCCAAGAAGATGAAGCCGCTGGTGAAGCCGGACCTGGTTCGCATCTGCGAGTTCGACGGCGAGCCGATGGCCTTCATGATTACCCTGCCGGACGTGAACGAACTCCAGCGCGACCTCGATGGCCGCCTGTTCCCCTTCGGCTGGGCCAAGCTGCTGTGGCGGCTTCGCAAGCCGTTCACCCAGCGCGTGCGCGTGCCCCTGATGGGCGTTCGCAAGAAGCTTCAGACCAGCCGCAACGGCGCGCTGATGGCGATGATGCTGATCGAGCACATCCGCCGCGACACGGTGGGCGTCTATGCCAACCGGGGTGAGCTTTCGTGGATTCTCGAGGACAATCTGCCGATGCGGAACATTCTCGAATCCATTGGATGCTTCATTTATAAGACCTACCGTATCTACGAGAAACCGCTGGGTTGATCGGCCACCAACATGGATTCGCCCGTACCCCAGGCTCCAGAGAGGCCGCGCTCTTCCTTGCGCCAGCGCCTCAGGACCTATTTTCTCACCGGCATCGTTGTCGCCGCGCCGGTGCTCATCACCCTTTACCTGATCTCCAGCGTCATCGGCGCGATCGATGAACTGGTGACGCCCCTGCTGCCGCCCGAGGTGCGCCGCATCGGCGTGCCCGGCATCGGCGTGGCTGTCGTCGTTATCGGCCTCACCCTGCTCGGCGCGGTCGCCGCCAACGTGATCGGCAACTGGCTGCTCAAGATCTGGGAATATCTCGTCAACCACACGCCGGTCATCCGCGCCATCTACCGCCCGGTCAAGCAGGTGTTCGAAACCGTCATCGGCCCCGGCGGCATGTCCTTCCGCGAGGTGGTGCTGGTGGAATACCCCAGCGACGGCCGCTGGGTGCTGGGCTTCGTCACCGCCAAGGCCCCGGCGGCGGTGGCTGCCGAACTGGCGCCAGGCGATGACGGCGACGAACTGGTGAGCGTCTACCTGCCCACCGCCCCCAACCTCTATGCCGGCTTCCTGCTGTTCCAGCCACGCTCGCGCCTCAAGCACCTCGACATGAGCGTGGATGAGGCGGTGAAGCTGATGGTCTCGGCCGGCATCGCCGGACAGGGCGACAAACCCAAGACGGGCAAATAGCCTGCGGCATTGGTTTCAGAATTTGCTTCGTGGGGGTCCCCGTGCGCGCAGGCGCACAAACAATCGCTTCCCCCACACCCCTTATGTTTCCAGGAGCGTGCCAGCGGAGGCGTTGGCGCGTTTCTTTCATTTTGATTGAGCGGGACGCACCCGGTCAAACCATCGACGCGGCCCTGTATATCCCTTTATCCAGCAAACGCGACGCGCCATCAAACGCGCGGCCCGGCAAACGAATGGGAGGTGCAGGAGGGATGAATCCCTCCTGCAAAAAGTCCTCTCACCCCGATCTCAGCAGCCCTGCCGCAACGTCGCGTTCCATGAGATAGAGCAGCGTGCGGGCGGCCTCGCCCCGGGGGGATGTGAGCGTCGCGTCTTTCATCGCCAGCACGCGGGCGTCGTCGCGGGCGACCTCTAAAAGGTCGCCGTGGAGCATGGGGTCGGCGAGCTTGAAGTCGGGAAAGCCGGACTGGCGGGAACCTAAGATTTCGCCCGCGCCGCGCAGGCGCAGGTCTTCCTCGGCGATGCGGAAGCCGTCGTCGGTTTCGCGCATCATGGCGAGGCGGGCGCGGGCGGTCTCGCCGACGTTTGATCCGCGCAGCAAGAGGCAGGTGGATTTGCCCGAGCCGCGCCCGACGCGGCCGCGCAGCTGGTGGAGCTGGGCGAGGCCGAAGCGCTCGGCCTGCTCGATGATGATGAGGGTGGCATTGGGCACGTCGACGCCGACTTCGATGACGGTGGTGGCGACCAGCACCTTGATCTCGCCCGCCTGGAAGGCGGCCATGACGGCATCCTTCTCCGCCCCCTTCATCTTGCCGTGGACGAGGCCGATGGCAGCGCCGAAGCGCTGCTGGAGGTCGGCCGCCCTCGCTTCGGCGGCGGCGAGGTCCACCTTCTCGGACTCCTCGACGAGCGGGCAGACCCAGTAGGCCTGCGCGCCGGAGGAGATGGCGCGGGCAAGGCCGGCGTAGACATCCTCCAGCCGGTCGAGCGAGACGACGCGGGTGTCGATGGGCTGTCGGCCGGGCGGGCGCTCGTCCAGCTTGGAGACATCCATTTCGCCGTAGAGAGTGAGCGTCAGCGTGCGCGGGATCGGCGTTGCGGTCATCGCCAGCAGGTGCGCCGGAACCGGGGCCTTTTGCGTCAGAAGGAGGCGCTGGTGAACGCCGAAGCGGTGCTGCTCGTCAATCACCGTGAGGCGCAGGTTGTGGTAGGTCACATCCTCCTGAAAGATGGCGTGGGTGCCAACCAATATGTCGATCTCGCCCGCCGCCAGCTTTTCGAGCAGGCTAGCTCGGCCCTTGCCCTTCTCGCGCCCGGTGAGCAGGGCGATGTTGACGGGCGCATCCCCCACCAGCTTGGTGAGCGTCGCATAGTGCTGGCGGGCGAGGATTTCGGTGGGCGCGAGCAAGGCGGACTGCGCCCGGCACTCGACGGCTGTGAGCATGGCGATGAGGGCGACGAGCGTCTTGCCCGAGCCCACGTCGCCTTGCAGCAACCGCAGCATGGGCTCAGGGCTGGCGAGGTCCGCCCTCACCTCCTCGAACGCGCGGGCCTGCGCGCCGGTAGGCTGGAACGGCAGGTGTTCAAGCACCTGCGCCACCAGACGGCCGTTGCCGATGAGGGGTTCGGTCTTGCGCTTGCGGGTGCGGCCGCGCAGCAAGGCAAGCGCCAGCTGGTTGGAGAACAGCTCGTCATAGGCCAGCCGCTCCCGCGCCTCGAACGTGCCCTCGCCCGCGTGGATCTCGGCAAGCGCATCGCGCCACGCCGGCCAGCCGCGCCGCTGGATCAGTTCGGGGTCGATCCATTCCGGCAGCGGCGGCGTCTTTTCGAGCGCGGACTGGACGCACTGGCGCATCCGCTTGTTCGAGACGCCTTCGGTGAGGCCATAGACCGGCTCGCGCGCCGGGATCTGGTCGAACTGGCCGGCCTCCACGATGTAGTCCGGGTGGACCATCTGGAGATTGGCGCCAAACCGCTCCAGCTTGCCGGAGACAAGCCGCTCCGCCCCCCACCGGCAGGCGTTTGGACAACGTGTTGCCATAGGTGGAGAAGAACACCAGCGTGAGCGTTTCTCCCTCTGAATCATGACAAACCACACGAACGGGACTGCGCGGCCCGCCCTGAACATGCTCGGCGACGGTGACGGCGATGGTGCCGACGCTGCCCTCCCGCGCCCACCGCAAGGCAGGCCAGTGGGGCCGCTCCACCACATCGACCGGCAGGTGGAAGATGAGGTCCACCACCCGGTCGAGGCTGATGCGGTGCAGCTGCTTGGCCAGGGCCGCCCCAACGCCGCGAAGCGACGTGGCTGGGGCAAAGAGAGGAAAAAGGCTATCCGGGCGCATCGTCTCAAGGCTTCAAACTCGGCACACCTTAGCCTAAGGTGCGCGCCCGCTCTATAACAGGATGATACGGAAATGACTTCGGATCTTGAGGGCCGCAAACGCAGGCTGCTCTTTCGTGCCAGCCACAGGGGCACCAAGGAGGCCGATATCATGATCGGCAGCTTCGTCGAGCGAAACCTCGCCACCATGAGCGAGGAAGACGTGGCGTGGTTCGAGCGTTTTCTGGAAGAGAACGACGTGGAGATCATGGCCTGGATGATCGGCCGCAAACAGCCGCCCGCCGAGTTCGAAGGTTCCATCATGGACGCCATGCGTCGCCTTGATTATCTCCCGGTAAGCCGTTGATCGACCCCAAACAGATTCTGGATGCCCCGGCCAGCCTGCAGCTTTCCGGGTGCGTTGAAGGCTTCATCCCCTGGCTGCTGGCGGACCTCGCCCGCGCTGCGGGCACGACCGCGCGGGCGGTCTACATCGCCCGTGACGACGCGGCAGCCGCCCAGGTTGCCGACGCCGCGCCCTACTTCGCGCCGGAGCTGGAGGTCATCTACCTCCCCGCCTGGGACTGCCTGCCCTACGACCGCGCCTCGCCCGCGACGCGCGTGGTGGCCGAGCGGCTGGCGGCACTCGCCCGGCTGGCCGCCAAGCGCAGCGACAAGCCGCAACTGCTTGTCACCACAGTTAATTCCGCCACCCAGAAGACCTTGCGGCCGGAGCGCATCAAGAAGCTGGTGCGCCGCATTGCGGTGGGCGACGCGCTGGACCGGGAAAGCCTGACCGCCCTCTTGATGGCGGCCGGCTACGTGCGCGCCGACACGGTGGTGGAGCCGGGCGAGTTTGCCGTGCGCGGCGGCATCGTCGACGTGTATCCCGCAGGCCAAGAGCTGCCGGTGCGGCTCGACTTCTTCGGCGACGAAATTGATTCCATCCGCCGGTTCGAACCCGCCGACCAGCGCACCGTGGAGCGGATCGAGCGCTTCACCCTGATGCCGGTGAACGAAGTGCTGCTGGACGAGGATTCGGTTCGCCGCTTCCGCCAGCGCTATGTGGAAGCCTTCGGCGCCGTGCTGGGGCATGACCCGCTCTATGCGGCGGTCTCTGAACAGCGGCGGCTGACCGGCATGGAGCACTGGCTGCCGCTGTTCGAGGAAGACCTGGCAACGGTGTTCGATTACCTGGGCAGCAAGGACGTGATCCTGCTGGATGCCCACGCCGAAGCGGCGGCCAAGACCCGCTTCGAGGCGATCCGCGACTATTACGACGCCCGGCGCTCGGCCCTGCTCGCCGACAAGGGCAGCTACCACCCGCTGAAGCCCGACCAGCTGTACCTGACGCTGGAGGGCTGGCACGAGATGCTGAGGGAGGTGCGCGCCCACGCGACCTCGCCATTCGAGCAGCCGCCCTCCGACGTGGTGGTTGATCTCGACACCAACCCGGCCCACGATTTCGCCCCCGAGCGGCAGAACCAGCCGGGCAACGTGTTCAATGCGGTGGGCTCGCACCTCGACGGGCTGCGCCGCCACGGCAAGCGGGTGATCCTCGCCACCTACACCGAAGGCTCGCGCGAGCGGCTGGAAGGCCTGCTGGCGGACCATGGCGTCAAGCCGCTGATTTATGCCGACAGCTGGCAGGAGGCGCTGGGCGCGGGCCAAAAGGGCGTGGCGCTCATCGTGCTGGGGCTGGACCACGGCTTCACCACGGCCGACATCGCCGTCCTGACCGAGCAGGACATCCTGGGGGACCGGCTGGTCCGCAAGCGCCGCCGCATCCGCAAGGCCGACAACTTCCTGACCGAAGTGACGGCGCTTAACACCGGCGACCTGGTGGTGCACACCGAGCACGGCATCGGCCGCTATGAGGGCCTCGCCACCATCGAGGTGGGCGATGCGCCGCACGACTGCGTGCTCCTGGTCTATGCCGACGGCGACAAGCTCTACGTGCCGGTGGAGAACATCGAGGTTCTGACCCGGTATGGCTCGGACAGCGAGGGCGTCACCCTCGACAAGCTGGGCGGCGCGGCCTGGCAGGCGCGCAAGGCCCGGTTCAAGGAGCGCATCCGCGAGATCGCGGGCGAACTCCTGAAGGTGGCGGCCGAGCGCGCCCTGCGTCAGTCCGACGTGATCGAGACGGAAGCGGGCAGCTATGCCGAGTTCTGCGCCCGCTTTCCCTATGTGGAGACGGAAGACCAGATCAAGGCGGTCAACGACGTGCTGGAGGACCTCTCCTCCGGCAAGCCGATGGACCGGCTGGTGTGCGGCGACGTCGGCTTCGGCAAGACGGAAGTGGCGCTGCGCGCCGCCTTCACTGCCGCCATGGCGGGGCACCAGGTGGCGGTGATCGCGCCGACCACCCTGCTCGCCCGCCAGCACGCGGCGACGTTCGAGGCGCGGTTCAACGGTTTCCCGCTCAAGATCGGCAAGCTGTTCCGGCTGGTCACCCAGCGGGAGCAGACGGCAACCAAGCAGGGCCTTGCCGACGGCACGGTCGATATCGTGGTCGGCACCCACGCGCTGCTGGGCAAGGGCATCAGCTTCAAGCGGCTGGGCCTTGTCATCGTGGACGAAGAGCAGCATTTCGGCGTCACCCACAAGGAGCGGCTGAAGCAGCTGCGCTCCGACGTGCATGTGCTGACGCTGACCGCAACGCCCATCCCCCGCACGCTGCAAATGGCGATGACGGGCCTGCGCGAACTCTCGCTGATCGCAACGCCGCCGGTCGACCGCCTCGCCGTGCGAACCTATGTGGCCCCGTGGGACGATATCGTGATCCGCGAGGCGCTACTCCGCGAGCACTATCGCGGCGGGCAGAGCTTCATCGTGGTGCCGCGCATCTCGGACTTGCAGGAGATCGAGACCTTCCTGCGCGAAGCCGTGCCCGAGGTGAAGTTCATCACCGCCCACGGACAGATGGCGGCCAGCGACATCGAAGAGCGGATGACCGCCTTCTACGACCGGCAGTATGACGTGCTGCTCTCGACCACCATCGTGGAATCGGGCCTTGATATCCCCAGCGCCAACACGCTCATCCTCTACCGCGCCGACATGTTCGGCCTCGCCCAGCTCTACCAGCTGCGCGGGCGCGTGGGCCGCTCCAAGGTGCGGGCCTATGCGTACCTGACCACCGACCCCAAGACGCCGCTTACCCCGACGGCGGAGAAGCGACTGCAAGTGCTCTCCAGCCTCGAAGGGCTTGGCGCGGGCTTCCAGCTGGCCAGCCACGACCTCGACATCAGAGGCGCGGGCAACCTCTTGGGCGATGAGCAATCGGGCCACATCCGCGAGATCGGCTTCGAGCTCTACCAGCAGATGCTGGAGGAGGCGATCACCGCCGCGCAGGCCAAGGCCTCGGGCGTGAAGGAAACCGAGATCCTCGAGGAGGAGTTCTCGCCCCAGATCACGGTCGGCGCGAGCATCCTCATCCCCGAGGATTACGTGCCGGACCTCACCGTCCGCATGGGCCTCTACCGACGCATCGGCGAGCTTTCCACCCGCGCCGATATCGACGCCTTCGCCGCCGAGCTGATCGACCGCTTCGGCAAGATGCCGCGCGAACTCAAGAACCTGCTACAGGTTGTTGAAATCAAAGCCTATTGCCGCATCGCCGGCATCGCCAAGCTGGATGCCGGGCCGCGCGGCGCGATCGTCACCTTCCGCAACGACCAGTTCGCCAACCCGGCCGGGCTCGTCGCCTACCTGGGCAAGCTCAAGGGCACGGCCAAACTCCGCCCGGACCACAAGCTGGTCGTGGCGCGGCCGTGGACCGAAGAGGCCACCCGCCTCTCCGGCGCGCTCTCGCTGGCCAAAGGCCTCGCCAAGGTGGCCCGCCAGGCGGACGCGGCGTAATTCTGGCTTGGTTTTAAGGACCATGCAGGGGGTCTTGGACCCCCTGCACCCCCCTGCGTTTTTACCGGGCGCGCCCAGTCGTACTGACGCATCCGCCGGATGAAGGATGAAGGGCGCGGCCCGATAAAAGAATGGGGGATTGCAAAGGGGGGCCGAGACCCCCTTTGCGAAAGAAAAATCAGAACCGAAAGCGCCCTACTCGGTGTCGTTGGCGGCGGGAGGCTCGTAGCCGGTGACGGCTTCGGCTTCCAGCTGGTCGAGCACCTGGACGAGGGCTTCGGTGGCCTGCACGCCGGCGACGGCCCACTGGCCCTGGAAGATGAGGGTCGGGATGCCGCGCACGCCGATTTCGCGGGAGCGCTGGAACCCGGCGCGGATGGGCTCCACATCCGTATCGGTGGCGAGGAGGCTGGCAACGTCTTCCCCGCTGAGGCCGATGTCTTCGGCAAGCCGGGCGAGCACGGCGCGATCGCCGATGTCCAGCCCTTCCTCGAAATAGGCTTCGAACAGGCGCTGGGCCATGTCGTGGGCAAGGTCGTGCTCGCCCGCCCAGCGCAGCAGGCGGTGGGCATCGAGCGTGTTGGGCACGCGCCGGATGCGCTCGAAGCGGAACTCAATGCCCGCCGCCACCCCGTGCTCGCGCACGGAATCCTGATGGGCGGCCAGTTGCTGCTCCGAGCCCAGATGGCTTTCCATATAGTCGGCCCGGTCAGCGCCCGCAGGGGGCACGTCCGGCGCGAGCTGATAGGGCAGCCACTGGATGGTGACGGGATATTCCGAGCGTTCGGCCAGCGCCATGTCGAGGTTGCGCTTGCCGATATAGCTCCAGGGGCAGATGAGGTCAGCGATGATGGCAATTTCAATCATCAAGGCACACTGGCGACAGCCAGCCGACGGGTCAAGCGCGGCAGCGGGCTAATTTGCTCGATTGAAGCAGGCTGGCCAACGAGGCGGGCGGCGCCTCAGCTCCGCCGCTCCGCCCGGACGGGCGGCGGCCCGGCCTTGCTGTTCCACTCCGCCACGAAGGCCTTGAGTTGCAGGGCCGGCAGCGGCGGGGAGCAGTAGTAGCCCTGATACCAGTTGCAGCCCTCGCGCCCGAGCAGGCTCAGCTGCGCCTCGGTCTCCACGCCTTCGGCAACGACGCCGATGCCGAGCGAGCGCGCCAGCTCGACGAGGCTGTGAATGACGATGCGGTCCCGCTTGTGGCGGGTCAGATCGCTGATGAACTTCTTGTCCACCTTGAGGTAATCGAGCGGCAGCGACTTGAGGTAGGCGAGCGACGAGTAGCCGGTGCCGAAGTCATCGATGGCGATGTGAACGCCGTTGCTCCGCAGCCGCCCGAGCATGCGCGCGGCAACATCAAGGCTTTCGATGATGGCGGTTTCCGTCACTTCCAGCGTGAGGCGGGAGGGATCGACGCCCGCATGGGCAAGGGCGTTGAGCACCTGGGCATCGAAGGCCTCGTCGTGCAGCTGCACCGCCGAGACGTTGACGGAGACGCGAAGCTGCGCCCGCTCCGGGTCGGTCCAGGTGGCGATTTCGCTGAGCGCCATGCGGAGGATGCGGTCGTCGAACTGCGACATGATCTCCGCATTCTCGGCAATGGTGAGCAGCACATCGGGCGTCACCATGCCGTGCTCCGGGTGGTCCCAGCGCACCAGCGTCTCGACGCCGACGATGCGGCCCGTGGCGATTTCCACCTGCGGCTGGAAGACCAGATCCAGATGGTCGTTGACCAGGGCCCGGTGCAGGTCGGACTCCAGCCGGGCCATGAGCGCGGGCGGCGTCACGTCTCCGGCGTTGAACACGTGGTAGCTGTTAGGGCCGAGCGCCTTGGCCTGCCCCAGCGCCGCGCCGGCCCGCTGGAACAGGTCCGTCACGTCCTTCACGTCCGCCTCGGCCTCGGCCAGCCCCATGCGCGAGACCAGATGCACCACGCGCCCGGAGACGATGTACGGCCGCTCGAATGCCGCCGCGATGCGCTGGGCCAAGGCCACGCTGCTGGCCAGAACCGACGGGCCGGTGACGATGACGGCAAACTCCGCCCCGTTCATGCGGCAGGGAATGCTGCGGCTCGCGCAGGCATCGGCACGGGCGGCCAGCCCCGCCATCGCCTCGCGCCGCAGCCGCCGGGCCACGGCCTGCAGCAGCATATCGGCGATCTTGTGCCCGTAGGCGGTGTTGATCTGGTCGAACCGGCGGATCGACACGCGGATGAGCGCGCAGGCGGGCTCGCTGCCCTCGCGCCGCTCCGCCAGCGCCTGTTCGATGATGGCGCGGGCGAAGTCCTGGTTGGGCAGGCCGGTCAGCGGGTCGAAATCCCCCGCCGGGCTGTCCTGTCCCAGCATGTCGCCCACCACCTCGACGGTGCCGAACAGGCCGGAGACCTGGCCGTCCTCCGCCAGCTTGGGATAGACGTGATGCAAGAGCTCGCGCACCGGCGTGTTCGGCCCCATGAAGGAGAAGCGCACCTGGCCGGGCCGCCCGCTTTCCACGATGTTCTGGAAGGCCGTCAGCACCTGCCGCTTGCGCTCGGGATCAACGTAGCGCAGCAGCGCCTCCAGCCCGATGACGGTCGAGGGAATGCCGCCCCCCAGCAAACGAGCAAGGCCGGGCGAAATCTGCACCTGGTTGGTAAGGCGGTTCCACGCCCAGGTCTGGTTCTCCAGCTGCTTGCCGGCTTCGGCCTGCGGCTCGGCCGACGGCAACGACGCGCTGCGGGCGGCAACCCGCTCGGCCAGCCGGGCCATGGCCGCCAGCTCCACCGGCTGGAAGGGCGCGCGCAGGAAGTGGGTCGCCCCCATGTCGTGCAGGGCCGCAGGGGAGATATCCGCGTCCTCATCCAGCAGCAGCACCATGCACCCCCGGCAACGGGCCATGATCTCGCCCATCGCCCGCAAGAGCGCGCCATCCACGCCGGGCGCGTCCGGGTGGGTTCGCAGGTCGGCAATGAGAACCTGAGCGGCGCTGCCCGCCAGCCACTGGGCCGCCTCGCGCGGCTCAGGGCAGAGAACCACGCGGAAGCCGTCTGCCGTCAGCGCATTCGATACATCCCGCCCGAAACCGGGCGAGAAGACGAACAGCGGAGGCACCGGCGCGGCTGTGCTCATCAGTGGACTCAAGGCCCTCAACCCTCCTGACACGACCCCTTAACACAGTAGGCCATGCGCGCGCTGCCGTCATCACGATTCAGAAACGCAAATTAATTATTTGCTAAGAATTAGAAGACACACTTTGCTCAAATCTGCCGAAAAGCACTTTATTTTTGCTGGCGGCAGACTGGTTTTGTGTCATCGTTTTTCTCTACGGCGGCCAGAAAGGCTGCCGCCCGACACGGCAAAAGGTGCGTGCGAGCATGATACCAGCGCTGACCATAGCGGTATCCGGACTGATCGACGCCACGAATCGCGCCAATACCGCCGCGAGCAACATCGTTCGCAAGGGCACCGTGGAGTCCCCCTTCTCGCTGGAAAGCCAGGATGCCGCCGCCAGCTACGCGCGGGCCGCCGGCCAGCAGGAAGGCCCCGGCAACACGGCGAACCTCAGCGGACAGACGCAGGCCCAGATGCAGGCCATGCCGCGCTACATCCCCTCCATGGCCGAGGACGTAGTGATGATGCGCGAGGCGGTGCACGCCTATAAGGCCAACGCCAACGTGATCCGCCAGCTCGACCGGACCACCAGCGAGCTGCTCGACGTGCTTCGCACGGACAAGAAGAGCTGACCGCCCTTCCCGCTGATCGCCCTTTGACCTGCTGACCTGCCGGACAGGCGCGCGGCTTCCCTTGCCTGCCTTGGGGAAGCTGCGATAAGCTCCTACATCCAGGGGACAACGCAGGCCCCGCTCCCGGCCACGACGGCCGGGTTCCTGACATGGACACGATACGATCGTCCCCCGGACGACTGGAGACCTCGCCCTTGCTGACCGCCGCACCGGCCCTTCGGACCGCAGATGCCCCGCTGATCGACCCGTTCGGGCGGCGGGTCGACTACCTGCGCGTGTCGGTGACGGACCGCTGCGATTTCCGCTGCGTCTACTGCATGGCCGAGCACATGACCTTCCTGCCCAAGGCGGAGCTGCTGACGCTGGAGGAGCTGGACCGTTTGTGCTCCGCCTTCATTCGCCGGGGCGTGAAAAAGCTGCGGCTGACCGGCGGCGAGCCGCTGGTGCGGCGGAACATCCTAAGCCTCATCCAGTCCCTCGGGCGGCACCTGAAGACCGGCGAGCTTGAGGAGCTGACGCTGACCACCAACGGCAGCCAGCTCGGCCGCTTCTCCGAAGAGCTGTACGCGGCCGGCGTGCGGCGGGTGAACGTGTCTCTCGACACGCTGGACCCGGAGCGCTTCCAGGCCATCACCCGCTGGGGGCGGCTCGATCAGGTGCTGGACGGCATCTTCGCCGCCAAGGCGGCGGGCCTTGCCGTCAAGATCAACACCGTGGCGCTGAAAGGCACCAACGAGGACGAGATCGAGACGCTGCTGGGCTGGTGCGCGGAACACGGATTCGACCTGACGCTGATCGAGACCATGCCCATGGGCGAGATCGACGAGGACCGGACGGACCAGTATCTGCCGCTGAGCGCGGTCAGGGCGCGCCTGGCCGACAGGTTCACTCTCACCGATCTGGCGATCTCGACCGGCGGGCCTGCCCGCTACATGCGGGTGGAGGAGACCGGGCAGCGGCTCGGCTTCATCACCCCCCTCACCCACAATTTCTGCGAGGCCTGCAACCGGGTGCGGCTGACCTGCACCGGCATGCTCTATATGTGCCTGGGGCAGGACAACAGCGCCGACCTGCGCGCGCCGCTGCGGGCGAGCCGGGACGACGCCCTGCTGGATGCAGCCATCGACGCGGCCATCGCCGGCAAACCAAAAGGCCACGATTTCGTGATCGACCGGCGCGGCGGCCGGCCGGCCGTCGCCCGCCACATGAGCGTGACCGGTGGGTGATTGCCAGCGCTGAGTTAAGCTGTCACAAAGGGTTACGCGAAAAGCCGGATGCCCGGCCGTAAGTGATTTCACGACCCCGACCTGACAACCATATCTGACAACCACCGACCATATCTGACAACCACCGACCGAACGGACCACCTGCCCCCTTATGTTCGACCCCAATCGCCACAAACTGGCCCTCGTCGCCAGCTCGTCGCCTGAGGCCCAGGCGGCGCTGAAGGAGATCGGCGGCCGTCACGATTGGGTGCCGCCCAATGAGGCGGACGTGATCGTGGTGCTGGGCGGCGACGGCTTCATGCTCCAGACCCTGCATGCCTCCAAGGACCGGCACTGCCTCATCTACGGCATGAACTGCGGCACGGTCGGCTTCCTGATGAACGAGTACAGCCCCGACAACCTGATCGAGCGGCTGAAGCGAGCCGAGCAGTTCGCGCTCAACCCGCTGAGGATGGAAGCGCGCACCATCTCGGGCGAGCGCATCACCTCCTCGGCCATCAACGAGGTCTCCCTCCTGCGCGAGACGCGCCAGGCCGCCAAGATCGAGATCGCCATCGACGGCCGGGTGCGGATGCAGGAGCTGGTGTGCGACGGGGTGATCGTAGCGACGCCCGCGGGCTCCACCGCCTACAACCTTTCCGCCCACGGGCCGATCCTGCCGCTGGGCTGCGACCTGATCGCGCTCACGCCCATCTCCGCCTTTCGCCCGCGCCGCTGGCGCGGGGCCATCCTCCCCAACAACTGGGTCATCGAGTTCCGGGTGTTGGAGGCGGGCAAACGCCCGGTCAGCGCCGTGGCTGATCAAAACGAGGTCAGGGACGTTTCCTATGTACGCGTAGAAAAGGACCAGTCCCTGCGGCTCAATCTGCTGTTCGATCCCGGCCATACTCTGGCCGACCGCATTCTGATGGAGCAGTTTACGGCCTGAAGACTGTGGATTACGGCCATCGCTCGAGGAAAAAGTACGGCGGAACCGGCTCATGGCGTAATGCTGCATTGCGAGACAATGCATTTTCGCACTATATGGGCCCCGAAATACGGCTGGTTCTGCCCGATTTTTCGTAAATTTGACGGTAAGTGCATGTCATTTGAATTCTTAGGTCTGTCGGATGAATTGCTTCGCGCAGTCGGAGACAGCGGCTATACGGAGCCGACGCCGATCCAGCGCCAGGCCATTCCCACCGTGCTGCAAGGACGCGATGTTCTTGCCGTGGCGCAGACCGGTACGGGCAAAACCGCCTCGTTCACCCTGCCGATGATCGACATTCTGGCGCAGGGCCGTGCCCGAGCCCGGATGCCGCGCTCGCTCATCCTCGAGCCGACGCGCGAGCTGGCCGTGCAGGTCGCCGAAAACTTCGAGAAGTACGGCAAGTATCATAAGCTGAACATGGCCCTGCTCATCGGCGGCATGTCCTTCGGCGAGCAGGACAAGGTGCTCGACAAGGGCGCGGACGTGCTGATCGCGACGCCGGGCCGCCTGATCGACCAGATCGAGCGCGGCAAGGTGATGCTGTCGGGCTGCGAGATCCTCGTCATCGACGAGGCCGACCGCATGCTGGACATGGGCTTCATCCCCGACATCGAGAAGATCTGCAACCTCTTGCCGCCCCGGCGGCAAACGCTGCTGTTCTCGGCGACCATGCCGCCCGCCATCAAGCGGCTGGCCGACCAGTTCCAGAAAGACCCCAAGATGATCGAGGTGGCGCGCCCCGCCACCACCAACGTCTCCATCGCCCAGTCGATGATCGTGGTGCCGGAGCGCTCCAAGCGCGAGGTGCTGCGCGCCCTGCTGCGCGGCGAGGACGTGAAGAACGCCATCGTCTTCTGCAACCGCAAGAAGGATGTGCGGATTCTGCACGAGTCCCTCACCCGCCACGGCTTCAGCGCCGGGCAGCTGCACGGCGACATGGAGCAGCCGGAGCGGCTGGCGGTGCTAGAGAAGTTCCGCTCGGGCGAGCTGCCCATTCTCGTCGCCAGCGACGTGGCGGCGCGCGGCCTCGACATTCCAGGCGTAAGCCACGTGTTCAACTTCGACGTGCCGGTGCACGCGGATGACTACGTTCACCGCATCGGCCGCACCGGCCGGGCGGGCCGCAGCGGCACCGCCATTACGCTCGCGACCGAGGACGACGCCGAGGCGGTCGCCACGGTCGAGAAGCTCATCCAGCAGCCAATCCCCCGGCGCGAAGTGCCCGAGGGCGTGAAGCTGGTGGAAGGCCGCGCATCCTCTTCCAAGCGGCGCGGCGAGCGCGGCGCGAAAAAGGA
This sequence comes from Pedomonas mirosovicensis, assembly GCF_022569295.1. Classification (NCBI taxonomy): domain Bacteria; kingdom Pseudomonadati; phylum Pseudomonadota; class Alphaproteobacteria; order Sphingomonadales; family Pedomonadaceae; genus Pedomonas; species Pedomonas mirosovicensis. Next base: position 1,669,455 of record NZ_JAKFIA010000001.1, on the reverse strand, counting down.
AGCGGCCGCCGAAAAGCCGACCCGGAGCCGTCGCCGCAAGAGCGAGGCCGACAAGGCGGAAGCCCCGCGCGAGGAGGCAAAGCCCGCCAGCGCCAAGCCTGCCGCTCCGGCGCCGGAGCGCGCCGAGCCCCGCGCCGAACCCCGCGCCGAACCCCGCGGCAGTGACCGTGAACGGGGCGAGCGCGCCGAGCGGATGGAGCGCGGCGCGGACCGGGGCCGTGGGCGCGGCCGGGACGAGCGGCGCGACGAGTACCGCCGCGAGGATCGCCGCCAGCGGTATCAGGACCGGGACCGCGAGCGGGACGAGCCGGTGCTGGGCTTCGGCGACAACCCGCCCGCCTTTTTCCTCGTGGCCGCGCGCGGCCCGGAAAAGGACGAAGACAAGGGCGCATAATGGGTGAGCGGGCTACGGCCCGCTTTCTTTTTTCTGAAGTTTTTTGCAGAGGGTCTCGGACCCTCTGCACTCCCAGTTTGTTTACCGGGACGCACCCGGTCAGGCTGTCAGCGCACCCTGAAAGAAAAGGCTGTGCCGGTCAGGCTTGGCGCGGCCGACAAAACGAAGGGGGTGCAGGGGTCCAAGACCCCTGCGAAAAACAAAACACTAACCTGAGAAACCCGCCCGCTCACCGCCCCTGCATGTTGCGGACGTCTGCGGGGAGCTGGACTTCGAGCGAGCCCCACTCCTCTTTCAGCCAGATCTGGCAGGACAGGCGGGAGGTGGCGGTGACGCCGCCTGCGAAGTCGAGCATGTCTTCCTCCTCCTCGCTGGGGAGCGGGAGCTTGGGGAAGTCGGCGCGGGAGACGATGACGTGGCAGGTGGAGCAGGCCATCTGCCCCTCGCAGGTGCCTTCGAGCGGGATGTCGTGATGGTGGGCGATATCGAGCAGGCGCTCGCCCGGCTGGCCTTCCGCCTCGATGATCTTCTTGCCTCCGGGGAATACGAACCGGACCTTCACGCTCGCCATGTCATCTCCCCATCGTTACTGGCGCCAAGAAGCTTCGCGTTGTGCTTTGACGGCCTTGAGGATGGCCGCCGTCATCTCCGTTACGTCGTCCGCCGTTGTGGTCCGTCCGAAGCCGATACGCAAGGTGGCCTGAGCCACCCGCGACTCTACGCCCAAGGCTTCGAGCACGTAGCTGGTCTTGCCGACCGACGAGGCGCAGGCCGCGCCGGACGAGACGGCGAAGCCGCGCAGGTCCGCCAGCAGGCGCGCGCCGTCAATGCCGGGGAAGGAGACGTTGAGGTTGCCGAAGTAGCGCTGCGTCGCCGAGCCGTTCAGCCGCCATTCGATGCCGGACTGTTCGAGGGCTTTGACCGCCTGCCGCCACAGGGCCGCGACATGGGCCTGATCGTCCGTCAGCCGCTCCCGCGCGATCTTCGCCGCCTCCCCGAAGCCGACGCAGAGGAACGGCGCGAGCGTGCCGGAGCGCAGGCCTGCCTCCTGCCCGCCGCCGTGGATTTGGGGCGCCAGGCGCACGCCCTTGCGAACGTAAATTGCCCCGATGCCCTTGGGGCCGTAGAGCTTGTGGCTGGAGATGCTGGCGAGATCGAGCCCGAGCGCCTGCACATCCACCTCGATCTTCCCCGCCGCCTGCGCGATGTCCGAATGCACCAGCGCGCCTGCTGCGTGGGCGAGACGGGCGACTTCGGCCAAGGGCTGAATCACCCCGATCTCGTTGTTGACCAGCATGACCGAGACCAGCGCGACGCGCTCGTCCAGCGCTGCCTCCAGAGCATCGAGGCGCAGGAGGCCGTCGCCATCGACCGGCAGCAGCGTGACCTCGTAGCCGCGCGTCGCCAGATAAGCGGCTGTCTCACGGACGCAGGCGTGCTCCGTCTCGGCAATGAGCAGGCGGCGGCGGGTCTCGGGCGCGGCTTCCAGCACGCCCTTGAGGGCAAGGTTGTTGGCCTCGGTCGCGCCGCTGAGAAACGTGATCTCCTCCGGCGCGGCGTTGAGGAGCGCCGCGATGTGCTTGCGGGCGACATCTACGCCTGCCTTGCCTTCCCAGCCGAAGCGGTGGGTGGCGGAATGGGGGTTGCCGAACTTCTCCGTCAGGTACGGCATCATAGCCGCGAGGGCCCTGGGCTCCAGCGGTGTCGTTGCCTGAAAGTCGAGGTAAATGCCCCCTCGCCTGCGGGCCTGCTGCGCCGATTCTGCCATCTTCCCTATTCCGCTGCCTGAGAGGCCGGGCGCCTGCGCGCGTAGAGCCGTTGCCACGCGGCGAGGAAGCGGTCAATCTCGGCATCGGTGGTGTTCCACCCGAGGCTGACGCGGATGGACTGGCTCGCGGCCTCCTCCCCCTGCCCCATGGCGGAGAGCACGTGGCTCGCCTTCACCTTGCCGGAGGAACAGGCCGAACCCGCGCTGACCGCGATGCCCGCGAGGTCGAACGCCATGACCTGGGTTTCGGCCGGCACGCCCGGCATGCGGACGGAGGAGGTGGTGGGCAGGCGCTCCACGCTTTGAGCGTTGATGACTGCCCCCATCTCCAAGAGCTTCGCTTCCATGCGGTCCCGCAGGGCGCGCACGCGGCCTTGCCAGTCGCCCAGCTCCGCCAGAGCCTCAAGAGCCGCGCCGAAGGAGACGATGCCGGGAAGGTTCTCGGTGCCGGATCGGCGGCCCAGCTCCTGCCCGCCGCCGCGGATGGCGGATTTGATCTCGATGAGGTCGTTGGCCAGCACCAGCGCGCCCACACCCTTCATGCCGCCGACCTTGTGGGCCGAGAGAGTGAGGAAATCCGCGCCGAGCGCCTGAACATCCACCGGCACCTTGCCCAGCGCCTGCACCGCATCCACGTGCAGCCACGCGCCGCCCGCCCGGCAGCGCTCGGATATTGCCGCAATCGGCTGGAGGACGCCGGTTTCATTGTTGGCGAGCATCACCGAGACCAGCTTGCGGCCCTCTGTAGCGGCGAGGCGGCTGCTCAGGGCCTCCAGATCGACAATGCCGTTGGCGTCGACGGCCAAGCGCTCCGCCTGGGGTGCGTTGGCGAGCACCGAATCATGTTCAACGCTGCTGACGAACAGATGCGCGGCAGGCGTGCCCGCGAGCACGAGGGCGTTGGCCTCCGTGCCACCACTGGTCCACACAACCTGACGGGGCAGACAGCCGACGGCCTTCGCCACGCTCTCCCGCGCCGCCTCCATCAGGCTGCGCGCCCGGCGGCCTGCGCTGTGGACGGAAGACGGATTGCCAGTTTCGGCAAGGCAGGCGGAGACCGCCTCGATCACGCGGACGTGCGTCGGAGCGGTTGCATTATAGTCGAGGTAAATCGTATTCATCAGCAATCGGTCCGCCCTAAGATGCGGTTTTCGTTGCAACGAGAAGGCCCGGAAATATATAGCGGACCATCATCGTGCGGAATGTTCGCGCCTGTCATCAACAGTTTCACGAGCGCTGAGGTCGAATGCCCGACGTTATCTTCACTGGCCCGGAAGGGCGTCTTGAAGGCCGGTATCAGCCGGCGTCTCAACCCCGTGCTCCCATTGCCCTGATCCTGCACCCGCACCCGCAGGGCGGCGGCACGATGAACAACAAGATCGTTTATAACCTCTACCAGTCCTTTGCACAGCGGGGTTTTGCGGTTCTGCGCTTCAATTTCCGGGGCGTCGGCCGCAGCCAGGGCACGTTCGACAATGGCATCGGCGAGCTTTCCGACGCCGCCGCCGCGCTCGACTGGATGCAGCAGTTCAACCCGGACGCCTCCAGCTGCTGGGTGGCCGGCTTCTCCTTCGGCGCGTGGACCGGCATGCAACTGCTGATGCGCCGCCCGGAGATCCGGGGCTTCATCTCGGTCGCCCCGCCCGCCAACCTCTACGACTTCTCGTTCCTCGCGCCCTGCCCGTCCTCGGGCCTCATCGTCCAGGGCACGGCGGACGAGATCGTAACGCCCTCGGCGGTGCAGAAGCTGGTCGACAAGCTGAAGACCCAGAAGCACATCACCATCGACTACGAGACCATCGAAGGGGCCAACCACTTCTTCGAGAACGAGCAGGAACAGCTGACCGAGGCGGTGAACCGCTACCTCGACATGCGGCTGGCAGCGGGCAAGTAAGCCCCGCTCCAACGGGTTTCGCGCAAGCGCCGGCCGGCCCCGCCGACCGGCGCTTTGCTTTGTGGCGCGGGTGCCTATCACGTCGCTGGACAACGGCCTGCATTTCGGGGAAGGATCGCGCCCACGGGTATGTCGCCCGTTTGCCAACGGAGATAATCCCGTGAAACTCGGTTCCCTACTTGTTGTCTCTCTGCTCGCCGCATCCACTTCGGCTTACGCCGCGGAGAGCACGGCCCAGAAACCTGCCGCACAGACGCCCGCTGCCCAGACGCCGACGATGGACACGCGCTGCTTCATGGTCGCCTCCGCCGCTGCGGAAAACCTGCCCGACCCGCAGATGAAACAGATGGCTCTGATGTCGAGCCTGTTCTATCTCGGCCGGATGAGCGCCCGCATGTCGGACGCGGAGATCGAAACCGTCGCCCTGAAGGAAGCCAAGACGCTCCCGACGTTGGACATGCCCGCCCTGCTGAACCAGTGCGGAACCTTCATGGGCGCGCGCGGCCAGGCCATGAACGCCATCGGCCAGCGCATGGCGGCAAAGGCCAAGGGCGAAGCAGGCAAAGGCGCTGGCGGCGCCAAGAAGTAAGCGCCTCCCGCCAGCCCATCGCTGCATTTCGCAAGCGCCGGTCGGCCCCGCCGACCGGCGTTTTCGTTGCGACGGCCCCATACGATCGCAAGACAATGTTAATCATTTCGGGAAAGCATCATCCGCGCGGGCGATCCGCCCGCCTGCCAGCGGAGAAATGATCTGTGAAGTTCGGTTATCTGATTGCGGCATCCCTGCTCGTTGCCAGCGCACCGACCCATGCGGCCGAGCCTGTCGCGCAGTCCCCCGAGATGGATATGCGCTGCTACTTGGCAGCGAGAACCGCTGGGGCACTCCCGATCGATCCAAGAGCGGCGGTGATCACCGACATGTTGGGCAGGTTTTATCTTGGCCGTATGAGCGGCCAGTTGTCAGATACCGAAATCAAAGCCCTCGCGAGCACGCAAAATGCGGCACTGAAAGCGAAGGACTTCCCCGATCTGATCGAACCGTGTGCAACATTCCTGTATGAGCGCGACGCAAACGTTGCAGATGATACCCTACAAGGCCTCGACAAAGACGCAAGCGACGCCAAGCCCGAGACCAAACCCGCGCCCAGAACTCCCGAACTGGATATGCGCTGCCACATGTTCGCGCGCCACCTCATTACGACGGCAACGGATCCGCTGTCCAAACTGGCCGCCGCAGAGTGGTTGAGTTTCTATCTTGGCCGTGCCAGCAGCCAGTTATCCGATGCCGAGCTCGCGACCGTCTCCGGCTCAGAAGCAAAAACAGCCAGTATATGGGGCACACCCGGTCTGATCGAGCAGTGCAAAGATTATGCCGACCGGCGCAGCGTGGAAGTTGCGGAGCTCATAAATCAGGGCAAGAAACAAGATGCTGCAAGCGCGACTGGATCGGAAGAGTAACCAACACGCTCACTGGCGCCAGTCAGCCGCACTGGCCGGCGTTTCCATTTTGTGTCGCTGGACAGCAGATATCGTTTCGTCAATGCGCCGATCTCGCAGTATGTCGCCGGTTTGGAAGCGGAGATTAGCCGTGAAACTCAGTCATATGTTTGCCGCTTCCCTGCTCGTCGCTGGCGCACCGGCTCGCGCCGCCGAGCCTGTTGTCCAAACGCCTGCAATGGACATGCGCTGCTATGTGATGGCCCGCGCCCTCTCAGCACTTGCTGCAAGCCATCCGAAAATAAAGCAGCGCACCGAGGCATGGAGCATGTTCTACCTTGGCCGTGTCAGCACCGGACTGCCGGATTCCGAGATTGAAACCCTTGCCGTTACGGAAACGGAAGCGGTCGAAACGGAGGATGCCACCGACCTGGTTGTTCACTGCGGAACGTTCGTGAGAGAACGCGAAGCCAAGGTCACTCGGGGCATCTTACAGGGCCTCAGAAAGGAGGCGGGAAACGCCGAACAGATGCCCTCGTCGCTTGCTCCTGCGGCCGAGCCTGACGCACACCCGCTTGGAAAGGAGATGTTATGCCACATAACCACCCGGGATCTTGCGCTGATGGGCATGCCGCAGACGGCCCAGTCGTGGAGCATATTCTATCTTGGCCGTATCAGCAGCCAGTTGCCAGATGCCGAGATGGTGGACCTTGCCGAGGCAGAGGCAAGGGCGTTTGCGACGGGGACGTTTGCAACGCGGGATATCGCCGATCTGTTGGCCCAGTGCGGCGCGTTCGTGAATAAGCGCGGCCAGGAGACCACACAGGCCATCGAACGGGGCAAGAAAAATGGCGCAGCACCCGCGGCAGACGCGAAAAAGTAAATGCGCTACCGCTAACCCATTTGCTGCATTCTACAAGCGCTGGCCAGCCTTTGCTTGTGACAAATATCCACCCGGTCGCAAGACAATGTTAATTATTACGGGAAAGCATCATCCGCGCGGGCGATCCGCCCGCCTGCCAGCGGAGAAATGATCTGTGAAGTTCGGTTATCTGATTGCGGCGTCCCTACTCGTTGTCGGCACACCGGCCCGCGCGGCCGAGCCTGCAACACCTGTGACGGCTCCTGTCGCTCATACGCCGGAGATGGATGTCCGGTGCTTTCTCGCTTTTCGGAAGATGGAACGCGCACTGAGCGAACAGAAGAAAGGGGAGGCTGTCCAGCCCTACTCCTTTTTCTACCATGGCCGTGCCAGCGCCCAGTTTTCAGCTGACGAGTTAAAATCTCTAATCATTGCGGACGCATTTACAGCGAAGCGGGAAGACTATCCTAATCTGGTTGCTCATTGCACAGCGTTTATCGTCCAGCAGGCAAAGAGCATGGACGTCATTGCTGAGCAAATTAAGACGGCCAAACCTTGGGAAATCGCAGAAGCCCTTCGGCGAAAAAGGGAAAGGGATGCGGCGGCAGCGGCTGCGGATACGGCTGAGAGCGCAGGCGCTGCAGAATCCGGCAAGTAAGCGTTTCCAGCCAGCCCTTCGTCTCACCCCTGATCGGGTTTGGCGCAGAGGCCGCCCGCCGGTTGGCAGAGGACGCCGCCGGTGAGCGGTGTGGCTACGCCGGTGGTGCCGGGGAAGGAAATGGGCAGGCCGCGCAAGCTGCGGACGGCCATGTAGGCGAAGCCTTCGGCCTCCACCGCGTCCCCGTTCCAGCCGAGCACATCGACGCTGCGGACATCACCCAGCCGTTCGGCCAGCATTCGCATCAGCGTTGCATTATGCCGCCCGCCGCCTGCCACGAACCACTGGCGCGGCGGCACGGGCATATGCTGGAGGGCAAGGCGCACGGTCTCGGCCGTGAAGGCGGTGAGGGTCGCCGCGCCGTCCTCCACGCTCAGCCCCTCGCAGGGTGCGGTTGAGAAGTCGTGCCGGTCCAGCGACTTCGGGGGCGCGAGGTTGAACCAGGGCTTGTCGCACATGGCGGCCAGAATATCCTCATGCACCCGGCCGCGCGCGGCCGTTGTTCCGCCCGCATCCATGACGTGCCCAAGGTGAGCGAGCATCCAATCATCGATGAGGCCGTTGGCGGGACCGGTATCGAAGGCGAGCATGTCCGCCTCCCCCTCCCCGATCCAGGTGACGTTGCCGACGCCGCCCAGGTTCAGAATGGCGACCGGCAACGGGAGACCGGCCGCCAGCACCAGCGCGCGGTGGTAGACGGGGATGAGCGGCGCGCCCTGCCCGCCCGCCGCCACGTCCGCCGTGCGGAAATCGTGAACCACGGGGATGCCGGTTTTGGCGGCGAGCAGGCCGCCATCGCCGATCTGCCAGGTCCAGCCCTGATCCGGCCGGTGGGCGATCGTCTGCCCATGAAAGCCGATGACGCCGATGGCATCGCGGGGAACGTCGACTTTGGCCAGCAGGGCTTCGACCGCCTCGGCGTGGAGGAGAGTTAACTCCTGCGCCACCGCATCGATGACAGCGTGAGGCTGCGGCTGCTCCAGCGCCAAGGCCGCGTGGGTGGCGGCGCGGATGCGGGCGCGGGTTTCGTCCGTATAGGGCTGCTCGATATAGCCGAGCGGCGTGACCGCCCCCTCGCCATCCGTCTCGATAAGGGCCGCATCAATGCCGTCCGCCGAGGTGCCGGACATGAGACCCACCGCAATGGTGGTTCCGGCAATGGTTGGATTTCCCACAATCCTCTCCCTGTGCTATGCAGCCTGCCCTTACCGTTCCCTTGGCAAGAAATCGACCGAAGGCTTGAGTGATGTCAACGTTCCGCTCCGAATTCCTGAAGACGCTCGATGAGCGCGGCTTCATCCACCAGCAGACCGACACTGCCGGTCTGGACGAACTGGCTGCCAAGGGACCGATCACCGCCTATATCGGCTTCGATTGCACGGCAAAGTCCCTGCACGTGGGCTCGCTGGTGCAGATCATGATGCTGCGCTGGCTGCAAAAGTGCGGCCACAAGCCCATCGTGCTGATGGGCGGCGGCACCACCCGCATCGGCGACCCCACCGGGCGCGACGAAGCCCGCAAGATGCTGACGGACCAGGACATCGCCGACAACATGGCGGGCATCCGCACCGTGTTCGACAAGTTCCTCAGCTTCGGCGAGGGCGCGACGGACGCGGTGATGGTGAACAATGCCGACTGGCTGGACAAGCTCGGCTACATCGACTTCCTGCGGGATGTGGGCCGCCACTTCTCCGTCAACCGCATGCTGACGTTCGACAGCGTGCGGCTGCGGCTGGAGCGCGAACAGCCCATGTCGTTCCTGGAATTCAATTACATGATCCTCCAGGCCTACGACTTCCTGGAGCTGTGCCAGCGCCAGAACTGCCGCTTGCAGATGGGCGGCTCGGACCAGTGGGGCAACATCGTCAACGGCGTTGAACTCACCCGGCGCGTGGCGCAGACGGAAGTCTTCGGCCTGACGACGCCGCTGCTCACCAAGTCCGACGGCACCAAGATGGGCAAGACGGCATCGGGCGCGGTGTGGCTGAACGAGGAGATGCTGCCCGCCTACGACTACTGGCAGTTCTGGCGGAACACCTCGGACGCGGACGTGGGCAAGTTCCTGCGGCTATTCACCGAACTGCCGCTGGACGAGATCAGGAAGCTCGAAAGCCTCGGCGGCTCGGAGATCAACGAGGCGAAGAAAATCCTCGCCAACGAGGCGACCGCCATGGCACGCGGCTTTGAGGCCGCCGAAGCCGCAGCGGAGACCGCCCGCCGCACCTTCGAGGAAGGCGCGGCCGGTGAGGACCTGCCGCGCATCGCAGCAAACGGCCCGATCGCGCTGGTCGACGCCATGGTGGCGCTCGGCCTCTCCGCCTCCAAGGGCGAAGCCCGCCGTCTCATCAAGCAGGGCGGCGCGCGGGTGAACGGCGAGGCCGTCAGCGACGAAGCCTTCGTCGTCACCGTGGGCGCGGACGCGGTGAAGATCTCCGCCGGCAAGAAGCGCCATGGCCTGGTTGAGGGGGCTTAAGGAAACCTCACCAAGCCATTGATTTCGCAGGTGATATACAACCCCCTGCACCCCCGCTCATTCAAAAGGGCCGTGACCTTCAAAAGGGTGCGGCCCTTTTCTCTTGGTCACAGGGACGTGTTCCCCGAGGGCGCTGGACACGCGACCGGAAAACGAATGGGGTTGTAGGGGTCATGGACCCCTACAAATAATCAAACCTAATCCGCCATGCTCGTGGTGGCATCCCTTGTCTCGTCCTTCACCCGCGCGGGCGCGCCGGAGAGGATGAGGCGCAGGAAGCCGGGAGCAAGGCCGGAGGCGGCATTGACGGAAATGTCGGGGTCGAGCAGTTCGCCCGCCACCCGGTAGTTGAAGCCGATGAGCCCCTGGTATTCGCCGCCCACAACCAGCGGCCCGAGCAGCGGGATTTTCCCGATGAGCGAGTTGAGGGTGTAGGACGGCACGACCACGCCCTTGAGGTTGACGTTGCCGAGGCTGCGCTGCACCTGCCCCTCGACGGTGATGCCGAGCGCGGGGCCGATGATGCGGCCGTCGTCGATGGTGAAGATGCCCTTGCGAAGAACGAACGGCACCTTGGCGGTCTCGAAGCGGATGCCGCGCCCGGAGAGGGTGTCTGCAAGGCCGGTGAGCGAGGCGAAGCCGAGGATCTTGGCCAGCACCGGCGCCTCGACCAGCCGGAAGTCCTTCATGCGGGCAACGCCGTCGATCTCCAGCGCCGGGCCGGTGCCGCGCATGTCGCCCTCGACCGTGAGGCTGCCGCCCGCGCCGTTGGCGTAGAGGTCGAGCGCCCGCGCCAGCTCGCCGGCCTTTGCCGCTTCCAGCCGGAAGCGACGCTTGCCGCCATGGGTTTCGACATGCGCCGAGAGGTCGGACGCGCCATCCAGCTTGCCGGTGAAGTTGAGGGCGGAGAGCAGGTTGCCGTTCGTCTCGAAGCTGAGGGCGGCGTTCTCCACCTTCTGGCCGTGATAGAGCAGCACGTTGCGGAAGCGGCCCGCCCCCGTCATGTCGGGCCACACGGAATCGGCGGCGGGGGCGGATGCGGCGCTGTCGGCCCCCGCCTTGCCTGCCCCTTCCTTGTCCGCCGCCAAAATGTCCTCGACCAGCGGCTTCAGGTCCAGCGTGTCGCCGCGAATGGCAAGGCGCATGGGCTGGCCTTCCACATCGAGAATATCGGCCTCTGCGATGTAATAGGGTGTCTCCACCCGGTCGAGGAACCAGTGGCGGATCTCCCGCCTGGGGTCGAGCGCGCCGCGACCGGTGGCGCGGTACTTGTCCGCCCGGACGACCAGATCCTCCACCTGATACATCTCGCCGTTGCGGGTCAGGTTGAAGGTGGCGGTCGCCGCCTCTCCCGGCTGCTTCACGATGCCGAGGTTCCGCATGTTGACGGTGGAATCGATGAGGGACGCAGCGATCGCGCCGCGCTCGATCGCCTGCCCGCGCCCCACCAGATCCAGCGTCAGGTCGATGGGCCCTTCCACCAGCGCGCCGATGCCATCATAGCCAAGGCGGGTGAGCCGGTCGCCATCCGTGCGCGCCACGATGTGGTAGCGGCTGGACGGCTGGCCGTTGGGGGCGAAGTTCTCGTTCCACACAATATGGGCGAACTGCGGCCCCACATAGGCCGTGCCCCTGGCCTCCAGCCCGTGGCGATTGGCCGAAACCTGCACGGTGCCCTGGGTGAGATCATGCACATCGAGCACATCGGGCAGGCCGACGCCCATGCCCTGGGCGGTGGCGGTAAAGTCTACGTCGTCCATGCCGACATTGGCCCGCAGCGGCACGGTGAGCGTGCCGGCCATGGTCATGTGCCCGGCAACATCGTTGGGCTTCAACCCGAAGGCAGTGATGTAGCCAAGCGGCTCGCTGTCGAGCACCTGCAAGAGGCGATAGATGGCCCCGCGCCCGCGAGTTTCGATGACCGCCTCGGCCTTGCCATGAGTGGCAAGCTCAACGAGGTTGACGACGGAGCCGGAGACATCCAGCCCGTTGATCTCCCCCTCCTCCACATCGAAGCGCAGGGTATCGCTGATGAGGCGGGCCTTGCCCGTGCCCCGGACGACCGGCGGCATGGGCTTGCGGTAGTGGACGACGAGGTTCTCGAAGGAGAAGCCGAGGTCGACCTTCTCCTTGCCTGCCGTCTTCGCAAGGGTGAGGTCGAGCCGGGGAACCGTGCCTGCCGAGACGTTCCGCACCACCCACTTGCGCCCGCCCTCGACCACGCCTTTGGGCCACAGCGCATGCAACTGGCGGGTGGAGATGGGCCCCAGCGCCAGGCTGGCGGCATGGCCTGCCGCGTCCCACGCCACCGTGCCGTCCTGCACCCGCACGCCGCCGATGTTGGCAGCCAGGCTTTCGAGCCGGGCGGCGTGGGTGGCGCCATCCCACGCCAGCCGGGCGGAGAGGCTGTTCAGATCCACCGGCCGCGCCCAGAATTCGGGCAGCACGAGGCGGCCGTGCTCCGCGCTCACATCGGCGGCAGCGGACAGCGCCTTGTCCGCCCGGACAAGCGCGTTGACGCGCAGCGGCACATCGAGCGTGCGGTTTTCAAGTGCCGGGTGCAGCGGCCCGGCAAGACCGGTCAGCCCCTCGGCGTAGAGGGAGACGTTCAGCGTCCACGCCCCGTAGGGCACGGCGGTGCCGGTGAGCTTGAAGGTGGCCGTATCCTCCGGCCCGGCGAGCTGGGCAACGACGCTGGCCTTGAGGCGCTTCGGCCCCTGCGCCTCGATGCGCCCGGCATTGAGCGTGAAGGTGTGGGCAACGCCGGTTTGCGCCTCGGTGAGGGCGACGGTGATATCCTCCAGCGACAGGCGCTCCAGCCCCTTCACCCACGGCATGGTAGGAAGCGCCTCGCTGCCGGGCTCCGCCAGCAGGGCTTCCACCTGCGCCCGGTCCCAGCGGGCGGTGAGCGCCACATCGCTGACGCGGAGCAGCTTGAGGTGGGGCGCGGCGCGCAGCAGGCTGTCCCTGTCGATTTCCACCACCAGATGATCGATGCGCCCGGCAAGCTGGTCGCGGTAGCGGAGCGTGGAGCCGCGCACGTCGACGCGCACGCTGTCGCGCCAGGGAATGTTGCGGGCACGGATATCGCCAAGGGAAACGGAGAGGCCGGGAACGCTGGCCTCGATCTCCTCCTCGATGGCGGAGCGCAGCCAGGAGGCGTTGACCTCGGCGCGCAGCAGCCACGCGAGACCGACAGCGCAAGCGCCGGCAGCAACGCCGACCACCCCCGCCCCGATCACAAGCTTACGCCACCGTACCAATCCCCTCGCGCCTTTCCGCTGACAGTCTCTTGACCAGCGCCTATAACGTGATTGTCGCCCCAAGTGGATAGAATTGATGCCTCTCTCGTCGCAAGACCGGCTACTGTTTCCGCTGCCTGCCCCCACGGCCAAGATCCCCGCCGCTTTGTGGAAGGAAATGCTGGGGCCGGAACCACCCTTGCCCGCGGCCGAACTGGCGGACCATCCGCTGGCCAGGGCCATGGCCCATGCCTGGAAATATTCCCCCTATCTCAAGCGGCTCATCCGCGACGATGCGACGCGCATCGCCCGCCTGCTGACGGAGGGCCCGGAAGCGGTGGTCTCCGCCGCGCTGGCCGCCGTGACCAGCCTCAACGTCGATGAGATGAGCACGGATGACGTGATGGCCGCCCTTCGCCACGCCAAGGCGGCCGCGGCGCTTGCCACGGCATTGGCGGATATCGCCGCTCTCTGGCCGCTGGAGGATGTGACCGGGGCGCTCGCCGACCTGGCCGCCGCCGCTGCCAACACGGCGCTGCGCGCCGCCTGCCGCGACGTGACCGGCACCACCGACCCGACCGGCTTTACGGTGCTGGCGCTGGGCAAGCTGGGCAGCCGGGAGCTGAACTACTCCTCGGACATCGACCTGATCCTGCTGTTCGATCCCGGCAAGCTGGCCAGGGGCCGCCGCAACGAGGACCCGCAGACAACGGCGGTAAAGATCGCGCAAAGATTGGTGAGCTGCCTCTCCTCCCGCACGGCGGAGGGCTATGTGTTCCGGGTGGACCTGCGGCTGCGGCCCGACCCGGACGTGACGCCGCTCGCCCTGCCGGTGCAGGGCGCGGAAGCCTATTACCAGTCCTCCGCCCTGCCGTGGGAGCGCTCCGCCTTCGTGCGCGCCCGGCCTGTTGCCGGCGACATGGCGCTGGGCGGCGCGTTTCTTGCCGACATTCGCCCGTTCATCTGGCGGCGCTCGCTCGACTATACGGTGGTGCGGGACATCCGCGACATGTCGGTCCATATCCGCGAGCACTTCGACCAGACCGAGATCGACCTTTACGGCTATGACGTGAAGCGCGGGCGCGGCGGCATCCGCGAGGTGGAGTTCTTCGTCCAGATCCACCAGATGATCCACGGCGGACGGGACGAGCGCCTGCGCCTGCGCCCGACGCTGGCGGCGCTGAAGGCGCTGGTGGAGACGGGCAAGGTTTCCCCGAAGGAGGCGGACACGCTGGAGCGCGCCTATCGTTTCCAGCGCGCCATCGAGCATCGCCTGCAAATGGTGGACGACGCCCAGACCCACAGCATCCCCGACGACGAGGAGACCGTGGCCGACTTCGCCCGCTTCTGCGGCTACCGCTCGGAGCGCGACCTGGCGGCGGCCCTCAAGCGGCACGGCAACGGGGTTGCCAAACTCTACGACCAGCTGGTGGAGCCGGTGGCGAGCGAGACGCGCAAGGTGCCGCTGGAGGCGCAGGCGCTGGCCGGGTGGCTCGCCAGCCGCGACCTGCCGCCGACGGACGGCGTGCCGGTGATCGAGAAGTGGCGCTCCGGCCGGTATCGGGCCATGCGCTCGGACCGGGCACGGGCGCTCCTGGAGGAGACCCTGCCCGCCATCGCCGAGGCGCTGGCCCGCACCCATGACCCGCGCGCCGCGCTGATGCGGTTCGACGACTTTCTCTCCGGCCTGCCGGCGGGCGTGCAGATCTTCTCCCTGTTCCAGAGCAACCCGGCGCTGCTGACGCTGCTGGCCAAGGTGCTGACAGTGGCCCCGCCGATCGCCGACGCGCTGCGTCGCACGCCGGAGCTGCTGGACACGCTGCTCGACCCCGGCGCTGCCATCACCCTTTCAGACCCCACGCTGCTGGCAGAATCGCTGGAGCTGCGGCTCAAGCGGTTCGACGATCTGGAAGGCAAGCTGGACGAGGCCCGGCGCTGGGTGGCGGAGAACCAGTTCCTCATCGGCGTCGGGCTGCTGGAGCGCAGCATCACGCCGGAGAATGCCCGCGCCGCCTACAGCCGGCTGGCGGACCTGATCGTCCCCGCTCTTGCCGACGCGGCGCAGGAGGCCTTCAGCCGCCGCCACGGCCGGGTGCCGGGGGCGGACCTCATCATCCTGGCGCTGGGCCGGTTCGGCAGCGCCAACCTGACCGCGGGCTCGGACCTGGACCTGGTGTTTCTCTACACCGGCGAGCACGACACGCCGTCGGACGGCCCTTCCTCCCTGACGGCCGCCCACTACTTCAACCGGCTGGCCCAGCGGGTCATCACCGCGCTTTCAGCCCAGACGGCGGCGGGCGGCCTCTATGAGGTGGACACGCGCCTGCGCCCCTCCGGCCAGCAGGGACTGCTGGCGGTAACGGTGGAGAGCTTCCTCGCCTACGAGCGCAAGGAGGCCTGGACCTGGGAGCATATGGCGCTGACGCCTGCCCGCGTCGTCCACGGCCCGGAAGACGCGGCGGCCCGCCTGCTGGAGGGCATCAAAGAGGTCGTCTGCCAGCCGCGCGATGCGACGAAGCTGCGGAAGGACGTGCTGGAGATGCGCGCCGAGATGGACACGCATCGCCCCGCCTCCTCTCCTTGGGATGTCAAGCGGCGGCGCGGCGGGCTCATAGACCTGGAGTTCATCGCCCAGTATCTGGCGCTGCGGGAAGCGGCGGAGGGCCGCCTGCCCCCGCTCGGCTCCCCGGCCACGATCCTTGGCCGCTTGACAGAAACCGACCTGCTGCCCCAGGACGTGGCGCAAAGCCTCGCCAGCGCCTACGACTGCCTCTCGGCCGCGCAGACGGTGCTGCGGGTGGGCTTCGACTCGCCGCCCCAGACCGCCGACATCAATGCCGGCATGGCGGCGACGCTCTCCCGGTGCCTGGGCAAGACAAGCTTGCGGAACGCGGAGGCGGCGTTATCGAAGACCTGTGACGCGGTCATCGCAAGCTGGAAAACGGTTTTCGGCGCGCCGCGTCCGCCACAAAGGGAAGGAAAAGCATGACGACGATGGAAGCTGCTGCCGTGGAAGGCGGCGTTGTGGAAGCAGGCCAGCCGGCCCCCAACTTCACCCTGGCGCTCGATGATGGCCACACGGTCAGCCTCGCCGACTTTAGGGGCAAGCCGCTCGTGCTTTACTTCTACCCCAAGGACGACACCTCGGGCTGCACTTCGGAAGCCAAGGCGTTCAGCGAGCTGAAGGCCGAGTTCGACGCGCTGGGCGCTGAAATCATTGGTGTTTCCAAGGACAGCATCGCCTCCCACGCCAAGTTCCGGCAGAAGTACGACCTCACGGTTCATCTCGGAAGCGACCCCGATCTTGAAACCATTCGCGCCTACGGCGTTTGGGTCGAGAAAAGCATGTATGGCCGCAAGTATATGGGTATCGAGCGCGCCACCTTCCTCATCGGCGGCGACGGCGTGGTTCGGACCGTCTGGCGCAAGGTGAAGGTGACGGGCCATGCCAATGCGGTGTTGAAGGCCGTAAAGGCGCTGTCCTGAGACGACGGCCCTTTTCCTGTTTCTCACGACGTATCGCGTTTCACGGAAGGACCAGCTGATGTCCAGCCACGCCCCGGACGCCGGGCCCCAGACCCCTGGCCCAATCTTGGGCCCAGTCACCTTGGGTCAGGCGGCCACCGACGTTCTGACCACCGCCGATGCGACCGAGAAGGCGCGGCGGTCGCAGCGCCATGCGGAAGCCTGGCGGGCGGGGCAGCTGGACTGGGCGTTCGATGCACCGCCACCCGCGCGGCCGGCCCGTCCGGCGCAGCCGGAGCTGCTGCCGCCCAACCGGATGCCCAAGCGCGGCAAGGCGGGCTCCGAAGCGGCGCGGCTGGCGCTCCTGCATGCGCTGGCGCACATCGAGCTGAACGCCATCGACCTCGCCTGGGACCTGCTGGCCCGCTTCGGGGCCGAGATGCCGCGCGGCTTCGCCGACGACTGGGTGCGCGTGGCCGACGAGGAAGCACTACACTTCCTCCTCCTGGAGAAGCGCCTGCGTGACCTCGGCAGCTGCTACGGCGCCCTGCCCGCCCACGACGGCCTGTGGGAGGCCGCGCAGGTGACCGCGCACGATGTCGTCGCCCGTCTCGCGGTTGTCCCGCAGGTGCTGGAGGCGCGCGGACTGGACGTGACCCCGCAGACTATCGAACGGCTGGAGCGAGCCGAAGATCCCGAAAGCGCAGCAATTCTTGCGCGCATCTACCGGGACGAAATCGGCCACGTGGCGGCGGGCAACCGCTGGTTCCGCCATATGTGCGACGTTTTGGGCAAGCCGCCTGCCGAGACCTTCCACGAGGCCGTGCGGCGCTATTTTCGGGGCGGTTTGAAACCACCCTTTAACGATCCCGCGCGGCTGGAGGCCGGTTTGTCGCCGGAATTTTACGAACCTCTTGCAGGAGGCACCCAGGCCTGACTAAAAAACGCCGCCGCTTTTCAGGGGCCAAGGCGGCGTGAAGAGGACATGCGAGATGCCGGCGCGCAAGCCGGAAACCTGAGACGGTTGGCAGAAACGCAACTGAAGGAGCGACCACAGTGGAGAAATTCAAGGGCCTGCTCCAGGTCTGCAAGACAAAGGCCATCAAGGCCTTTCCGGAACAGCAGATCTACTTCAGAAGCAATGGCAACGTCCGCTTCGTCCGCCTGACGCCCCTTACGCAGATGGCCGGCATGGCCGGTTTCATCGTGCTGTTCGGCGGCGTGACCGTGGCCGGCGTGACGGCGGCGGTTCGCCACTACGAGCTCTCCCAACGGGAGGAACGGGTCGAGGCGCTGGAAGGCGACATCACGGCGCTGGCCAGCCGGATCGAGAGCCGCCAGCAACTGCTGCTGGACCTGATGAACCGGCACCTGGGCCCGGAGGAGCCCGAGGACGCCGCCGCTGCGGAAGAGGCCCCCCTCCTCGCCGCCGCAAGCGTCTCGCCCAGCGGCGAGCCGGTCCTGCCGGGAGCCACCGACGTTTCCGCCGAACTGCAGCGCTACCGCAGCTTTGAGCAGCAGCAGCTGGCCCTCATCCGATCCGCCAGCCTTGCCGCCGAGACGCGCATCAAGGAAACCGAGGCGGTGCTGAAACGCCTTGGCATCAGCACCCACAAGCTGGTGGGCCAGTCCCCGGTCAACCTGCCCCAGACCGGCCTGGGCAGGACAGGTTTGGGCGGCCCGTTCGTCAAGGTAGGCCTCGGCAAGGACGGCAAGCCGTTCTCCGGCGCGTTCCAGGCGCCGTTCCGCAGCCTGATCGCCTCCTGGAACAAGCTGGATTCGCTGGAGCGGGCGAGCCTTTCCATCCCCTCGCTCATCCCGGTCAAGTCCTACCACCGCTCCAGCAGCTTCGGTTATCGGCACGACCCGTTCACCGGCGGCGGCGCGTTCCACACCGGGGTCGACCTTGCCGGCACCTATGGCGAGCCGGTGGTGGCGGCGGCAGGCGGCGTTGTCACCCGCGCCGAATACTGGGGCGCGTATGGCAAGATGGTTGAAATCGACCACGGCCGCGGGCTGGTGACGCGCTATGGCCACATGTCCGCCATCAAGGCCAAGCCCGGCCAGCGGGTGGCCCCCGGCACGGTGATCGGGCAGATGGGCTCGACCGGCCGCTCCACCGGCACCCACCTGCATTACGAGGTGCGGTTCGATGACCGGGCACTCAATCCGCTGCCATTCCTGAAGGCAGCCGCCGACTTGCAGGAAATCCAGTCGCGGGCCCTGGGCGCGCAGGTCCCGCAGCGCGCCGCCAAGGCGCAAGGGTAAACGCGCCGGACCAAAACCATCCCGCCCCAGCGGGGCCGCGCCAATTGAATTCGGCCTTCGTCTTCCTTAGATCAGACAGGCGGCCATGAGCGCCGAAGTCTGGAGGTTCGTTTTATGTCCCAATCACCCGTTGCCCTTTCGGAGGCAGCCGCCAAGCGGGTCGCCACGCTCATCGAGCGGCAGGGCAATCCCCGGCTCAAGCTGCGCCTGTCGGTCGATGGCGGGGGCTGCTCGGGCTTCCAATACAAATTCGGCTTCGACGAGACCGTCCAGCCCGATGACACGGTGGTGGAACGGGATGGCGTGACCATGGTGGTAGACGCTGTCAGCCTGCCGCTGCTGGAAGGTTCGGAAGTGGATTATGTCGAGACGCTGGGGGCAGCGTCGTTCCAGGTGAAGAACCCCAACGCCCAGTCCTCCTGCGGCTGCGGCACCTCCTTCTCCATCTAACCCAAACCGGCAGCAGAACGGGGGCAAACGTGCGGATCGCAACCTTCAACATCAACGGGATCGGCGCGCGCCTGCCCCGCCTGCTGGAATGGCTGGACACGTTCAAGCCGGACGTGGCCTGCCTGCAGGAAATCAAGACCCAGACGGAGACCTTCCCCCGGCTGGAGTTCCAGACGCGCGGCTATGAGTGCGCCGTGCAGGGGCAGAAAGGCTTCAACGGCGTCGCCATTTTGAGCAGGATCGGGCTGGAGGATGTCTCCATCGGCCTGCCCCACCTTGCCGGGAATGACGACGAGACGGACGAGCAGTCCCGCTTCATCGAGGCGACGGTGGGCGGAGACGTGCGGGTCGCCTGTCTCTACCTGCCCAACGGCAACCCCCAGCCCGGCCCCAAGTTCGACTACAAGCTGGCGTGGATGCGCCGCCTGATCGCGCACGCGAAGACCGAACTGGCAAAGGAGCGGCCCTACGTCCTGACCGGCGACTACAACGTTTGCCCCACCGACGAGGATGTGTGGGACGTGGCCAAGATGGCGAACGACGCCCTTACCCAGCCGGAATCCCGCGCCCTGTTTCATGAACTGCTGTGGCTGGGCTTTACCGACGCCATCCGCGCCGTGCAGCCCCAGGGCCACGCCTTCACCTACTGGGATTACCAGGCCGCCGCCTGGTCGAAGGACTGGGGCCTTCGCATCGACCACATGCTGCTCTCCCCCCAGGCCGCCGACCGCATGGTGACGGCGGGTATCGATCGACGCCCACGGGGACAGGAAAAGGCCTCGGATCACACGCCGGTGTGGTGCGAGCTGAAGGACGGCCAAACCACGGCCTAAAACGCCTTTCGAGCAGGACGGCGCACCCGGCGCCGTAGCGGAAGCGACCAGAGGGGCACGCGGCCAACAGCCGTGCCCCCGTTCTTCCTTGTCGTTTGGTGCCCCACCCTTGCCGGCGCATACGCAGCTGCGCCGCACAAATCAGCCTATTATTATCCTGTTTGGTTTGTTTTGCCGCAAAGCTCCGCGCGCGCCGGACGCGCTGCCACCAAGGTGCGCTTACCTCTCCCCTCAGCCAAGAATCCGAAAATCCATTATTTTACATTGAATTAATTCAAAACTATTGAATTCTGTCGGCTAATTTTACGCCATTACAGACCAGACATATTTTCTTATGATATAAGGCATTGATATAGCCACTTTATCCAAATTGGCACATCGCTTGCTTCTATCTCCTTGCCGAAAGCAACCAAGCCCAAGGGCACAACCAACCCAACCCGAGGGCACAGACATTGTGGGAGATGGAAATGAAACTGCAAAAACTGCTCATGAGCGTTGCTGCCGCAGGCATGCTCGCCGCGGCTCCGGGCGTTGCCCAGGCTGCCCTCATTACGTCCTGGGACTACACGGTCGACGCAACCTGGGATAACTGGGCGCCCGCCGGGGTTACGCAGTTTGTCGAAGGCAACGAGGACGTGCTCGAGTGGGGCACCGAGGACCTCGGCGGCCTCAGCCAGCTGCGCGTGACCAACAACATCGCCGGCACCATCATTACCAACGACGGCGTTGGCTCGCCGGGTGCGACCCTGACCCATAACAACTTCGCGATCGACCCGCCGACCCTCGCCAGCACCGACCTCATCATCGACCTGACCTTCGCCCCGACCGACGACGGCCTCGGTTCGGCGTTCAGCCAGACCTTCTTCATCGACTTCGAGGAAACCCTGAACGAAGAGCCCTGCCTGCCGGACTCCATCTCGGTTTGCGATGACATCTTCGTTCTCAACAACCCAGGCGACCTGTCGGTCCAGTTCCAGATCGAGGACTATCTGTACACCGCCAGCCTCGTCTTCGATGAAGCCAACTTCGAAGGCGGCCAGATCTTCTTCGACGACATCGATGGCGACGGCGTGGCCGAGCTGTACTTCCTGACGCAGGAGAACCTGAGCTCGGTTCTGCCGACCAACATCGTGATTACCGCCCAGCAGGTCCCGGAGCCGGCCGCTCTGGGTCTCGTGGGCGCGGGCATCTTCGGTCTTGGCCTGGCCGCGCGCCGCCGCCGCAAGGCCTAAGCCGGAATTGGCAGAAGAACCATCACCGGATCCTGGCGGGAAGCAAGAACGCCTGGCCAACCAATACAGGCCCTGCTCCCGCCAGGATGACGACAGCCAAGGGAACCCTGAAATAAAATTTCCGTTCTTCAGACACAAGCACGGCCCGCCAGTACACCTGCCCATAGCGGCAGCGCGCCAATCGCTTTGTCTATTTTTATCCTGTTTGGTTACATGAGGGTTTGCGCCCAGCGCCACAGCCTTGCCGCCGGCAAGAATGCGCGCGACTGGCCCTTGCCCTGTGACCCGCCGTTTTCCTCAGTTTTTTATTACATTAAATCAATATCATTGAAATTTGTCGGCCAGATTTACGCCGTTACGCAACGTATATATTCTGTCCGGACATAAGATGTTGAGTTTCGACAATTTTCCCAAATTGGCACGCTCATTGCTTATCTCCCCCTGCCAAAAACAACCATGCCTAAGGGCATAGCCAACTTGGGAGATGGAAATGAAACTGCAGAAATGGTTTATGAGCGTTGCTGCTGTTGCCGTGCTGGCAGCTCCTGGCGCTGCCCAGGCCGCACTCATCACTGCGTGGGACTACACGGTCAATGCCCACTGGGAAAACTGGACTCCGGGCAGCGTCACCAACTTCGTTGAAGGCAACGAAGACGTGCTGCAGTGGGGCACCGAGGACGACGGCGGTCAGAGCAACGGCCTCAGCCAGCTGCGCGTGACCAACAACATCGCCGGCACCATCATTACCAACGACGGCGTCGGCTCGCCGGGCGCGACGGTGACTCACAACAACTTCGCCATCGACCCGCCGACCCTGGAGAGCACCGACCTGGTGGTTGACCTGACCTTCGGCCCGTCCGGCTCGGGCGAGAGCGTTCCGTTCACCCAGACCTTCTTCATCGACTTCGATGAAACCCTGAACCAGGAGCCCTGCCTGCCGGACTCCGCCTCGGTTTGCGATGACATCTTCGTTCTCAACAACCCAAGCGACCTGTCGGTCCAGTTCCAGGTTGAGGACTATCTGTACACCGCCAGCCTCGTCTTCGACGAAGCCAACTTCGAAGGCGGCCAGATCTTCTTCGATGACCTCGACGGCGACGGCGTGGCCGAGCTGTACTTCCTGACGCAGGAGAACTTCAGCTCCATTCTGCCGACCAACATCGTGATTACCGCCCAGCAAGTTCCGGAGCCGGCCGCTCTGGGTCTCGTGGGCGCGGGCATCTTCGGTCTTGGTCTGGCCGCGCGCCGCCGCCGCAAGGCCTAAGCCTACGCTACACCTGACCTGACATGGGAAAAACGCAAAGGGCGCCGAAGAGGCGCCCTTTGTCGTGCCAAAAAACCATGCGGGAGCGGAAACGCTCCTGCGAGGGCGAAACGGTCAGGGCTGAGACAGCCGCCCTCCCCGGTTCACCGGACCTGCACCGGCAGCAAGGTCGCCATGCTTCCTCGCCACCGGCCCAGGACAGACATGTACACCATTTAACGCAACGATACGCAACACGCTTAACGCGACGCAACCAGCGCAAACGGAGACACTAAACGCAACGCAACTGACGCAACGGAACGCCACTTACTCACAACGCAACGCAACAGTTACACACTCCCTGGCAGGAGATTCCGTTGTTCGTCCGCCTGGCCGCGCGCCTTCCCTCAGACCTGCCCGAGCCCGGTTGCCACCCAACAACAAACAGGACACGCAACGCTTACGCGGACATTGAAATTGCTATTAGCAATCCCGGTCTCTTAAATGAGAAGCGGAGCCCAAGAGTCAACCCGAAAAACTGCAGAAAACTGCCGTTTCGCGGGCTTCTCAAACAGAACGCGCCGCCCTCGGGGAAGGACGGCGCGCCTTATCTAGCGAATAAAAAGACTTATTGCTATAACAAAAAGGCCAAGGTTCGCCCGAACGGTCGGATTTTAGATATCCGCAAAGACATGGGTTTCGGCCTTGGCCCCTGGGTGGGTGACCGCGCCCAGGCGGGCCGGCCCCACATTCTGGGCGAATCGCCAGATAGCGCCGGCGTTATAGTCGGTCTTGCGCGGCTGCCAGGCCTTGCGGCGCTCGGCCAGCTCCTCCTCGCTCAGCTCCACATCAATGGTGCCCGCAACGGCATCGATGCGAATCATGTCGCCATCCCGCAGCAACCCGATGGGACCGCCCTCCGCCGCCTCCGGCCCCACGTGGCCGATGCAGAAGCCGCGGGTGCCCCCCGAAAAGCGGCCATCGGTGATGAGAGCCACTTTCTCGCCCATGCCCTGACCGTAAAGGGCGGCGGTGGTGGAGAGCATCTCGCGCATGCCCGGCCCGCCCTTCGGCCCTTCGTAACGGATGACGATGACATCGCCTTCCTTGTACTGCCGGTTCTCGACCGCCTGGAAGGCGTCCTCCTCGCAATCGAACACGCGAGCGGGGCCGGAGAAGACCAGGTTCTTCATGCCCGCCACCTTCACGATGGCCCCTTCCGGCGCGAGGCTGCCGCGCAGGCCGACAACGCCGCCGGTCGGCGTGATCGGGTTGGAGATGTGGCGGATCACCTTCTGGTCCGGGTTCCAGGTGATCTCTTCCAGGTTCTCGGCCAGGGTCTTGCCGGTGACGGTCATGCAGTCACCGTGCAGATAGCCGCCCTCCATCAGGGTCTTCATCGCCATGTAGATGCCGCCTGCCTCATGCATGTCCTTGGCGACATAGCGGCCGCCCGGCTTCAGATCGGCGATGTAAGGCGTGCGCTTGAAGATCTCGGCCACGTCGAACAAGTCGAACTCGATGCCGCACTCGTTGGCCATGGCCGGCAGGTGCAGCGCCGCGTTGGTGGAGCCGCCCGTGGCCGCCACCACCGTCGCCGCGTTCTCGAACGCCTTGCGGGTGCAGATATCGCGCGGACGGATGTTCTTCTCGATGAGCTTCATCACGGCGCGGCCGGCGGCGCGCGCCACCTCCTCGCGGCTCTGGTAGGGCGCGGGCGCCATGTTGGAGTTGGGCAGCGACAGGCCGATGGCCTCCGCCACGCCGGCCATGGTGTTGGCGGTAAACTGGCCGCCGCAGGCGCCATGGCCGGGGCACGCCACCTTCTCCAGCGCGATCAGCTCCTGCAGCGGGCAGCTGCCCGCCGCGTGCTGGCCCACCGCCTCGAACACGTCGACAACCGTCACATCCTTGCCGTGGAAACGGCCGGGCAAGATGGAGCCGCCATAAACGAACACGGAGGGCACGTTGAGGCGCAGCATGGCCATCATCATGCCAGGCAGGGACTTGTCGCAACCGGCGAAGCCGACGAGCGCATCGTAGCAGTGGCCGCGCACGGACAACTCGACGGAGTCGGCGATGACCTCGCGGCTGACGAGCGAGGCCTTCATGCCCTGGTGGCCCATGGCGATGCCGTCGGTCACGGTAATGGTGTTGAAGCGGCGCGGCATGCCGCCCGCCTCGATCACGCCCTCGCGCGCAATGTCCGCCTGCGCGTCCAGCGCCGTGTTGCACGGCGCGCTGTCGTTACCGGCCGAAACCACGCCGACGAACGGCTTGGCAATGTCTTCCTCGGTCAGCCCCATGGCGTAGTAGTAGGACCGGTGCGGCGCGCGCTCGGGCCCAACCGAAACATAGCGGCTGGGCAGCTTGGACTTGTCGAACGGCATTACATGACCTCCTGATAATCTTGAGCCACGTCCTAACGGCTGCGCGCAATAAACGGAAGGCCCTGGATGCAAAAATCGTAAAAAAATGGCGCAAACCGCGCCCTGCCCCACCGGCTTCCGGATTTCGGCAGAGGAAGCCTACTTCCCCTTGCGAAGCATCGCCGCGCCTACAGGCCGCACCTACAGCAGGAAGCGCAGCAGGGCCGAGAGGCGTTCGCTCCAGTCGGCCACGCCCTCGGGGGTCGAGATCAGGTCCTGCCGGATCTCGATGGAGAGGTAGGGCAGCCCCCGCGCCTCGGCGTGCCGGTCCATGGTGTAGTTGAGCAGGCGGCCCGAATAGGGCTCGTTGTCACCCACCACCAGGCCGGGTTCACGGCGCAGCCAGTCGATGGCGCGGCGGGAGAGCCGGTCATCCTGATTGTAGAGCAGACCGATGTGCCACGGCCGCTCGAAACCATTCATTCTGGGCGTGAAGCTGTGCATGGAGATGAGCGCCGGCTTGCCATCGGATTCGAGCATGGAGTCGATCTCCGCCGACAGCCCGTTGTGATAGGGGTGGAAGTAGCGATCCAGCCGCCGCTGCCGTTCCTCCGCCGTCAGCCCCATGTTGCCGGGGATGAGAACCCCGTCCGATGACTCGGGGATCAGCCCAGGGTGGTCGGGGTCGCGGTTGAAATCGATGAGCAGGCGCGAGACGCTGGCCGGCCACAGCCGCCCGCCGGTGCGGTTCCGCACGGCCCGGGCCACGTCCAGCGAGCCGATGTCCCAGGCGATGTGTTCCTGAAGGTAGCGCTCGTCAACGCCAAGGTTCTCGTAGCTTTCCGGAATGAAGTTGCTGGCGTGGTCCGCCACGAACAGCAAACGCTGCGCGAGGTATGTTTTCCGGGGACCGGACGGGACCAGATTGAGCATGACGACAAGACCTCAGGGGAAACGGCGCAAGCAATGACGAAACACAGCTTGGCATTTAGCCGATTGCGCGGCCCTGAGGGTAAAAAATCTGCGCCTTGCGCCACCGGGCGTCGCGCCTGCGCCTCCACTCCCCGAAGCGACTGTTCCGCCACGCCGCAGGCCGCCCGCCCGGCGGCCCCTAGCCGCCTTCGACGGCCGCCTCCCCGCAGCCGGCCGCCTTCTTGCGGTTGCGAACCAGCGCCGCCTGCAGAACCCAGGCCAGGTCGTCTATCCTGAACGGCTTGCCGATGATCGGCACGCCCGTGAACTCCGGCGGCACCCCCTTCCCGCCGTAACCGCTGGCGAAGGCGAACGGAATGCCACGCTCATCAAGGGCGGCAGCCACCGGAAACACCATGACGCCGGCCAAGTTGATATCGAGCAGCGCGATATCAAACCCGCCCTGCGACACGGCGGCCAGGGCATCCTCCACGGTGCCGGCGATGGCGCTGATCTCACAGCCCAGGTCCGCCAGCATGTCTTCGGTCAGCATCGCCACGATGCTCTCGTCTTCAACGAACAGGACGCGCAGGCCCTGAAGCTCGACTCGCATAGACCTTCCTAATCAAGCGGCAGATCGAGCCGGCACTGAACGCCGGCCGGCTCGAACCGCAGATCGCACTGGCCACGCAGATCAACCCTGACGCTACGCTCCAGCAACCGGGTTCCGAACCCCTTGCGGGACGGCGGCGCCACTTCCGGCCCGCCGTGCTCCCGCCATGCCAGGCGCAGATGGCGCCGGCCGGCCTCGTTCGGCGCAACCGACCAGTTCAGCCGCACCATGCCTTCCGGCCGGGACAGCGCGCCATACTTCGCAGCATTGGTCGCAAGCTCATGGATGAGCATGCCGAGCAGCACGCCGATGCGCGGGCTGAGCGTGATCTCCGGCCCGGCAAGCCGCACCCGCCCTTCATCACCCGCGTGGGCCGCCAGCTGGGAGTCCAGCAGCTCGCCGAGCCCCACGCCGGTCCAGCGGCGGCGGGTCAACAGGTTGTGCGCCGCGCTGAGCGCCATCAGGCGGCTCTCGAAGTTCTTCGCAAAGTCCTGCGGCGTCGAGCGCATCGTTTGCGCCGCGATCGACTGAACCGTTGCCAGCGTGTTCTTGACCCGGTGGTTCAGCTCATCGATCAGCGCCCGCTGCTCATCCTCGGCGCGCTTGCGCTCGGTCATGTCGACCAGCATGTTGATGGCCCCGGTCGCCTCGCCCGTCGCATTCCGCAGCAGCTTGGGGAACGGCATGAACGGCACCCGCGTGCCGTCCGGCCGCTCCGCCAGGGCGATGAGGCCCCGCATTTCCCTGCCGTGCCGGAGCGTCTGGGCCATCGGGCACTCCTCATGGGGCATGGGGGTGCCGTCGCTGTCATAAAGCCGCCAGGTGACGCACCACTTGTCGTTGCCCAGCTCGGGCCGCCGCCCGGCAAACTGCACGGCGGCCTCGTTGTAGAAGCTGATCCGGCCGTTTATGTCGGTCGTGTAGATGGCAACCGGCAGCGCCTCGAGCAATTCCCGCGATACCCGCTCGCTCTCCTCAAGCCGGTTCTGCGTCTGCTTGCGCTCCGTCACGTCCTCGACAATGCGGACGCCATAACGGACCTGGCCGGTCTCATCCCGGACGACCGAACTCAGGATGCGGATGAAGATTTCGCTTCCATCCCGGCGCTTGTGACGGGTGACGACGGCATAGTTGTCGTCACCGGCTGCCTGTTCCCGATAGCCGTCCTCGCCGGTGTCCCCCTCGGGGTGCACGACCTCCTGAAAGCCAAGGCCAAGCAGCTCCTCGCGGCTGTACCCGAAAATCCGCTCGAACGCGCTGTTCAGCTGGACGAGGCGCCCCTTTTCATCCACCTCGGCAATGCCGATGGGCGCGGCCTCGTAGGTGGCGGCAAGACGCCGCTCGGCCTCCGCCTGCAGCACCTGCGACTGACGCCAGGCCGTGACATCGACGGTGAAGCAGCGGGAATTGAGGAAAACGCCGTCGCACATGTTGGCGTTCGAGGTAATCAGCACATGGCGGATCGAGCCATCCTTGGCGAGGAGGCGGGCCGGATACTTGTCCAGCCTCTCCCCCTGGACAGCCGCGCGAGAATGTCGGCAATGGCATCCTCATCCGCATGGAAATCGCGGATGGAGCGGCCGACATACTCCTCGCGCGTGTAGCCCAGCAGGTCCAGCTCGGCCTGGTTGGCGCGCAAAATCGTGCCATCGGCCGCCACCAGATGCAGGCCGACAGCGCCGTTCTCGAAGAAATCCTCCAGATCCTGAAGGCTGCGCCTCAGCGCGCTGCGGGTGCGAACAGTCTCCGTAATATCCCGAAAGCAGCAGATGGCGCCGGCAAGCTGGCCCTCGTCATCCCGCACCGGCTCGCAGTTGACCAGAAGCGCCACGGAGCGGCCATCGGGCAATTCAAATTCCAACTCCTGCTCCGCCACGGGCACGCCGGTTTGCAGCACGCGGGCGGCAGGCGTTTCGGCAAAGGACAGCTCCCTGCCGTTCCCATAGATGCGGCAAGACTCGCAAAGAGCCTCCAGGCACTTGCCCGGCTGCGGAGCCTCGCCCCAAAGCACCTTGGCGCGATGATTGTAGCGGATGATCCGGCCATCGATATCAATGACGCAGATGGCAGACGGAATGGCATCAAAGATGGCGGCTGGCGCATCCGCAAGGGCAGAGAGGCCCGGCGACTGCCCGTCGTCCACACGGCAAAACTGGTTCATACTCTGTACCGCCCCTGCCCCCTTTACAGAGAGCGCTGGTCCTGCAGTCAGTAGAACTCATAAGCCCGGCAATTGTTCCGACGCCGGACCAATCCACCGCCATATTATTAGGAAGCCGGAATCTCGATAACGCGCAGAAGCGGCAATCCGGTGCCATGCCCAACCGGCGAGGCTTGCGGCAAGGGCGCAAGGAAGCTTCAAACTGGCGTATACGGATTTGCAGTCCGTTGTCCAGCCGCTCTGCCCCCTGCAGCAAAGGGCGCTGATAGCGCGGCCCGGCCCAACGGACGGCAGGCGCAGGAGGGCCAGAGACCAGACCCTCCTGCAATACCTGAACCCGGCTTAGCCCAGCGTCTTGAGGGCGTTTTCCAGCCGCTCGGCCTGGGCGGCGAGGTCGGCCAGCTTCTCGCGGGCTTCTTCCACCACCTCGGGCTTGGCCTTTTCGATGAACGCCGGGTTGTTCAGACGCCCTTCGATGCCGCCCATTTCCTTGCGGGTCTTCTCAAGGCTCTTGGTGAGGCGGGCCTTTTCGGCGTCCAGGTCGATGATATCGGCCACCGGCAGCAGGTAGGTGGCTTCCTCGACCACCACCTGGATCGCGCCCGCGTCAACGCCCTCGCCGGGGTTGATGCTCTCAAGCCGAGCGAGGCGCAGCAACGCGGGCTCGTAGTGCTTGAGGCGCACGATGGTCTCGGCCTTCGCGCCCGTGACGACCGCCGCGATCTTGGCAGACGGCGGCACGTTCAGCTCGGTGCGGGCCGAGCGGATGGATGAGATGAGGCCGATGAGCCAGGAGATATCGCTGACCGCCGAGGCGTCGATCACATCCGCCGGGACCTTGGGCCACTCGGCAGTGATGAGCGCGGTATCGCGGGTCTGGCCAAGGGCGTTCCACAGCTCCTCGGTGAGGAACGGCATGATGGGGTGCAGCATGACCAGAATCTGATCCAGCACCCAGCCGGCAACCGCGCGGGTTTCCGCCGCCTCGCCCTCGCTCTCGCCGTTCAGGATCGGCTTGATGAGTTCGAGATACCAGTCGCAGAAGCGGTCCCAGACGAAGCTGTAGATGGTGTTGGCGATATCGTCGAACCGGTAGGCCGCATAGGCCTGCTCGACCTTGGCGACGGTCGCCGCCACCTCGCCGATGATCCAGCGGTTGATGGTGAGGCTGGCCACAGGCGGGGTCGGCCCTTCCGAGCCGCCAATGCCGTTCATCTGGCAGAAGCGCGAGGCGTTCCACAGCTTGGTGCCGAAGTTGCGGTAGCCCTGGATGCGGGCCTCCGACAGCTTGATGTCCCGCCCCTGGCTTTCCATGGCGCACATGAAGAAGCGCAGGGCATCCGCCCCGAACTTGTCCATGAGGGTGAGCGGGTCGACCACGTTGCCCTTGGACTTGGACATCTTCTGCCCCTTCTCGTCGCGGACGAGGCCGTGGCAGTAGACGGTGTGGAAGGGCTCGGTGCCCATGAACTCGATGCCCTGCATCATCATCCGGGCGACCCAGAAGAAGATGATGTCGAAGCCCGTCACCAGCACGTCGGTCGGGTAATGGCGCTTCAGGGTCTCGGTCTGCTCCGGCCAGCCGAGCGTGCCGAACGGCCACAGGGCGGAGGAGAACCAGGTGTCGAGCACGTCCTCATCGCGGCGGAGCGTCACGTCCAGCCCCAGCTTCGCGTGAGCAAGCTTGTAGGCGTCCTCCTCCGTCTCGGCGACGAACACGGAGCCATCCGGCGCGTACCACGCCGGGATCTGGTGGCCCCACCACAGCTGGCGGGAGACGCACCACGGCTCGATGTTCTCCATCCAGTTGTAGTAGGTCTTGGTCCAGCCCTCGGGGACGAACTTGGTGCGCCCCGAGCGCACCGCCTCGATGGCGGGCTGGGCCAGGGTCTTGGCGTCCACGTACCACTGGTCGGTGAGCCACGGCTCGATGACGACGCCCGAGCGGTCGCCATAGGGCATCTGGATGGTCTTGGGCTCGATCTTCTCGACAAAGCCCAGCGCCTCCAGCGCGCCCAGCACTTCCTTGCGGGCCTCGAAGCGGTCCAGCCCGACGAAGCGGGAGGGAATGCCCTCGGCAGCGATGACGCGGGCCTCGGCATCGAAGATGTTGATCATCGGCAGCTTGTGGCGCTGGCCGACGGCGAAGTCGTTGAAATCATGCGCCGGGGTGATCTTCACCGCGCCGGAGCCGAGCTCGGGGTCCGCCCATTCGTCGGCAATGATGGGGATGAGCCGCCCGGTCAGCGGGTGGCGGATCATTTGGCCCACGATATCCTTGTAGCGCTCATCCTCCGGGTGAACGGCGACAGCCGTATCGCCCAGCATGGTCTCGGGCCGCGTGGTGGCAACGACGATGTAGCGCGAGGGATCGTCCGCCAGGGGATACTTCAAGTGGGCGAAGATGCCCTGCACTTCGCGCATCTCGACCTCAAGATCGGAAATGGCGGACTTGAAGCGCGGGTCCCAGTTCACCAGCCGCTTGTCGCGGTAAAGGAGCCCCTTGTTGTAGAGATCGACGAACACCTTGACGACAGCCCTGGACAGGCCTTCGTCCATGGTGAAGCGCTCGCGCGACCAGTCGCAGCTTGCGCCCAGACGGCGCAGCTGGCGGGTGATGGTGCCGCCCGATTCTGCCTTCCACGACCAGACGCGCTCCAGAAACTTCTCGCGGCCGAGGTCGGCGCGCTTCAGCCCTTCGCCATCCAGCTGGCGCTCGACCACCATCTGCGTGGCAATGCCCGCGTGGTCGGTGCCCGGCTGCCAGAGAACGTCGTAGCCCTTGAGGCGGTGGTAGCGCACCAGCACGTCCTGCAGGGTGTTGTTGAGCGCGTGGCCCATGTGCAGCGAGCCGGTGACGTTCGGCGGCGGGATGACGATGGTGAAGGTGGGCGCGCCTGGGCGCTGGCCGGCCTTGAAGGCCCCGGACTCTTCCCAGATTTGATACCACTTGGCCTCGATGGCGGACGGTTCGTAAGTCTTCTCAAGCATGGCGTCATCCTCTCGCGGCCGGCACATTTGCCAGACTTCGCTCGATGGGGAAAGGCTTTAGAACAGGTTTTCCAACGGTTGAAAGCGGGATAGGGCCCGCCTCGCCGCGTCGCAAAGATCAATTATCGTTTTTTTCCTATTGACGACAGGCAATGACTGTGAGACAAGCAGCGAACGAAGCGGTGCGGTTGCGTTCATGACGGGGCAAGATGAAAACCCTTGCCTGCGGCGGCCAAGCCTTTCAGGGTCTCTCGTCAGGGGGCGCTGCAAGGGCGAACATCCTTGGCCCCGTGCAAGGGAACAGACAGGAAGGAATGAACCGATGCGTCCGCAGACACGCAAGGGCCAGAAGCGCAAAGGGTTGGAGAAGAACAAGGCCGGGCTGCTGCTGGCCTGCTGCCTGATGGCGGCGACGCCTGCCGTGGCGGCAAGCACGGGCGGTCTTCCCACCGTTTCGGCCGAGCGGCTGGAGAACCATGTGCGCCTGCTGTCCGACGACAGCATGGAAGGCCGCGAGGCCGGCAGCCAGGGCTACAACCGCGCCGCCCAGTATGTGGCCGGCCAGTTCCAGGCGCTGGGCTTGAAGCCCGCGGGCGACAACGGCCAGGCGACGGGCCTGAACGGCTATTTCCAGAAGGTGACGCTGCAGGGGGCCAAGCGCGTGGCCGAGGGCGCGAAGCTGGTGCTGCACACGGCGGACGGCAAGACCATCCCCCTCTCCTACCCCAATGATTTCATCATCGGCGTCTCAATGCGCGAGGCTGAGACCGCCCTTTCCGCGCCGCTGGTGTTCGCCGGCTTCGGCATCGACGCGCCGGAGCGCGGCCACAACGACTATGCCGGGCTGGACGTGAAGGGGAAGATCGTCGTCCTCCTCGCCGGCACGCCCAAGGGCTGGCCGAGCGAGATCGGCGCCTACTACGGCTCGATGAAGGACAAGACCGCCGCCGAGCACGGCGCGGTCGGCATCATCACCGTGTCCACCAAGGAATCGCAGGAACGTCGCCCCTACAAGAAGGCGCTGGACTACCTCGGCAGCGAGAGCATGACCTGGGTGGGCGCGGACGGCACCCCGTTCGACAAGGCCCCCGGCATCCGGGTGAGCGCCTCGCTGAGCCCGGAGTCGGCCGCCAAGCTGTTCGAGGGCGCTGCGAAGACCTACGCGCAAGTGCTTGATGAAGCAGAGGAAGGGACGCCCAAGGGCTTTGCCCTGAAGATGTCGGCCGACATCGCCCAGCGGTCCGCCCATCGCCAGCTGACCAGCATGAACGTCGTTGGCCTGCTGGAGGGCAGCGACCCGGTGCTGAGAGGCGAATATGTCGTGCTGACCGCCCACCTGGACGGCCTCGGGCTCGGCAAGGAGATCAACGGCGACAAGACCTATAACGGCGCGATGGACAACGCGACCGGCATCGCCACGCTGATCGAGACCGCCCGCGCCTTCACGGCAAGCGGCGAGCGGCCCAAGCGCTCCATCCTGTTCACGGCGGTGACGGCCGAGGAAAAGGGCTTGGTGGGCGCGGACTACTTCGCCCGCACGCCGACCGTCGCCAAGGACAAGCTGGTGGCCAACGTGAACCTGGACATGCCGGTGCTGCTCTACCCGTTCAAGGACGTGGTGGCCTTCGGCGCGCAGCACTCGACGCTGGGCGACACGGTGGCCAGGGCGGCAGCAACGGCGGGCATCACCCTCAGCCCGGACCCGATGCCGGAAGAGGCGATCTTCGTGCGCTCGGACCACTACCGGTTCGTGCAGCAGGGCATCCCCTCAGTGATGCTGATGCCGGGCTTCCAGTCCGCCGACCCGTCGAAGGACGGCGGCAAGCTGTGGCACCACTTCCTCACCACCGACTACCACCGCCCGAGCGATGACATGAAGCAGGGCATCAACTTCCAGGCAGGCAAGCTGTTCGCCGAGGTGAACTACGTGATCGCGCGGGACATCGCCAATGCGGCCCAGCGGCCGACCTGGCTGCCGGGCAACTTCTTCGGCCAGAAGTACGCCCCGCACCAGACCGCCGCTTCCGCCAGCGGCCACACCGGGCACGCCGGCCACGGCCAGCACTGAGCGGGTTTGCAACTAGAGATTACCGGGATTCACCAAGGGGGACTTATCCCCCTTGGACCCCCTTTCGTTTTTCGGGACGCACCCAGTCAAACCGATGCGCCAAGCCTCGGATGCCCAGCGGGCGCCACCACCCATCAAAGGCACGGCCCGATTAAATGAACGGGAGTGCAGAGGGACCAAGTCCCTCTGCAAAAACAATCCAGTCAAAGTTCTAGAACAAAGTGGGCTGGGCGACGGCATCGAGCGGGATGACGCCGTGGGCGCGCCAGCCGTCCGGCTCCTGCGCGCCCGTGACGAGGGCCATGCCGTTGCGGGGAAGGTCTTCCCCGTAGCAGCGGGCCATTTCCTCCAGCGCCGTCTTCTCGCCGTGGAGCCTCAGCCACTTGAGGAAGGCGGCCTCCATTTCCCAGTCCTGACAGGCGATGGTGCGCTCGCCGTCCGCATCGCGCAGGCGGTAGCGGAAGGCATAGGGACAGGGCCCGGACGGCATGAGGTGGGTCTGCCCCACCAGATCAAGCCGGGCGCGCAACTGCTCGAACTCCGCGCCCTTGCGAAGCAGGTCCGCCGCGCTGAGCCGCTCGGCCTCGAAGGCGAGCACCTCGGGCTTCAGCAGCGCCAGGCGGCGGCCGGCCTGGCGCGCTTGCTCCAGGCTGTGGACGACGGCGCGGCTGAGAAACCCGGCCCGCTCCGGCGCGCGCAGCTGGCCGGTGATCTCGATGGACCGGGGATCGGCCCGGCAGGCCTCCGCAGGGGCATCCGCAGAGGGCGGCAACGGGCTGAGCCGGAAGCGAAGCCGATCCCACCGGCCGAACCTCTGCTCGTCCTCCGGCGCGCGGAAGGAGACCGGCGAGAGCTTCAGCCACTGGTGGTAGGGGTTAAGCGCGAGGATGGCGACGGCCTCGCCGGGCCTGCCCTCCGGCTGCGGCAGCGCCCGCACCAGAACCACCGCCTCGGCAACGCGGCTGCCTAAATCCTGCATACTGTCTGCCAACCCTCGTCTCCAAGCCTCGCAACCGCAGCCGGAAGGCGGGCTTCATGCGCCCCGCCGCGGCGACGGCAGCGTTATAGGCCAGCCCGCCCGCATGATCCATTCCCGAAGCGCCAAGCCGTCTCCGGCTCCGATATGGATAATCAGATTTTAAGGAATTTCAGACATTGTCCGCAGCTATGAGGAGAATAGGCGAGAAGACGCAAAAGGCGCACCGCAACACCCGGTTCCGGCACCAGCCAAAGGCCTGAAACCTGCCGACAGGCCCGGCCGGAACAGAACGGGATGCGGCCCCCGAGCGGCTTGCCCGCACTCTTCCGGACAGAGCACGACAGCGCCAAGGGTGGCGCAGCCTTCACCCTGTCCATTCGAGGACACCATGAGTCATACGGCATTCACGCACCTGTTTGGAACTGACCTGGCAACGGTGCGAACGGCGGTGAGCGCGCAGCTGGTTTTCGGCGCGATGTTCTTTTCCCTGACCCGCCGGGTGTTGCAGCGCTCCAGCCTGCCCGCCTTCTGGGTGCTCGCCAACGTCACCACCCTTGGCGCGGTCTTCTTCGATGGCCTGGCTGATACCGACGCGGGTTCGTTCTGCAAACTGCTCGCCGGGCTGCTGCTGGCCGCCGCCGGCGCGATGGTGCGGCTGGGCGTGCGGGCCCACCTCGACCTGGAATTGCAGCTGCGGCGCACCCTCATGCTCGCCGTCATCGCCGCCCTTGGCATCGGCCTGCCGCTGTGGCTGTTCGCGCCCGCGGGCCTTGCCTTCATCGTGCTGTTCAACATCATCGACGCCGCAGTCCTGTTCGACGCCACACGGCTTTACGTGCGGGGCCAGAAGGAGTTCTGGAACGCCCAGACCGGCCTGCTGGTGGGGCTGATCGTCGCCTGGTCCGGCTTCTCGCTGATGACCGGCGTCATCCAGGTCATCCACAACACCCTCCTGGTGCTGCCGGTGCTGGTGGATCTGCTCCAGCTCATCCATAGCGCGGTGACGGCGCTGATCATCATCTCGCTCAACTTCTTCGGCTTCCTGCTCGTCAGCCAGAAGCTGGGCGCGGAGCTGAACACCCTCGCCTCGGTGGACGGGCTGACCGGCGTGCTCAACCGCCGCGCCTTCCAGCGCGCCGCCAACGAGGTGTACGGAACCTCGGTGGCGTGGGGCTACCTGCTGATGCTGGACATCGACCACTTCAAGCGGATCAACGACACCTACGGCCACGCCGTGGGCGACCGGGTGCTGGAAGGCTTCGCGGACGCCCTGAGCCGCTCGGTCCGCAGCAACGATCTGGTGGGCCGCACCGGCGGCGAGGAGTTCAGCGTGCTGATGCCCGCCGTGGACAAGGCCATCGCCGTCGCCGTCGCCGAGCGCATCCGCGCCAGCGTGGACGAGCTGACGTTCCCCGTGGATGACAGCCCGACGCCGCTGCGCGTGACGGTGAGCATCGGTGTCGCCTCGATCGAACCGGGCTGCACGCTGGACCAGACCATGGCCCACGCGGACAAGGCCCTCTATGCCGCCAAGCGCGCCGGACGCAACCGGGTGGTGCGGGCAACCGCCGTCGTCTGCAAGACCGTCGACGAGGCGTGGTCCGGCGGCGGCACGGCAGACCAGCATGAGCCCGTCCTGTGATGGCCGGCGCTGCGATCATCCGCGAAACGGAGGCGCGGTTCCCGGCGCTGGACGCGGCCCCGGCCCGCTTCGCCTCCGATTTCCCGCCGAACGCCGCAGAATGGCATCCGGCGGATTGCTTGCCAAAAGCAATGGTCATAGCTTTCAAGACGCGGCGAGGACTCGCCCCGCCGCCTCTGATAGACATTAGGATGTGGAGCAATGGAGAGCCTGGGTCGGCGCTTGCGCGCCTCCATCGAACGCTCGATTGATGAGCATGAGCGGCAGAAGCTGCTCGTCTTTCTGGAATCCCTGAAGCTGGCGATCACGGATCAGATCGAGGCGGGCGACACCGACCTCGTCTACGAACTGACCGAGGCGGTTTACGAGGTGCGCTCCCCCCTCAACCCGCTCAACGAGCTGTGGATCGACTTCGAGGACTGGCTGCGCCACAACGACCTCTCCTCCTCCCTCCGGGCGGAAAAGGGCTTCAGCGAGAGCAGCTACAGCCTCGCCGTCTACCCCAGCCGCTTCGGCCCCTCGCGAAAGAAGGTGGACGGCGGCCTGGCCGAAACCTGGCTCGAGAAGCTGATGGCCAAGCCCGACGTGACCGACGGCACGCCCGATGAGCCGGGCAGCCCCGCGACGCCGGACGGCCAGTAACCACCGGCCCGCTTGGCAGAATATACGAAGAATATTGTAGGGGGGATGGCCGCCCCGACGCAGAAAGCCGCATCGCTCCGCCCCAAGTGCCGTTATCATCGCGGCACAATCCTGGGGAGGAGAGCATCATGGCAGATGTGGAGACGAAAGGCGCATCGGTTCAGGACCGGGTGAGCGCGGAGGAATGGAAACTGCGGTGCGACCTGGCGGCGGCGTTCCGCCTCGCCGCCCACTACGGCTGGGATGACCTCATCTTCACCCACATGACCGTGCGGGTGCCGGGGCCGGAGCATCACTTCCTCATCAACCCCTACAACCTGATGTTCGATGAGGTAACGGCCTCCTGCCTCATCAAGATCGACCTCGACGGCAAGCCGGTGGAGCCGACGCCCTACCTCGCCAACCCGGCGGGCTTCACCATCCATTCCGCCCTGCACATGGCGCGCGAGGACGCCCAGTGCGTCATCCACCTGCACACGGCGCAGGGACAGGCGGTCTCCACCATGGCCGAGGGACTGATGCCGCTGACCCAGACCGCCATGCTGGTGCGCTGGGACACCGCCTACCACGACTACGAAGGCGTGGCGACGGACCTGGACGAGCGCGAGCGGCTGGTCGCGGACATCGGCGACAAGCACGTGCTCATGCTCCGCAACCACGGCACCCTGACGGTGGGCCGCACGGTGGGCGATGCGTTCCTGCGGATGTACTTTCTGGAGCGGGCCTGCGAGGCG
The DNA here is from genome assembly GCF_022569295.1 of Pedomonas mirosovicensis. Taxonomy (NCBI): domain Bacteria; kingdom Pseudomonadati; phylum Pseudomonadota; class Alphaproteobacteria; order Sphingomonadales; family Pedomonadaceae; genus Pedomonas; species Pedomonas mirosovicensis. Next base: position 1,632,125 of record NZ_JAKFIA010000001.1, on the reverse strand, counting down.
CAGGTGATGGCGCTTTCGGCCGGCGCCCAGGGCCTCTACACCCCGCCGCAGGGCACGCCCGAGAAGGTGGCGGGACAGGCCAGCGCCGACAACATCACCCTGCTCGCCCAGTTCCTCGCCTGGCCCGCGCTCATCCGCAAGCTCGACCGGATGGACCCGAGCTATCGCACCTGAAGCGTGCGCTCACCCTCGGCGACGGCCGGACGCGGCGAGCCTTGCCTGCGAGAATTGTTTGTATACGCTCAGGCAACGAACTGTCGTGCCGGAGAGATTGGCTTATGCTGAACGATACGCCCACCCGCTATGGAACCCTGACCCGCCTGATCCACTGGACCATGGCGGCGCTGATCGTGCTGCAATTCCTCAAGCTTGGGGATTACATCAACGACGGCGAGCACTGGGTGGGCCAGACCATCGTGCCGCTGCACGGCTCGCTCGGCCTCCTGCTGTTCGTGCTCATCGTGGTGCGCCTCGCCTGGGCGGTGAAGCAGCGCGGCCGGCGTCCGCTCTATGCCGGGCTCCAGCGCATTCTGGCCAAGGCGGGGCACGGCCTCCTCTACGCCTGCATGGTGCTGATGCCGCTCTCGGGCATGTCGCGGGGGGCTCGGCCACGGCCGGGGCCTCAAGCTGTTCGGCCACCAGCTGATCGAGGGCAGCGGCACGCAAACCGACTGGCTCCTCGCCTTCAGCCAGATCCACGCGCCGCTCGCCTGGCTGTTCGTGGCGCTGGCGATCGGCCACATCCTTGTCGCCCTCTACCATCGGTTCGTAATCAAGGACGGCACCTTCGCCCGCATGGCGGGGTAAACCCGCCCTCGCAAAGCGCGCCCCGACAAGCGAACGGGAGATCATAAGGGGGTCCGCGCCCCCCTTATGTCTTTCATAGACTCTACCCGATGCGCTTCAGGCCAGCCCCGGCAGGAGGGCGAGCTCATCCCCCGGCACGGGACGGGAGAACAGATAGCCCTGCATGCCGTTGCATCCGGCCGCGCTCAGGAACCGCTGCTGCTCGGGCGTCTCCACGCCCTCGGCGACGACGGTAATTCCCATCGCCTGCCCCAGATTGGCAACCGCCGCGACGATCGCCACCGAGTCCGCGTTCTGATCGGCATTCTGCACGAAGCTCCTGTCGATCTTGATCTTGTCGATCTTGAACTGCCGCAGGTAGCCGAGCGACGAGTAGCCGGTGCCGAAATCATCGAGCGCGATCCGCATGCCGCTGGCGCGCAGCATGGCCAGCGCCCGGCGGATATAATCGTCGCCATTGAGGAAGATGCTCTCCGTCACCTCCAGCTCGATCTGGCTGGGATTGACGCCGCTCTCCCGCACGATGCCGATGAGGCGCTCGGCAAACCCGGCAACGCGGAACTGCACCGGCGACAGGTTGACGGCGATAAACAGGTTCGGCCACCGCTTGGCGGCGACGCAGGCCTCGCGCAGCACCCACTCGCCCAGATCGCTAATCAGGCCGGTCTCCTCCGCGATGGGGATGAACTGGCCGGGCGCGATCATGCCGCGGGTCGGATGCCGCCACCGCACCAGCGCCTCAAGGCCGACGACGCGATACCCCTCCCCGCCGACCTGCGGCTGGTAATGGACCTCCAGCCCCGTGCCGCTGGCAAGCGCATCGCGCAGATCCGCCTCGATGGCGCCGCGGAGCCGCACGGACTCGTCCATCTCCTCCGTGAACACGCAGAAGTTGTCGCGCCCCTCGGCCTTGGCCCGGTACAGCGCGATGTCCGCCTTGCGGAGCACATCGACCCGATCCGTGGCGTCTACCGTTACGTTCACAACGCCGATGCTGACGCCCACGAACGCCTGATGGCCCAGCAGGCTGAAGGGCTCCCGCACGGCGGCCAGGATCCGCTCGCAGATGGCTTCGACCTGTTCCGGATTGCAGTCGCTGAGGATTACGGCGAACTCATCGCCGCCCAGGCGCGCAACCGTATCGCCCTCGCGCACCAGGCCCAGGAGACACTCGGCCACCTCGCAGATGAGCGCATCGCCCGCATGGTGGCCAAGCGTGTCGTTCACCTGCTTGAAGCGGTCGAGATCGAGCGCAAGCACGGCAACCCGCTCGCCCCGGCGCGCCCGCGCCAGCGCCTGCTTCAGCCGGTCGTTGAACAGGGCGCGATTGGGCAGACCCGTGAGCACATCGTGAAACGCCAGATGCTGGGCCTGCGCCTCGCTCGCCTGCAGCTCGATGAGGGTAGACTGAAGCTCGCTCGTCGCGCGCCACAGCCAGCGGGCGAGCAGCGCCATGCTGGCGATGGTGAGCAGAACGGTAAAGATCGTCAGCACCCCGGTCTGGCGCATCAGCATGGAACCGGGCAGATCCGGATGCCAGAAGAAATAGCCGATCGGCTCGCCGCGATGCGAGGTCACCGGCAGAACCTCCTCGCCCTTGCGCTTGACAGGAGACATCGAGAACCGCGGAGCATCGATGAGGTTGAGGCTCGCGAGGTCCTTGAGAAACTTCCGGTCGAGAAACTGCACGCTGATGATGAGATGCTCGCGCCCCGGCTGCACATGAACCGTGTCGGTGAACGGTACGATCCGCATGACGCTGGCAATGGCGGGGCGGCCGTTGATCCGCACCATCCCCGACTCGTGCACCATGCGCTCGGACGTGAGCAGGGTGTTGTTCGTTGCGGGCGGCTGGCCGGGATTGCGGTCGTGCGGGCCGTTCCGATGATGGATGCGCCCGCGCACCGCATCAATGAATGACTGAAGATCGGCCTGGATCGTTCGGAAACGCGCCCCGCTGACTTGCTCGCCGCCGATGGCGGCATAGATCGGCCGGTCTTCCACATCGAGGATGTAAACCTGATCGTGGCCAAAAAGCTTGTACAGCCACTTGCCGATATTCGTATTGAGCCACTGGCGGTCGAGCTGCGGCTGCTCCAGGGTCACGACCAGGGCGTCCCAGGCCGCAACCAGTTCCTGCTCCTTGGCGAGCTTGTCGATACTGAGGTTGATGGCCTGACGCGTCTCGCGCACCTGCCGCGCGACGGAGGCCTCATCAGTCCGCTGGATACCCAGGTAAAAGACGAAGGTCGCCGTTAGAACCGCGACAAGGGTAACACCGGCAAGCGGCCCGAAGATCTTTGTCCTGAAGCGCCATTTCTGGCGCGCACCATCTGGAGAAACCACTTGTTGTCACATCTCCACAAACACGCAAAAGGTTAAATACCGGGAAAGTATTAATGGCCGGTAAGCGAAGCATCGCCGATGCCTCCCCCGGTCCTACAACGGGCGGCGAGGCAAGGATCATTCGGGCGGGGTTTTGCCGGCCAGCCTACTTGCTGAAAATGAGCACGGCGGCCACGACAATGAGCGCAAAGCCCACTGCCTGCCGGGCGCTGATCGGCTCGCCCAGATAGGCCCAGGAAAAGACGGCGAAGATGAGGAGCGTGATGATCTCCTGCATCCCCTTCAGCTGCGCGGCGCTGAGGCTGCCGTGGCCGATGCGGTTGGCCGGCACCTGCAGGCAATACTCAAAGAAGGCGATGCCCCAGGAGATGAGGATAACGGCCCAGAGCGGCGCGGACTTGAACTTCAAATGCCCGTACCAGGCGAAGGTCATGAACAGATTGGACGCAACCAGAAGACCGACGGCGACAACGGCGTTGGACGGCATACGGAACCCGCAAAGCCTGAGAAACCTAGCGTGGCCGTACACCCGTTCGCGGGGCGGAGGAAGGGGTTTTAAGCAAGCGCTTTCCAAAGTCTTATGCAGGGGGATCTTGATCCCCCTGCACCCCCTTTCACTTTTCGGGCCGCGCCCAGCATGGGCCTTGGCGCTTCGCGTTTCAGATCGCGTTGCGGACAAGACCGGGTGCGGTCCTTTCAAACGACTGGGGGATCGAAAGGGGGTCCGAGACCCCCTTTCCTCCTCACACCACCACTCAGGCCACCGCGCTGTTGGCGGCGCTGAGCACGGCCTTGACCGAGGCGGTCGCCACGTCCGCGTCGAGCCCGACGCCGAAGACGGTGCGGCCATCGGCCGTGCGGCATTCCACGTAGGCCGCGGCTTCGGCGTCAGCGCCGCGGCCACGGGCGTGCTCGTGATAATCAACGATATCGAGGCTGAGGCCGCAGTCGTCTGCGAGCGCCGCGATGACGCTGGAGAGGAGGCCGTTGCCATGGCCGGTGATGGAGCGCTCCTGCCCATCAAGACGGATGCGCCCGGCGAAGCGGCGGGCGGCGTTGCCCCCTGCCCCATGGTCTCGGCGTAATCCACCAGTTCGAAGCGCTGGTCGCCTTCCAGATGATAGGTCTGGCGGAAGGCGGCCCAGATGTCGGCGGCGGTCAGCTCGCGGCTGGTGGCGTCCGCCAGGTCCTGCACGGCGCGGCTGAAGTCCACCTGCAGGCGGCGGGGCAGCTTCAGGCCCTGATCCTGCTCCAGCACCCAGGCGACGCCGCCCTTGCCGGACTGGCTGTTGACGCGGATGACCGCCTCGTAGGAGCAGCCGAGATCGGCCGGATCGATGGGCAGGTAGGGCACGTCCCACAGCTCGTCGTTGCGGGCGGCCTGCGCCGCGAAGCCCTTCTTGATGGCGTCCTGATGGGAGCCGGAGAAGGCGGTGAACACCAGCGAGCCCGCATAAGGATGGCGCGGGTGCACCGGCAGCTGGTTGCAGTGCTCGACGGTCTCGACGACCGACTGGATGTCGGAGAAATCCAGTTCCGGATCAACGCCTTGCGTATAGAGGTTGAGCGCGAGGGTGACGAGATCAACGTTGCCGGTGCGCTCCCCGTTGCCGAACAGGCAGCCCTCGACGCGATCCGCCCCCGCCATCACGGCGAGTTCGGCGGCGGCGACGCCCGTGCCCCGGTCGTTGTGCGGGTGCACGGAGATGATGACGCTGTCCCGCCGGGAGATGTGGCGGCAGAACCACTCGATCTGGTCCGCATAGACGTTGGGCGTTGCCGCCTCGACCGTTGCGGGCAGGTTGAGGATCAGCGGGTTCTGAGGCGTTGGCTCCAGCACGTCCATCACCGCCTCGCAGACCTCCAGCGAGAAATCCAGCTCGGCCGTGCTGAAGGTCTCGGGCGAATATTCGAAGGTCCAGCGCGTCTCCGGCTGCTTCAAGGCTTCCTCGCGCAGGAGCGTGACGCCCTTGACCGCGATGTCCTTGATGCCCGCCCGGTCCATGCCGAAGACGACGCGGCGGAAGGTGGGCGAAATGGCGTTGTAGAGGTGCACCGTTGCCGAACGCGCGCCGCGCAGGCTCTCGAACGTGCGGGCGATCAGCTCTCCCCTCGACTGGGTGAGCACCTGGATCTGCACATCCTCCGGCACCCGGTTGTTCTCGATGAGCTGGCGGACGAAATCAAACTCGGTCTGGGAGGCCGAGGGGAAGCCCACCTCGATCTCCTTGAGGCCGATCTTCACCAGCATGTCGAAGAAGCGCTGCTTCTTGGCCCCGTCCATGGGGTCGATGAGCGCCTGGTTGCCGTCGCGCAGGTCGGTCGACAGCCAGCGCGGCGCGCGGGTGATGACGCGGGACGGCCACTGGCGGTCCGGAAGGGCAACGGGCGTGAACGGGCGGTACTTGGTCGAAGGGTCGCGCAACATTGGGGCTACTCCGCGAAGAAAGGGGTCTCAAGAAATTTGAGACGGCAGAGGGTGCAGCCGCCGGGCAGCCGTCTTGTCCCGGCGACTGCCGGTAAGTCGCGCAAGCCCCCTGGCGCGGCGCGGCAGAATGCGGCGGCGCGAGTGGGCGCGGCAAGGCTCCAGGTGATGCGGAACAGTAATGATGAGAACCATGACAACCCCCATGGCGGCGCAAACGGGCAAACGACGAAACCCCGACTCCCTTAGGAAGCCGGGCAAAGAAGTCGTAGCATTGCGGCGCGATGGTGCGTCATGCCGCCAACGTTACCGAGTTACGCAAGCCTGTCAACCATCGGGGCGATGCCTTTGGCGCACCCCCGCCAGTTCAAGGGCTTTAAGGGGGTCGCGGCCCCTCTTTGGGAACCCCCTTTCGGTTTGAACGGGACGCACCCGGCCGTGCCGATGCGCGAGCCTTTGAAATCCAGTGGGCTGCACGGCCGATGCGGGGGCGCGATCCGATCAAACGAGAGGGAGTGCAGAGGGCCCAGGCCCCTCTGCAAAATCAAAACCCAAACCCAGATAGCGCTAGGACTTCAGCAGCGACTTGAGTGCCAGAAACCCCGGCTGGGCGCTGAGGCTGCGGGCGCGGGCCACGGCGGTGGACAGCAGGCTCTCGGGGTCAACGCAGCTTTCCGCCAGCCCCAGCGCCAGCGCCTCGGCAAAGGGGAACGGGATGTGGGACAGGCTGAGCCGGCGTACGGCGACCGGCCCCAGCTCGCGCCCCACCAGCTCCAGCGCCAGATCGGGGAACAGCACCTCGCCCGCCGCGTCGACAAGGCCGAACTGGCCCTCGGGCGTATCGGCGAACAGGCGCACATCGGCCGTCAGCGCCAGAATGAGACCGCAGCCGAAGGTGTTGCCGTTGACCGCCGCCACCACCGGCGTTTCCAGTCCCTGGAGCGCCTCGATGAGCGTGCGGAACGAGCGGGCCAGGTCCTGCCGCCCTTCCGGCGACAGGGCCTCGACGCACGGCCCCGACAGGCCGCCGCAGAAGCTGCGCCCCATGCCGGTGAGCACCAGCCCGCCCGCCGGCGGGGCTTCCGCCAGCTGGCGCACAACCCGGGTGAGCGCCGCCAGCGCCACCCGGTCCAGCGCATTGTCCGGCGGGCAATTCAGGGTGACGACCACCGTCTCGCCCTCGCGCCGCACCATGACCGTCGGTTGCGGTTCGGCCCACTGTTCCATCACGGCCAACTCCACACTGTCATTGACTGCTGGCATATGCCGGAGGCGCTACGCCAGGGCGACAGCCACACCGCAGGGGGAGAACCCAAGGCCCCGCCCCATGCGGCCCGGCGCGCCGCCCCGGCCTTATTGCCCAGCCTGCGGCGCGGCGGCCTGGCCTTCGGCGTTGCCGCCGTTGACCCAGCGATCCAGCCAGCCCAGCACCTCCCGGTGCCATTGGATACTGTTGGCAGGCTTCAGCACCCAGTGGTTCTCGTCAGGGAAGACGAGGAAACGGCTGGGAATGTTCCGCCGCTGGAGCGCGGTAAAGGTTGCAATGCCTTCCTCCAGCGGCACGCGGAAGTCCTCCTCGCCGTGAATGACGAGCATGGGCGTCTTCCAGTTCCGCACATAATTGACCGGATTGAACTTCTCGTAGGCCTCCGGATTGTCGTGGTAGGCCCCGCGCCCGTTCTCCCACTCGCTGAACCACAGCTCCTCGGTGGCATAGGCCATGTGGCGGTTGTCGAAGATACCATCGTGATTGACGATGCAGCGGAAGGCATCCGGCCAGTTGCCGGCGATCCAGTTCATCATGTAGCCGCCGTAAGAGCCGCCGAGCGCGCAGGCGCGGCTGCCATCCAGGAACGGATACCTGGCGAGCGCCGCCGCCCAGCCCTTCTTCAGATCCTCCAGCGGCTTGCCGCCCCAGTCCCCGCTGATGCTGTCGGTGAAGGCCTGGCCGTAACCGGTCGAGCCGTGGAAATCGACCATCACCACCGCATAGCCCGCGCCCGCATAGGCCTGCGCGTTCCAGCGGTAGTGCCACTGGTCGGAGAAGCTGCCCTGCGGGCCGCCGTGGACCAGGAAGGCGACCGGGTATTTCTTCGCGGGATCGAAGTTCGCCGGCTTGATGAGGTAGCCGTAGACATCCTCGTTGTTCCAGCCCTTGAAGCTGAACTGCTCGTAGTCGCCCATGGCGATGTCGGCGAGCTTGTCCTTGTTCACCTCGGTCAGCTGCTCCGGCTGCACGCCGCGATAGGACAGGCGGTAGAAATCCGCCGGGCGGGTGAGGCTGTGCCAGCTAAAGACGATGTCCTTCTCGCCGGCGACGAACTCGCCCACCGAGCCGCTGCGGGTGAGCGGAATGCTGCGCCCGGTCTGGACGTTGACGAGGAACAGCGGCTCCTTGCCCGTGTCCCCCGCCGTTGCGACGATGGCGGAGCTGTCCGGCTTCCAGTCGAAGTGGCTGATGGAGCGATCCCAGGCCTTGGTGACGGCGCGGGTCTCGCCGCTTGCCAGGTCGCGGATCATCAGCGTCAGCTGGTCCGCCTCGAAGCCGGGGCGCTCCATGGCGAGGTATGCCAGATATTTGCCGTCCGGCGACACGCGCGGCTGGGTGTCCATGGCGTCGTTGGCGTCGGTGAGGTTCTGCGGCGCGGCCGAACCGTCGGCGGGCGCGGCGAAGATGTCCAGGTTGGTGGACAGGGCCTCGATGCGGCCCGCCTCGCGCAGGGTGAAGTAGAGGGTCTTGCCATCGGGCGAGAAGGCGATCTCTTCCCCGCCGCCGAAGGGCTTGGACGGGGTGTCGCCGATCAGCCCCTGCGAGACGAGGGTAACGGGGCCGCTCGCCTTGCCGTCCTGCAATGCGACGGTGAACAGCTGGGAGCGGGTGCCATCGGCCCAGGTGTCCCAGTGACGGATGAACAGCTGGTCGTAAACCCGGCCGGTTTCAGGGCTTTCCTCCTTCGCCTCCAGCCGCTTGGCGGTGCAGGCGAGGTCCGCCTTGCAATCGGGGAAGGTATCGGCCCAGAAGGCGATGCGGTCATCCTTCGGCGAGAGATGGAAGCCGCCGATGCTGACCGGCGCATCGGTCACCTGGCTGGCCGCGCCGCTGGCGAAGGTATAGCGCCACACCTGCGACGTGCCGGAACGGGAGGACAGGAAGTAGAGATGCTGGCCGTCCGCCGACCACTGGGGCGAGGTGTCCGCCGCCGGATCGGCCGCCAGACGGCGGGGCTGGGCCCCCTTCTCTTCCAGGTTGAGCACGAACAGATCGAACCGGCCCTTGTTGGCCTCCATGTCCGTCTCGCGCAGGGCATAGGCCAGCCACTTGCCGTCGGGCGAGAGGGCGGGCTCGGACACGCGGTTGAGGGTGACGAGATCATGGGCGGTGAAACCGCGCGGGGCGCTCTGGGTGGCGGTGGCAGAGGCCGGCGCCGGAGCCGGCGCCGGAGCCGGCGCCGCTTGGGCCAGGGCCGCGCCCGAGGCCAGACCGGAGGTGGCCGCGCCCAGGAGCGCCACGGACGCAAGACGGCGTCCAAGCAAGGAGAGTCGGGACATCAGCTTTCCCTTCCAAATGCAAAACTTGCCCGGACTATAAAGGCAAAGTTTCGGGAAGGGAAAGAGCCCAGACGGCAGGGCCTGCCCCGGCCAGGTGGGTGTGGTTTATTCGCCCGCGACGCGCCCCGTGATGCGCGCCACTTCGCGCGCCACCGTGCGCTCGACGATCTCGGGCAGGTTGGCGTCCAGCCACTCCTTCAGCATGGGGCGCAGCATCTCGCGCACCAGGCCTTCCAGCGTATTCTCGCTGCCGGGGTAGTTGCGAACCAGCAACCCCGAAAGAGTGTTGAGCTTCTGGGTGGTCGCCGCCACCGTCTGCTCGGAGATCAGGCCTTCGTCCATCAGCGACGGTCCCTCCGGTTCAGGCTTTTGGGCAACCGGCGCTTCTACCGTGTCGGTCAGCTCGAGAACGTCCTCGTCCTCGGCCTCTTCGAAAGCCTCGTCAAAAAACTCATCAACCGCCTCCTGGGCGGCGGGCTGGGGTTGCGGCTGGGGCGCAGCCTCAACCTCGGGCCGGGGCGCCTGAGCCTCAGCCGGCGCCGCCTCACCCTCTTCCGAGATGATGCGGCGAATGGAGGCCAGTATTTCCTCCATGGTCGGTTCTTTGGAATCGGCCATTGCTTGCCCCAGTTCCCTATAACATCAGCGCCGCGACCTTACACTGTCGCGGCGCCTGCGTCATCAGCCCCGATTAAGTCTGCTGAGTTAAAATCAATCCCAGCCGAACAGGCGACCCTTCGACCGCTCGTAATGCTCGGTCGGATCATAGACCTCGACCGGCAGGCCCAGATCCTTCGCCGTCAGGCGGCCCAGGGCGCTGAGCAGCTCGTAGGCCGCCACATACTGGTTCCGCTGCGCCCGCACGAGCGACACCCGCGCGTTCAGCAACTCCTGCTGCGCGTCCAGCACTTCGAGAATAGTGCGGGAGCCAACCAGCTGTTCCTGCGTTACGCCTTCCAACGCGATCTCATTGGCGCGCACGGCCTCGGAGGCCGACTGGATGGTGGAACGGGCAGTGCGAAGCTGTTCCCACGCATTCCGGGTCGCTTCCGTGACCTGGCGCTCGGTCGCGGCGATTTCGAGAACACGCTGGCTCTGGATCTGCTGGGCCCGGCGTACGGCGGCATATTCCGCCCCGCTTTGATAAAGCGGAATGGTGAGGGTTGCCCCGATGCTGACGTCTGTCTGGTCCCGGTCGTCATTGATAACGCCAGGAAATTCCTGGTCGAAGCTGCTGCGCGAGAAGCCGTTCTGCCGCCAGGTGACGCCCGCCGAGGCGTTGACGGACGGCAGGATCGCGCCCTTGTTCACCGAAACGGCGTAGCGCTGGGCCTGCTCGTCGTAGCGGGCGGCCAGCAGAACCGGGCTCTCGTTCTGCGCGATGGCGATGGCTTCCTCCGCCGTTGGCGGCAGCACCGGCAGCTTGGACGTCGCCTCGAGCGTGCCCGGCAGCTGGCCGACGACCCGGCGGTAGGCCTCGCGGCTGGCCGTGAGCGCGGCTTCGGCGGCCGTGCGGTCGCTGATGGCCGTGGACAGGCGCGCCTCGGACTGGGCCACGTCGGTGCGGGTCAGCTCACCCACCTCGAAGCGGTCGCGGTTGGCCTCCAGCTGGCGCTGGAGCACTTCAACCTGGTTCTGGTTGAGACGCAGCACGGCTTCATCGCGCACCACATCCATATAGGCGGTCACGGCGGCGAGGAGCACGTCCTGCTCGCTGACGCGCAGCCGCTCGCGCTGGGCCAGCACCTGACTGTCGGCCGCGCGCACCGAGTTCACCGTGCGGAACCCGCGAAACAGCGGCTGCGTCACCGTGGCCGAAGCCGACTTGGACGTGGTGGCCCTCGTGCCGCCATCGCTGTCGGCGCGATCAATCGTGGCCTGGCCACTGACATTGGGACGGTATCCGGACACGGCCGTGGCCACATCCTCGTCCACCGCGCGCAGGGCCGCCCGCTGGGCCGCCAGATCCGGGTTGGACGTGTAGGCCTGAGCCAGCGCCTCGGCCAATGTTTCCGCCGAGACAGGCGACTGGCCAAACACCATCATCGCCGAAGCCATAAGCAGCACTTTGCGGTAAATCATAAACAAAAAGTCCTTGCCACCCCTAAGGGCCGCACCTGTTACGCTGGACGGCCGGACACAAAATCTCAGAACACGAATGTTTTTGGCTTTGTAAAACCAGGAAGGACCGGCACTGCCGCGTCCATGAAATCGAATACGCCGAAACCCTTGCCGCTCCTTCGGCCGATGACGCCTTTTCCGACGCCAGCCGCCACGAGCACCATGGCCACGCGCCCGCCGTCCTTCACCTGATCGATGATGGCCGCCGGGATCTCCTCGACCGCTCCGTCGATGAAGACCAGATCATAGGGAGCGCCGGCCGCGTTGCCCGCAGTCAGCTCGCCCTCGACAAAAGTGACGTTGGCCACGCCCAGCTCGGCCAGCCGTTCGCGGGCGATGGCGACCAGCTCGGGATTGGATTCAAGCGCCACCACCGTCGTGCCCATCAGCGACAGGAGCGCGGCGACATAGCCCGTGCCCGCGCCGACCAGCAGCACCTTCTCGCCCGGCTTGGGCGCGGATTCCTGAAGCAGGCGGCCAAGGACCATCGGCTCCATCAGGAAGCGGCCCGGCGCCACCGGCAGATCCTCGTCCACATAGGCAAAAGCGCGGCGCTCGGGAGACACGAAGTTCTCGCGCGGAACGGCGCGGAACGCGTTGATGACACGCTCGCTCGTGACGCGGTTGGTCCGCAGCTGGCTTTCCACCATGTTGGCCCGGAGCTGTTCGGCAGTCGGCATTTTTCTCGTCCCAGGTTAGAGTCTTGCGCGTGGCTTATAGTGCAGCGTCATGAAACCTGGCAACCAATCCGCCATGTATTTTCCGCCACACCACCTTCCAGCGGTGAACTCTGGCAGCATCGGGTGGCTGCAACAACCACCCGAGCCGGTATGTTTCGGCTACATAAGGACTAGGCGGGGCAGATTCCAGCCCCTTGAAGGCATGAATTACGCAACGGTTCTTCCAGGATCGGGCAACAGTTCCCTACCTGACTTTGGAGGGAACACATCCCAGGACGCTCTGCGCCAGGAGAATGAGATTAATTGAATTGCGCGGAGGCGATTTCCGATCCGCTTCCAGCAGCCCATATGCACGGGCACGGAAGACAAAGGCGCAGCGTGCCGCAAATCTGCTGCGCTGCCATCGCCGGATGGTTGGGCGCCGGAGGTTGGATCGGGAAGAAGGGAAAAGGCGGCAAGGGTGCGAGTGTGTTGGAGGCCCGAGCCGGAATCGAACCGGCGTATACGGATTTGCAGTCCGCTGCGTCACCACTCCGCCATCGGGCCCCGTGCCGCGTGGCGACGGCTTCTAGCAGGTCATGAGCCACCGCGCAACCGAAGCCGCGCATTCTTATGAAGATTCTTGGCGCGTTCAGGTCTTGTCCGCTCCGGCTTTCGCGGCCCCGGTCTCCACGGCCTCGGCGACGGCGCGGATGTAGGCGAGCCGGGCCTTGCTGCGCTCCGGATCGCCCGCCCGCGGCCAGGCGCTCAAGGTGACGACCACCAGCTTCTTCTCCGGCCAGATGCGGATGTTCTGCCCGAACACGCCCCGCGCCTCGAAGCCCGCGCCATCGACCGTCCACCATTGATAGCCGTAGCCCTGCCCTTCCCCGCGCAAGGGGGCTCTGGGGCCGGTGGCCTCGCCCACCCACCCTTCGGGCAGGAGGGACTTGCCGCCCACCTTGCCTCCCGCCAGGATGAACTGGCCGAAGCGGCCATAGTCGCGCAGGGACGCGCTGAGACAGCAGCCGGTCATCGCCCTGCCCTCCGGCCCCCGCTTGTCCGTCACCCAGAAGCCGTCCTGCTCCATGCCGAGCGGTGCCCACAGCTTTTCGGACAAATACGCCGCGACCGGCTTGCCGGTGGCGGCGCGGATCACTTCGCCGAGCAGGCCGGTTTCCGCCGTGTTGTAATTGAACACCGTGCCGGGGGCATGGGCGCGCGGCAGCGTGCCCATGAAGGCGACCAGCGGCGGCACCTTGCCTCCGCCGGGCGCGGTCTCGCCCGGAGTCACGGATTTACCCTGGGCCGCGGCCTCGGCGATGCGCGCGAGGCGGTTCACGTCTGACTGGGGGTCGGCATAGTTCTCGTTCCAGCGCACGCCCGAGGTCATGGTGAGCAGATGGCGGAGCGTCGCGCCATCGTAGGCCGTGCCCTTGAGAGCGGGCAGGTAGCGGGTCACCGGCTCATCGAGGCTCTTGATCGCCCCGTCCTTCAGCGCCGCGCCGATGAGCGTCGAGGTGACCGACTTGGCCATGGAAAAGGAGGTCCAGCGGCCCTTCTCGTCGAGCCCGAGGCCATAGCGCTCCAGAACGATGCGGCCATCATGGAGGACAAGCAGCCCCGCCACGTCGTTGTTCGCCATGAAGCGGGCGGTGTCCCACGGCGCGCCGTTATAGCTGTAGCGCACCGCCAGTTCCTGCCCGGCGCGCGGCAACGGGCGGATCGTCTTGCCCCGCGCCACCACCTGACCGGGGAACAGCCGCTCCATATGGCTGTAGCCGAACCGCTGCTCGTCCGGCGTCCAGAACAGCAGCCTGGCCGGATCGGGCAGCTTGATGTCGCTGACGGCGATGGGATGGCGGACATCCGCCTGCGGCTTTGCCGGCCTGTCCTGCGGAGAAGGCTGGGCCACCGCGCCCGCGCACAGCGCTGCCAGCCCCGCGCCAAAGAGACCTGCCCGTATAAAAGCTGCCGCCGCCATGAAATGCCTCCCCTTGCTCCCTTTGCCCATTGAGGTGAAGTCGGGCCCGGCAAATCAAGAATATATTGCCTCAGGCGGGTGGATTTTCGGACGATCCCTCGGGCGGATTGCCGGGTTCGGCGGACGCATCGGCCTTCGCCTTGCCCCCCGCCGCCGGGATTGAATTGAATGAGGAAAATGCCGCCGATGATGAGCGCCACGCCCGCCAGCCGCCAGGGCGTGATCGGCTTCTGCTCGAACCCGGCCAGGGCAGATCGATCAATGACGAGGGAGGCGATCACCTGCCCGCCGATGACCGCCACCATGAAGGCGGCCGCCCCCAGCCGCGGCGCAACCAACAGGGAGGTGATGAGGAAGATCATGCCGTAAAGGCCGCCGACCCACACCCACAGCGGCCCGGCGCTGATGGCCGCAAGGCGCGGCACCGGCACGTGCAGCACGGCGATCGCCGTCAGCGTGAGGGTGAGGCTGACGCTGAGGGACCCGGCGGTGGCCCACAGCGGATGGCCCAGCACCTTGGCCAGCTGGGCGTTGGTGCCCGCCTGAAGCGGCACCGCCGCGCCGACGATGGCCGCCGCGAGCAGCAGCAGGACATGGCTCCACCAGGGCGTCGAGAGCATGGGCTTGTCTCCGTTCAGGCTGTCATGCCGGAGGCGGCAGCGGGTGGTTTCGGCAGGGTGGCGTATATGGGCCGCCCGGATCACAACGGCAATCCCCCCTCGCCCCGCCGCACGATCGGGCGTAGATGCCGCAGGAAACAAACCGAAGGCTTGCATCCGCCGCCGGATCGGGGAAACAGTTGCTGCTATGACGGAACAGAAACCAGAACGGCAAAACCAGCGCCCCGAACGGGCCTCCGAACAGTCTCCCGGGCGGCCCAGGGCTTCGGCCGGCGGCTGGGGCGCGCTTACCGCCGTGGCCCGCTCCCTCCTCCATTCCGGCAACCCGGCCAAGAGCGCGCTGAGCTTGCGCGGCGTCAACCAGCCTCACGGGTTCGACTGCCCTGGCTGCGCCTGGGGTGATCCGGAACACGCCTCCTCCTTCGAGTTCTGCGAGAACGGCGTGAAGGCCGTGGCGTGGGAGGCGACCTCCAAGACGGTTGGCCCCACCTTCTTCGCCGAACATTCCGTCGAATGGCTGAAGCGGCAGGACCATCACTATCTGGAATCCCAAGGGCGCATCGCGCAGCCCATGCGCTATGAGCGCACGCTCGACCGCTACGTGCCGGTGAGCTGGGAGGACGCCTTCGCACTCATCGGCCGGACGCTGCGGGAGCTGGAGAGCCCGGACGAGGCGCTGTTCTATACCTCCGGGCGCACCAGCAACGAGGCGGCGTTCCTCTATCAGCTGTTCGTGCGCGCGTTTGGGACCAACAACTTCCCCGACTGCTCCAACATGTGCCACGAGGCCTCGGGCGTTGCACTCACCGAGCAGATCGGCGTCGGCAAGGGCACGGTCCTGCTGGAGGATTTCGACAAGGCCGATGCCATCTTCGTGTGGGGCCAGAATCCGGGAACCAACCACCCGCGCATGCTGACCAGCCTGCGCGAGGCGGCGCTGCGCGGGGCCAAGATCGTGGTGTTCAACCCCGTGCGGGAGCGCGGGCTGGAGCGCTTCGCCCACCCCAAAAGCATGAAGGACATGCTGCCGGGCGGCGGCGTCGATATCGCCAGCCACTACCTCCAGGTGCGCGTGGGCGGCGACATGGCCGCCGCCAAGGGCCTCCTCAAGATCCTGCTAGAGAAGTACCAGGGCCGCCTCGACACCCGGTTCATTGAGGAACACACCGAAGGCCTCGAGCAGCTGAAGGCCGATGCCGAGGCCACGGATTGGTCAGAAATCGAGGCGCAATCGGGCCTGACGCGGGAGCAGCTGGAAGTTCCGGCCGAGATCTACGCCAACGCCGACAGGACCATCTTCACCTGGGCCATGGGCCTCACCCAGCACCGCCATTCGGTGGTGACCATCCAGACGCTCATCGACGTGCTGCTGCTCAAGGGCAACATCGGCAAGCCCGGCGCGGGCGCCTGCCCGGTGCGCGGCCACTCCAACGTGCAGGGCGACCGCACCATGGGGATCACCGAGCACCCGAGCGCCTTGTTTCTGGACCGGCTGGAGGCCACCTTCCCCATCAAGGCCCCGCGCAGGCCCGGCTACGGCACCATCACCGCCATCCAGGCGATGCTGGAGGGCAAGGCCAAGGTGTTCATCGGGCTGGGCGGCAACTTCGCCGCCGCCACGCCCGACACGAAGATGACCGAAGAGGCGCTCGCCCAAACCAAGCTGACGGTGCACATCTCCACCAAGCTGAACCGCAGCCACCTCATCGTGGGCGAGCAGGCGCTGATCCTGCCCTGCCTCGGGCGCACCGAAATCGACATCCAGAACGGCGTCCCCCAGATGGTGACGGTGGAGGACAGCATGTCGATGGTGCACGGCTCGGGCGGCATCAACAAGCCGGTCTCGCCGCATCTTCTGTCGGAGCCCGCCATCATCGCTGGCATGGCCAAGGCGACGCTGCCGGAGGTGAAGATCGATTGGGACGGCTATGTGGCCGACTACAGCCGCATCCGCGACGCCATAGCCAGGGTGGTGCCCGGCTTCGAGGGCTACAACCAGAAGGTGGCCAAGCCCGGCGGCTTCCACCTGCGGAACAGCGCCCGGGAGCGGGAGTGGAAAACGGAGACTGCCAAGGCCCGGTTCATGGCCAACCCCCTGCCCCCGGCCGAGTTCGCCACCGGCATCGCGGCGCAGCCGGCGGAAGGGCCGCGCGTTTTCACGCTGATGACCTTCCGCAGTCACGATCAGTACAACACCACCATCTACGGCTACGATGACCGCTACCGGGGCATCTACGGCTACCGCCGGGTGCTGTTCATGAACCGGGAGGACATGGCGGCCGAAGGGCTGGCGGTGGGCGATATCATCGACATCCGCACCGCCATCAACGACGGGGTGGAGCGGGTGGCCGAGGGCTTCCGCATCGTCGGCTACGATATTCCGCGCGGCCAGGTGGCCAGCTACTACCCGGAGACCAACGTGCTGGTGCCGCTGTGGAGCTATGGCGAACGCAGCATGACGCCGACCAGCAAGTCCATCCCCGTCGTCCTCGCCAAGCGAGACGCGGCCACATGACGAAGAGCGGCGGCGCGGACGGGACGGACAGCGCGGAAGGCCCGGCCTACCTCGCCCGTCTTTCCGATGTGCTGCCGGATGCCACGCCCCTCGGGCAGGCCATCTTCCTGCTGCTGGCCGAACGCGGCGAAGCCAAGCTTGCAGCGCTCGCCAAGGCGCTGGACCTGCCGCTGGCCCTGGTCGTGCGGGGCGCGAGCGAGTTAACCGGCCTGACGGATGAGCGAGGGGCGCCGCTCGCCACCCTGGCGGAAGGCGCCAGCCCCGGCGCGGGGCTCCTGCGCCTCACCCCCGCAGGGGCGGACCTGGCGCATCAGCTGGCGGGCTGAACAGGCCGCAAGGATCGTTGAACACCAGCACCGCGTCCCGCCGGGCCAGCGCCACCAGCGTCAAACCGGCGCGGCGGGCAAGATCCACCGCCAGATCGGTGGGCGCGGAGATGGCGACCAGGGCCGGAACGTTCGCCGCCGCGCACTTCTGGACCAGTTCGAAACTGCACCGGGAGGTGACGAGGGCAAAGCCGCTCGCCGCGTCCCGCCCTTCTCGCGCCAGCGCCCCGATCAGCTTGTCGAGCGCGTTGTGGCGGCCCACGTCCTCGCGGGCGAGCAGGATGTTGCCCTGCACATCGGCGAAGGCGGCAGCGTGGACGGCCCCGGTCTCCCGATTGAGCGGCTGGTGGCCAGAAAGTTCCTCCAGCGCCCGGAACAGCGCTTCGGGCGCGAGCGCGGGCGGGTGGCCGACAGCACGGACGGCGCGGATAGCGTGCTCAAGCTCGGTCACGCCGCAGATGCCGCAACCGGTCTGCCCCACCAAGCCGCGGCGGCGGTCGATGAGCGCCTCGGCGCGGTGGGCGGGAATATCGACCCGCACCAGGAGGCCGGGCGGGATCTCCCGCGCCTCGACGCCCTTAATCTCGGCGGCGCTCTCCACGATGCCCTCGGCGAGCGAGAAGCCGACGGCGAAGTCCTCAATGTCGCGTGGGGTTGCCATCATCACCACATGGGCAATGCCGTTGTAGGTGAGCGAAACCGGCACCTCCGCGGCCAAAAACCGCGAGGCCAAAGCCGCCGCTCCACCCGCCTCGACACGGATGACGGCAGCTGGCCCGGCCCTGGATTCACTTGCCAAAACACGCTCTTCCATACTGCCGTCTTCCACCCTGGGGCCCTTCCCCGCGCGCGTCCATCCTCTAGGATACGCGCTGCTGCCCTGCTCGCCAGCACAAAGTCGGAATCATATAATTCAAGATGCTTGCAAGGCCTCGCGCCAGGTGCCCTCAGCCCCGTGACAAGATGGCATAAGGCCATGCGTTCATGTGAAATTCAGCCCGTCATCATGATACCGTCACGATACGGACATAATGGTTTACGAGAACCCCGCGCTCATTGTTTGTGTCAGGAGGTCTTATGCGGATTGCTGTTGTCGGCACGGGTTATGTGGGCCTGGTTTCGGGTGCCTGCATGGCCGAGTTCGGGCACCAGGTCACCTGCGTTGACACGAACCCGGATATCGTCGCCCGCCTCAGCCGGGGCGAGCCGACCATCTACGAGCCGGGGCTCGATGATCTCCTGCAACGCAACATCAAGGCCAATCGCCTCACCTTCACCACCGAACTGGCGGCCGCCGTTCCCGAGGCGCAGGCCGTGTTCATCGCGGTCGGCACGCCCTCCCGGCGCGGCGACGGCCACGCGGACCTGACTTATGTGTTCGCCGCCGCCAAGGACATCGCAACCCACGCCCGCAACGGCGCGGTCATCATCACCAAGTCGACCGTTCCGGTCGGCACTGCCTCGCGCCTGCGCGAACTGGTGGCTGAGGTCGCCCCGCTGAAGAAGCTGGAAGTGGCCAGCAACCCCGAGTTCCTGCGCGAAGGCTCGGCCATTCAGGATTTCATGCACCCGGACCGGGTGGTGGTCGGCACCACCTCCGAGGAGGCCCGGCAGGTGCTGAAGGAGATCTACCGCCCGCTTTACCTGCGCGAGACGCCGATCCTGTTCGCCTCGTGCGAGACGGCGGAAGTCATCAAGTACGCCGCCAACGCCTTTCTCGCCACCAAGATCAGCTTCATCAACGAAGTGGCTGATTTGTGTGAGAAAGTCGGCGCGGACGTGCAGGACGTGGCCAAGGGCATCGGCCTCGACAAGCGCATCGGCGACAAGTTCCTCCACCCCGGCCCCGGCTACGGCGGCAGCTGCTTCCCCAAGGACACGCTCGCCCTGCTGCGGACGGCCGAGGAAGCCGGCGTGCCGCTGCGGCTCGTCTCGGCAACCGTCGAGGTCAACACCAACCGCAAGCAGAACATGGCCCAGCGCATCGTCGCCGCTTGCGGCGGCGCGGTGGACGGCAAGACCATCGCCGTGCTGGGCCTGACCTTCAAGCCCAACACCGACGACATGCGCGACTCGCCCGCGCTGGACATCGTGCCCGCGCTCCAGAAGGCCGGAGCCCATGTCCGCGCCTACGATCCGGTGGGCATGGAACACGCCGCCCCCTTGCTTCCGAACGTGGACTTCGCGGACGACCCCTACTCCGCCATGAAGGACGCCAGCGCCGTCGTCATCATCACTGAATGGAACGAATTCCGCGCGCTCGACCTCACCCACGTCAAGCGCCAGCTGAAGGAGCCGGTGTTCGTCGACCTGCGGAACATCTACCGCACGGCGGACATGGCC
Organism: Pedomonas mirosovicensis; assembly: GCF_022569295.1. NCBI lineage: Bacteria > Pseudomonadati > Pseudomonadota > Alphaproteobacteria > Sphingomonadales > Pedomonadaceae > Pedomonas > Pedomonas mirosovicensis. Next base: position 1,612,430 of record NZ_JAKFIA010000001.1, on the reverse strand, counting down.
GCCGCCGGCTTCCGCTACGTCTCCATCGGCCGCCCGCAACTCGAACCCGCCGCCGTGGAAGACGAGCGCACCCCCGCAACGGTGGTGCCGCTGAAGCCGGTCGCCGGGGCGTAAACACTTAGGTTCTTCTTTCGCAGGAGGGGCTTACCCCTCCTGCACCTCCCCCTTTGTTTCGGGCCGTGCCCTTTATGACGGGCGCGCCCCGCAAAAACGAATGGGAGTGCAGAGGGTCTTGGACCCTCTGCAAAAACAAGTCGTTATTTAAAAACCCTCAGTTCCCGACCCGGCTCAGATCGAGCGAGAACTTACCGAAGCCGCCCTTCTCCTTCATGTCGAGTTCCAGATTGGCGGCATCGGGCGCGGTAGCGATCAGGCTGACCGTGCCGCCGGAGGGCAGCGCGCCGCTGTAGGCCTTCGGCCCGGTTTGTTTCAGCAGCACCTTCTGGGCCTTCATGCCGGGCAGAAACTCGTTCGGCAGGGAGAGCAGCATCTGCTCGCCCTTCGCCTTGGCAAGAGTGGCGACCTGCGGCTTGCCGGTTGGCGATGGCATGCCGCTCACCGCCCACGCGCCGGGAGAGAGGGCGGCCTCGGCGGCCATGGCGACAGTCTCGCCACCGAAGAGCGACAGCATCAGGCCAGCCAGAAGCGGCAGGGCCGAACGGGCGGCAGAGAGGCGCTTGAGCATCGTGGATCGGGGCATGGGTGTCCTCCCTGAAATGGTAGATCTGAGTTTCCAGGGAGGCTATCGACCAGCCGGGTTCGCACCAATCACCCGTTCGCGTAGGCCTTATGGAACGGCCAGTTCTTCACCGCGCAGCAGGCGGCCCATGAGGGAGAAGAAGGCCTGGCTGTCCGGGTTCTCGGCCGTGCGCCACTCGGGGTGCCACTGCACCGCCAGCACGGGCGCGCCGTTGCGAACGGTGGAGAAGGCCTCGACCACCCCGTCGGACGCCCGCGCCTCCACCTTCAGCCCCTCGCCCAGCCGATCGATGCCCTGATAGTGGACGGAATTGACCGTAATCCGGTGCTTGCCCATAGCGCCGGCCAGCACCCCATCGGGCGTGAGGTCGACCTCGTGCACGTGCTCGTACATGGCCGGAAAAACCATCTCGGGCGGGGCATGGTGGGCCAGCAGCGCGGGATGCTCGGCCATGTCGCGCCGCAAGGTGCCGCCGAAGGCGACGTTCAGCTCCTGAAAGCCGCGGCAGATGCCGAAAATGGGCTTGGAGCGGTCAAGCATCGCCTGGATGAGCGCCAGCACCATGGTATCGCGCCCCGGATCGAACGGCCCCGGCGGCTCCTCGATGGGATCGCCGTAATGCTTGGGGTCGATGTTGGAGGTGCTGCCCGTCAGCAGCAGCCCGTCGAGCAGCGGCGCGACCTCCTCGGCGCTCATCAGCTCAGGCAGGCCGGGCACCAGTACCGCCGCCGCATCGGCATGACGCATGGTCGTCGTGATATAGCGGCTCAGCACCGTCTGGGCGGGCACGCCGTCCACATCCCTGGCGCAGCAGATGATCCCGATGACCGGGCGGGCAGACATGGGAGACTCCCGTATCAAAAGCGGATGGACGCGTAAGAGAGGAACGCCAGCCCGCACGCGGGGCTCCGGCATATGCCGGAAGTAGGCCTCAGTGGGTCTCGCGCAAGGCAGCGAGCGCGCCGATGGCGGCGAAGATGGGCAGGCGCAGCCAGCGCCCGCCCGGCACGGCCAGGTTCGGCAGGTGGCTAATCAGCTCGAAGCGGCTGCACTCCCCGCCGATCGCCTCAACGATGAGCTTGCCCATGAGGTTGGCCAGCGCCACGCCCTGCCCCGCATAGCCATCGGCATAGAACACCGGGCCCTCCCGCCCGATGGCCGGCATCCGGCTCGACGTGACGGTGACGAGCCCGCTCCAGGCATAATCCAGCTTCACGCCCGCAAGGTGCGGGTAAACACTCTCCAGCCGGGGGCGGACGATGCTCTCGGGCGCTTCCTCCGGGTCGAGCCGGAAGCGCTCCCCACCGCCGAATAGCAGCCGCCGATCCGGCGACAGGTGGAAATAGTTCGCCGACATGCGGGTGTCGCACACCGCCAGCCCATCCTTCACCAGCGTCGCCGCCACGTCCTTCGGCAGCGGCTCGGTGGCGGCGGCAAAGGCGGTGAGCGCCCCGGTGCGCCGCTCCACCCGGTTCAGCAGCTTGCCGGTCTGGGCCCCGCAGGCCAGCACCACGGTCTTGGTGAGCACCTTGCCGCGCTGGGTTTCCACCAGCATCCGGCTGCCCGCCGGGCGCAGGCGGACAACCCGGCTGTTCTCATGCAGGCGCGCGCCGGCGCCCTCCGCCGCTCGCGCCAGCCCGAGGGCCAGATTGAGCGGGTGAAGATGGCCGCCTTCCGCATCCAGAACGCCGCCGTGAAAGGCTTCCGAGCCGGTGAGGCGAGCGACGGTCTCCCGATCGACCAGGCGGCTGTGGCCGTAGCCGAACAGCTGGCTCCTGCAGTCGACCACGGCTTCCAGCATTTCCATATCGCTGGCCGTCGCGGCGGCGATGAGGTGCCCCTTGTTGGCCTCGCAATCGATGGCGTGCCGCCCGATCCGCAGCCACAGCTGCTCGACCGCTTCCGTTGCAAGCGCGAAAAGCTGGCGTGCCCTCGCCTCGCCGAACTGTTGAATGAGGCTGCGGCTGGTGCGGCTCCAGCCGGGCATCACCTGCCCGCCGTTCAGCCCCGACGCGCCCCAGCCGATGCGCCGGCCTTCCAGCAGCACGACCGACAGACCCCGCTCCGCCCCGTGCAGCGCGGTCGACAGCCCGGTATAGCCGCCGCCGATGACGCACACGTCCACCTGCTTCACGCCTTCCAGCGCCGGGCGGAACGGGGCCACATGGGCCGTCGCCGCAAAGTAGGACTGCGGGTAATCGTGCAGGTGCGCGGTGTCCTCAGTGCTGACTGTCATGGCGATCCCGAGCAAGGGGCGAAAGCCTGATCCTCCAGCCGTTCCCGGCTGGCACGCATTCCGGCAACTTTGTGCACATATGATAACGTTGCTACCAAATATACAACCATTAAGCACATATGTCGTCAGTGTTTTTTGGTCTTAAGACCCTGCCGCGCGCTGCCTTCCCGCCCTCAAATGATGTTTGACGGGCGCGGCCAAGAAGAGCAAAGGCATGGGCGACGCGAAGCTGTGCCGTTCGCGCCGAGCTGAATTGAGTTCGAGGATCTTGCAATGACCGTAATTCGCCAGGACGACGTCATCGAGTCCGTCGCCGACGCCCTCCAGTACATCTCCTACTTCCACCCGATGGATTACATCCGGGCGCTGGGCCGCGCCTACGAGCTGGAGCAGTCCCCGGCCGCCAAGGACGCCATCGCGCAGATCCTCACCAACAGCCGCATGTGCGCCGAAGGCCTGCGCCCCATCTGCCAGGACACCGGCCTTGTCGTCGTCTTCGTGAAGGTGGGCATGAACGTCCGCTGGGATGCGACCATGAGCCTCGAGGACATGATCAACGAGGGCGTGCGCCGCGCCTACATGCACCCCGAAAACCGCCTGCGCGCCTCGATCGTCGCCGACCCCGCCTTCGGCCGCAAGAACACCCACGACAACACCCCCGCCGTCATCCACACCCAGATCGTGCCGGGCGACCATGTGGAAATCGCCGTGGCGGCCAAGGGCGGCGGCTCGGAGAACAAGTCCAAGTTCGTGATGCTGAACCCCTCCGATGATATCGTCGAGTGGGTGCTGAAGACCGTGCCGCTGATGGGCGCGGGCTGGTGCCCGCCGGGCATGCTCGGCATCGGCATCGGCGGCTCGGCCGAAAAGGCCATGCTGCTGGCCAAGGAATCGCTCATGGAGCCGATCGACATGGCCGAGCTGAAGGCCCGCGGCCCGCGCACGAAGATCGAGGAACTCCGCATCGAGATCTTCGACAAGGTGAATGCGCTGGGCATCGGCGCGCAAGGGCTTGGCGGCCTTTCAACCGTGCTCGACGTGAAGATTCACGACTACCCGACCCACGCGGCCTCCAAGCCGGTGGCGATGATCCCCAACTGCGCGGCCACCCGCCACGCCCACTTCACGCTGACCGGCAACGGCCCGGCCTATCTGGAGCGCCCGAAGCTGGACGAGTGGCCGAAGGTGCAGTGGACGGCCTCCCCCTCCGCCCGCCGGGTGAACCTCGACACCCTGACGCCGGAGGAAGTGGCGAGCTGGAAGCCGGGCGAGCGCCTGCTGCTGAACGGCAAGATGCTCACGGGGCGCGACGCCGCCCACAAGCGCATTCAGGAGCTGCTGGCCAGCGGCCAGGGGCTGCCCGAGGGCGTCGATTTCCGCAACCGGGTGATCTACTACGTCGGCCCGGTCGACCCGGTGCGCGACGAGGTGGTCGGCCCGGCCGGCCCCACCACCGCCACCCGCATGGACAAGTTCACCGACATGATGCTGGAGCAAACCGGCCTCATCGCCATGGTGGGCAAGGCCGAGCGCGGGCCGGTCGCCATCGAGTCCATCAAGAAGCACAAGGCGGCCTACCTGATGGCCGTGGGCGGCGCAGCCTACCTCGTCTCCAAGGCGATCAAGAACAGCCGCGTCGTCGCCTTCGAAGACCTCGGCATGGAAGCCATCTACGAGTTCGAGGTCGAGGACATGCCCGTCACCGTCGCCGTCGACTCGACCGGCGAGAGCGTCCACCACACCGGCCCGCTGGTGTGGCGCGAGAAGATCGCCAAGAAGGAAGTGGAACTGGCGTAAGCCCTCCCCGCCTTTCGGCAACCGCGAAGAAGCCGTGCCTCAGCAATGAGGCGCGGCTTCTTCCGTTTGGGCGGAAAGAAACCACGCCGCCACCCGTTCCATGCGGCGTATGCATAACTTCTATTAATTAAAACGTTTTGGTTTATTTGGCGTGAAGGGCTAATGTCGCTCCATGAAAATTTCCCCACCGACTGCGATCATCTTCGACTGCGATGGCGTTCTCGTTGACAGCGAGGTGCTGAGCAGCGAAGCCCATGCGAAGGCGCTGACGGCCATTGGCTACCCGATCACCCCGGAGGAGGCGCTGCGCCGCTTCCAGGGCCTCTCGGAATACCAGATGTATGACGTGATCGCGGCGGATTGGGGCCGCCCCCTGCCCCCCGACTACGATGACCGCTACAAGGCCACCATTACCGATATCTACCGCTACAAGCTCCAGCCCATCGATGGGGTGGTCGAGGTGGTGACCGGCATCGACCTGCCCAAGGGCGTCGCCTCCAACAGCGCCGCCGGAATGCTGGACATGAAGCTGCGCCACGTGGGCCTCTATGACCAGTTCGCGCCCAACATCTTCAGCATTTCACAGGTGAAGCGGGGCAAGCCCGCGCCGGACCTCTACCTTTATGCGGCCGAGCACATGGGCGTCGCCCCTGGGGACTGCCTCGTCATCGAAGACAGCGTGCCCGGCCTGCGCGCCGCGCGATCCGCCGGAATGCGGGTGCTGGGCTTCACCGGCGCAACCCACGCCGGGCAAAAGCCGGACGCCAAGCTGCTGGCCGAGGGCGCGCTTCTCACCTTCGACGACATGCGTGCCCTGCCCGCGCTGCTTGAGGATATCCGCGCCAGCGCCTGATCCGCATCTGGGCCTGATCCGCGCCCGGCTTTGGATTGCCTTGGTGCGACGCCGGTCTGACAGCCAGCGCCGTTCACCGCTTCCATGTGTTCGGCGGGACGCGCGCCATGCTAGGCATCGCGCATTGCCACTTAATTGCTATTGCAAAGTTATCAATGCGTTACGCGAGTTTATTGTTTCATAACATTATGCCGCGCCACCAGTCTCAGCGCAGCCCCGGCCCAATGACGAAGCAGCGTTTCATCAAATGGGCCGCGCTCGTGACAGTCATTCTGCTGGCGCTGCTGATTGGGCACATGGTCAGCCTGGCCCGGTCCGCGCCCGTGGTGCGGCACGCCTCCCTCACCCTCGCGGACTGGCCCAAGGGCCAGCCCCCGGTCCGCATCGCCCTCGTCTCGGACATTCACATCGCCGGGCCGGACATGCCGCCCTCTCACCTCGACAGGGTTGTGGCCCGGATCAACGGATTGCGGCCGGACATTGTTCTGCTTGCGGGGGACTTCCTCAGCGACAAGAAAACCACCACCCGCCGTTATACGCCGGAGGAGGCCACGGCCCCGCTCGGGGCGTTGCATGCGCCGCTCGGCGCCGTCGCGGTGCTCGGCAACCATGATTACTGGGTCGATGCGGCTGCCATCCGCACGGCCCTGCGCCACCGGGGCATTACGGTGCTCGCCAACACCGCCGTGCAGCGCGGGCCGCTGGCCATCGGCGGGGTTGACGACGACGTGACCGGTCACGCCGACCTGCCCAGGGTCGCGCGAGCCCTCGCCGCCCTCAAGGGCGCGAAGCTGGTGCTCAGCCACAGCCCGGATGTCTTCCCTGACCTGCCCGCGACGATCGGCCTGACGGTGGCGGGGCACACCCATTGCGGGCAGATCGCCCTGCCGGGGCTCGGGCCGCTGATTACCCACTCGCGCTACGGCCAGCGCTACGCCTGCGGCCTGATCCGCGAAGGGCACAAGGCGCTCATCGTCACCGCCGGGCTCGGCACCAGCATGTTGCCGCTGCGTCTCGGCGCGCCGCCCGACTTCTGGCTCATCACGGTCGGTCCCGCCGGTGCGGCGACGAAGGGCTAAGGAAATTTGCAGGGGGCCTTGCCCCCTTGCATCCCGTTCATTTGAGAGGGGCCGTGCCCTGCATCAGGGCCGGTCTATCACATTAAAATGCCTACCTGTTCCGGGTGGGGCGTTCGATATTTTCTGCATATTTCCCCTGCTCCCCCGTCCTTTCCCCATTCAATAGGGCGCAACGGCGGCCCCGTGTGCGGCCGGAAGAAACGAAAGGGAGTGCGGAGGGGCCAAACCCTTCTGCGTAAAATTATTCATAAAAACAATAACATAATAAAAAGCCGCGCCCCCTTTGCGGGAGGCGCGGCAAGTCTCGTGGCAATTGGGAAGCGGGCTTGAACCCACCTCCGCCGTAATAACTAGATGTCTTGTGTTAAACGGCCATAGAGCTCCGGCCGCCGATCGCGGAAAAATCCGAAGGCGTAGCGGTGCTTCTGGATCAAATCGAGGTCGAAGGTGCCGATGACGACGCCGGTCTCGCCGTCGCCGAGTTCGGAGACCTTGTCGCCACGGTGGCTGGCGACGAAGCTGTGGCCGTAGAAGTGCTGGCCGCACTCATCGCCGATGCGGTTGGCCGCAACCACCGGAACGACGTTGGAGACGGCGTGGCCGATCTGGGCGCGCTGCCACAGGGCGCTGGTGTCCAGCTCCGCGTCATGCGGCTCGGAGCCAATGGCGGTGGGGTACATCAGCACCTCCGCGCCTTGCAGCATCATGGCGCGGGCGCACTCGGGATACCACTGGTCCCAGCAGATGCCGACGCCGACGGTGCCGTGGCGCGTCTTCCACACCTTGAAGCCGGTGTTGCCGGGGCGGAAGTAGAACTTCTCCTGATAGCCCGGCCCATCGGGGATGTGGCTCTTGCGGTAGACGCCCATGATCCCGCCCTCGTCGTCAATCATGGCGAGGGAGTTGTAATAGTGGTGGCCGTCCCGCTCGTAGATCGAGGTCGGGATATAGACCTTCAGCTCCTTCGCCAGCTTCTGCATTTCCAGCACAGCCGGATGCTCCTCCACGGGGTAAGCCTTGGAGAAGAAGTCCTCCTGCTGGTCCTTGCAGAAGTAGTGGCCCTGAAACAGCTCGGGCGGAAGGATCACCTGACCGCCCTGACGGGCCGCCTCGCGCACGAGGGCGGCGACGGCAGCAATGTCCGTCTTCATGTCGTCGGTGAAGGCGAGCTGAAGCCCCGCAACCGTAATCTGACGCGTCATTCGCTGATTGACCCTTTTCCCTAGCTTACTTGCCGTCCACCACGGGGAAGCTCGGCACCTGCTGCGTGATGCAGTGGAACGAGCCGCCGCCGGTGAGGATGTGGTCCGCCCGCAGGCCCACGGCCTTGCGGCCGGGGAACAGCTTGCCGATGGCCTCCACCGCCGCATCGTCCCACTTCGTGCCGTAGACGGGCACGACGACGGTCGTGTTGGCGATGTAGAAGTTGGAGTAGGACGCCGGGATCACCTCGCCGTCCTCATTCTCCACCCGGCCCGCAGATGGGAAGGTGACGACCTCAATTCCAGGGTATTTCTTGAGGCGCGCCAGCGCATCGGCGAAAATGTCGCGGTTCGGGTCGTCCGCGTCCCGCGCCTCGGGCAGCGCGACGACGCCGGGGGCGACGAAGCGCGCCAGATTGTCGATGTGCCCGTCCGTGTGGTCGTTCACCAGACCATCGCCCAGCCAGAGAATGCGCTCGACGCCCAGCTGCTCGGCCAAGTGCCGCTCGATCTGCTCGCGCGAGAGGTTCGGGTTGCGGTTGGTGTTGAGGAGGCACTGCTCGGTGGTGAGCGCCGCGCCTTGTCCGTCCACATCGACCGAGCCGCCTTCCAGCACCCAGTCGAACTCACGGAACGGCAGGCCGCACGCCTTGCCGACGGCAACCGACACCGCATCATCGAAGGGCAGCACATACTTGCCACCCCAGCCGTTGAAGCGGAAGCCGTGGGCGGCAAGGCCCTCAGCGCCTGCCACGAAGATGGGCGCGGTGTCGCGCAGCCAGATATCCCCGAAGGGGATGGCATGCAGGATCGCCCCCGTGCCCGCCAGCGCGGCCTCGGCACTTGCCTTCGCTTCCTCGTTGGCAACGAGAATGTTCAGCTGCTCGCCCCGACGCGCGCCGGTGGCCGGATCCACGTCCGCAATGGCATGGAACAGCGCCGCGACTTCCGCGCGCGCAGGTTCCAGATCCTCGACCCACAGGTCGGCATGGCTGGGCCATGCCGACCAGACTGCATCATGCTTCGCCCATTCGGCGGGTTGACGCATCACTTACTCGCTCCCTTGAGAGACGCTTCGCGCGCCGCGCCAAACTCGGCGCTCGGCAACCACTTGGGCCACTGGCCCGAATTCGCAAGGTCCAGACCGGTCTGGAACAGCAGCTCCGCATCTTCCGCCGTGCCGGAAAAGTCCATATCCGGCGTCACTTCATCGGACGGCTTGTGGTAATCGTGCGCCACATAGCGGGCAGACTGCTGGCGGCCCCACTCCGGCCCCTTGCCGACCACGTCAACGCCGCTGTCGGCGTAGAGCATCGGCACGCCCACCTTGGCCAGCTCGAAGTGGTCGGAGCGGTAGTAGGAACCGGCCTCCGGCTTGGGCTCCGGCACGAGGACGCGGCCCTGCATGGCGGCGTGCTTCTTCAGAAGCGGCTCCAGCTCGGACTTGCCGGTGCCGACCACCACCACGTCGCGGGTGCGACCGAAGGTGCTGAGCGCGTCCATATTGAAGCCGGCCACCGTCTTGGGCAGCGGATAGAGCGGGTTGGCGGCATAGAACTTGGAGCCGAGCAGGCCGGACTCCTCGCCGGTGACGGCCAGCAGCACCACCGAGCGCTCCGGCTTGGCGGCGGCAAACCGCTTGCCAATCTCGATCAGGCCGGCGATGCCGGTGGCGTTGTCCACCGCGCCGTTGCAGATGTCATCGCCGGTCTCGTCCGCCGTGCAGCGGCCGATATGGTCCCAGTGGGCGGTGTAGAGGATGTACTCGTCCGGCCGCTTGGTGCCGGGGACGATGCCGACCACGTTCTGGGAAGCAGACCGGCGAATGGTGTTGTTGAGCGTTGCCGAGACCTTGAGATCGCCCATGTCCACGGCCTTGAAGCCCGGCTTGGCGGCAGCGGCGACGAGCGCCTTGTAGTCGAGCCCGGCGCTCGCGAACAGGCGCTGGGCGGCGTCGTTGGTGAGCCAGCCTTCAACGGCGGCGCGGTCCATGCCGTCGTTGTCGTGGGCGATGTCCAGCTGCGGGCCGGTCCAGCTGGTCTTGACCACATCCCACGGATAGGCGGCCGGGGCGGTATCGTGGATGATGAGCACGCCCGCCGCGCCCTTGCGGGCCGCTTCCTCATACTTGTAGGTCCAGCGGCCGTAGTAGGTCATGGTCTTGCCGTTGAACAGCTTGGGGTCCTGCGTCGCAAAACCCGGATCGTTCACCAGCACGACCACCGTCTTGCCCTTCACGTCGAGCCCGGCGTAGTCGTTCCAGTTCCACTCCGGCGCGTCGATGCCGTAGCCGACGAACACCAGGTCGGAATTCTCAAGCTTCACCTGCTCGCGCACGCGCTTGGTCCAGATCACCTGATCGTTGATGTAGTTCAGCGTGATCGGCTGCTTGCCGCCGGTGATGGTGAGCGGCGTCGGGGCCGTGGTGCTCTCCACCATCGGCACAGCCTGGAACCAGCCGCCCTTCTCGCCGCCCGGCTTGATGCCGCCCTTGGCCATCTGGTCAGCGATGTAGCGGACGGTCAGTTCCTCGCCCTTGGTCGCCGGAGCGCGGCCCTCGAATTCGTCGGACGCCAGAGTCTTCACATGCTCGCCAATGGTGACGGGCGAAATCGCCTGCCCCAGCGTCGCAGCCTGGGCGGAAAAGCCAGCGCCCGTCAGGCACAGGCCCAGGGCTGTCGAACTCAGGATGGCTGTCGCGGTCAAAAGGCCGGTCGCGCGGAACATAGGCACCTCTTTTGCTAGATTTTCTGGCAAGGCTTCCCCCTCGGGATTTCCGCTTCCTTCCATGTTGCGGGGGGCCGGTCAAGACGCAGCGAGGCGATGCCGCCGTTAGCACTCACTCAAGATGAGTGATAATAATATGCGACAATATTCAGAATTTTGAGACGAAACGAGGCAATAGGCCGTAGGTGTTCGTGCGTTAAAAGGCGTAGAATAGCTTGTACACGCCGGTTCCCTGGCAGACCAAAATAGGGTGTTTTAGGGAGTCAATGTATGACGATGCGTACGGAAAATTCGACGGAATTCGAGCTCCGCCTGAAGGGATACTCGCTCCTGACGGCAGAAATCCTTTACTGGATGCCGGATCATCATGATCTGCTCCAGAGTTTCGTGTGGCAAACCCTCGATATTGCGCCCCGTTTTCCCCGGCTGCACCGGTTCCTCGATTACTGGCGGGAGCACATCGAGGCTCCGCTGCACTCAATCCAGATCACCCATGCCAGCCTTGTAACGCCGGCAGAGATGAAACTGGTGGGTTCGGAGTTCCGCCTGCACTAGGCGGCGCGGGGCCGTCTGCCGACCCACAAAAATCCTTAACGCCTGAGGGCCGCTGCGGTGGCCTTCCGGCATATCCGAACCATATTCTGTCGGGCACCGTTTGAGGGAGAGCGCCATGTCCCTAAAGAAGCAAGGAGCCTTGCAAGCCTGGCTGCGCCCCGCCAATCCGGACTGGGCGACCGACAGCCACCGTTACATCTTTCCGCCACTGTCCTCCGACGGCATCCGCATGCACATCACCAAGCAGGCGGACCGCACCGTCGAGGTGCTGGTATCCACCCGTGATGCCAGCTTCACCTTCCATGCGCCCATGCCCCAGCAGCTTGCCCCCAAGGGGCTGTTCGTCTGCGTGACCTGGCAGGACGGCGAGACCATCGACCTGCAACTGGGCGAGGAGAAGGTGGGCTCCCACCCCTTCCACCTGCCCGCCCTCGCCTGAGCGCAACCCGGGCCGGGTTCTCCGGCCCTTCGCGCTGCTCGTTTACTCCCTCCTCCGCCTTCCCTATCCTGCTTCCCGCCGCGCCGCGTGGCGGTATGCCATCATGCGCCACGCAAGCAGGCGGAGCAGGGAGACACGCATTGAAGCAGCGCACCTTCTGGCTGGCGGCGATTGCCGGCGTGGTCTTCATCGCCCTTGCCGCCGAAATGCTGAGCCGGATGGGCGGCGGCGGGCCGGGCGTTCCCCTCGCCCTGTCTCCGGAGGCTTTCTTCGAGGATGCGACTGCCCCGCAACATACGCCGGAGCAGCATGACCTGACGATCGTGGTCTACTCCGACTACCAGTGCCCGCACTGCCGCAGGGCCGATGCGGCATTGCAGACACTGCTGCGGGAAGACCCGCGCATCCGCGTGGTCTACCGTGACTGGCCGCTGCTGGGCCCCGCCTCGCTCGACGCGGCGCGGTTCGCCATCGCCAGCCAGTGGCAGGGCCGCCATGGCGCGTTCCACACGGCGCTGATGGAGAGCCCCGGCCGCCTCGGCGACGAGACCATCCGCCGGGCCGCCGCGCAGGCTGGCGTGGACTGGCAGCGGCTGGAGGAGGACCTTGCGGCCCATGAGGATGAAATCGATGCCCTGCTCGCCCGCAATGCGACGCAGGCGGCCCAGCTTGGCCTTGTGGGCACGCCAGGCTTCCTGATCGGGCGCTACCGCGTACCGGGGGCTATCGACCTGCCAACCATGCGCGATATCGTTCGCCGGGCACGGGAGGATGCGACGGCCCGCGCGGCGGGCGCACCGCCACGCTAGACGTTTCCCTTCCGGCTTCCCATATGAGCGCGGCCCTGGGGCCTCGCCCGGCAGGCGCAGGCGGGACGCGGCAAATCAGCACGCCGGGACGCCGTTTTACCGCGCAAGCCCGCCCGCGAGTCGCCGCAAGAGGCGTCGCAGCGCCGTGATTGGCAAGCGAGAGCGCGCATATTCCGCCTCTCGCCACAGCCCCGGCCGGCGACTCCCCGAAACCTGAAAAGACAAGGTTTCTCCGGGTGATAACAGAGGCTCTTAATGGAGGAATGTGCGCCCGAAACCCGCCGGGGCAGGCAAGAAATTGTTTATTCGGGATAAGCGGATCTTTCGGCCACCGGCTAAGCCATTAAAGAAACAAGGGTTTCCCTAAAACCGGCCCTTCGGCGCACGCCTTGCGACACGCGCGCGCTGAGGATAAAGAAGCAACCGGCGTGACCCTGACGATGATGGCTGGTGAGCAGGCAGCTTGTCCGCTCGAGGTATGAATGAAGCGGGCCTTGCCCGCAGGAGGGCCGCGCCGGGGGCCTTTACAGTCCGGCTTGCGGATACTGTCTTGACGACGGCGCCCGCCATAACACGTTGATTAAGAGGAACTGTCACCAATGAGCGATCGCCTGCAGCATATGCCCAAGCTTGAGCCCTCCGCTGCGCTGACTGTAGAGACCGTCCTGAAGGTTCACCACTGGAACGAGCATCTCTTCAGCTTCTCGATCACGCGGCCGGCCAGCTTCCGCTTCCGTTCGGGCGAGTTCGTGATGATCGGCCTGCCCGGCGAGCAGCGCCCGCTGCTGCGCGCCTACTCGGTGGCCAGCCCGGCCTACGCCGAGGAGCTCGAGTTCCTGTCGATCAAGGTGCCCGATGGACCGCTGACCTCGCGCCTCCAGAAGATCCAGCCGGGCGATGAAATCTTCCTCGGCCGCAAGCCGACCGGCACGCTTGTCACCGACGCCCTGCTGCCGGGCAAGCGCCTGTTCCTGCTGTCCACCGGCACCGGCCTGGCTCCGTTCCTCAGCCTGATCCGCGATCCGGACGTCTATCAGCTGTTCGATCAGGTGGTGGTGGTCCACTCCGTGCGCCGCGTCAGCGACCTTGCCTACCGCGAGGAGCTGGAAGCCAAGCTGGCCGATAATCCGCTGGTCGACGAGCAGGCCAAGACCCAGCTGCACTATGTGCCGACCGTCACCCGCGAGGAATTCCACACCACGGGGCGCATCAACACGCTGATCGAGAACGGCAAGCTGTTCGAAGGCCTCGACGGCCCGGCCAAGCTGGACCCGGAAACCGACCGCGTGATGCTGTGCGGCAGCATGAACATGATCAAGGAATTCCAGTCCCTGCTGGAAGGCCAGGGCTTCATCGAAGGCTCCAACGCCTCGCCGGGCCAGTTCGTCATCGAACGCGCCTTCGTGGGCTGATGTTTTCCTTATGCAGGGGTCTCGGACCCCTGCACCCCGTCTGAATTCAAGGGCCGCGTCCTGCTACAAGGGTGCGGCCCTTTTCTCATTCACGGGGATATCAATGGACCGCGCCCTTCCCCACGCGCGGCCGCAAAAACGAATGGGGGACTCAGCCCCCCTTTCATCTTGAGAATTGGGAGAGGCCCTACATCTCCGCCCAGCGGCGCAGCAGGTTGTGGTAGATGCCGGTGAGGCGGATGATCTCCCGGTCCCCCTGCCCGCGCTCCGCGGCAAGGGACTGGATGGCGGTGTCCAGCTCGAACAGGGTGCGGCGCTCGCCGTCGTCGCGCACCATGCTTTGAATCCAGAAGAAGGAGGCGAGCCGCGCGCCGCGCGTGACGGGCGTGACATGGTGCAGGCTGGAGGCCGGATAGAGCACCATATCGCCCGCCGGAAACTTGACCGTGTGGGTGCCGAGCTGGTCTTCGACCGTCAGCTCGCCGCCGTCGTATTCGCTTGGGTCGGCCAGGAACAGGGTGGCGGAGAGGTCGCTGCGAATGCGGAAATCCGAGCCGCGCTGGATGCGGATGGCGTTGTCCACGTGGGTGCCGAACGCCTCCCCGCCCGCGTAGCGGTTGAACAGCGGCGGGAACACCTTCAGCGGCAGCGCCGCCGCGATGAACAGGGGCGACTTGGCCAGCGCGTCGAGGATGAGGTTGCCCATCTCGCGGGCCGCCGCCGAGCCTTCCGGCAGCTGATGGTTGCGCTTGGCCAGGGCCGACTGCGCGCCGGAGGTCTCGTTGCCGTCCACCCACTCGGCTTCCGCCATGATCTGGCGGCAACGCGCCACCGAAGCGGCGTCGAGGACGCCGGGAATGCGTATCATCATCGCGGAAAACCACTCACTTTCAGGGCAATTCTTATTTTTTGAGAACGAAGGGGATTTCGACGAGGCCGCGCACCGGAACCGGAGCGCCATCGCGCACCGTTGGCGACCAGCGCCATTTCCGCACGGCCGCCAGCGCCGCCCGGTCGAGCCGGTGGAAGCCGCTGGATTTAAAGACCTCGATGTCCGCCACCCGGCCGTCCGTGCCCACCGTTACCATCAGCGCCACCATTCCCTCCTCCTTGCGGCGGCGGGATTCGCGCGGGTACTGCGGCGGTTCGGCGGAGACCATGGTGGCGGAGAGGTCCGGCATGATCTCGCCGATGCCCGACGCGGCGGGCACAGGCGACGGCGCAGGCCGGGCAGCCACCGCGGGCGCGAAGGACACCGGGGCCGGCTCCGCCACCGCTTGCACGGGCGATGGCCGGGGCGGCAGGATATCGAGGACCGGCGGCGCAACGATGGGGGTGATGGGCTCCAGCCTTGGTTGCGGCATGGGCGCGGGCGGCGGTGGCGGAGCGGCAGCGGGCACCAGATCCATGAGGATCGGCTCGCTGACCGGCAGCTTGAGCGAGACCACGTCCATGGTGACGAGCGCCGCCAGCAGCGCCGCGTGCAGCCCGGCGATGATGCCGATGGCGGGCCAGTTGACCCCGCCTCCGGCCCCGGCGCCAAAACGCGCGGGCGCGGCAGCCCCGGCCGGCGCTGCGGCCTTTGCCTCGGGAGGAGCGAGATCTGCCCGGTAGAAATCCTGCCCGTGTTCAGCAACATCCGCTGCCGATAGTGCGCCGCTCACATCCATTGCAGACCCTTAGGTGAGTTTTTCCGCGCCCTGATACGAACAGGTGAAACGAGCAAGACCGGCTATAGTGCAAAATTTATTGCGACGCAATTGCAAATTCGTCGCAAACCGGGGCTGCAAGAAGGCAAGTCAAGCAGTTAACGGCAGCCAGGCCCCTGCCCGCTCGGCGCGCTTCAGGCAGATGCCGGAGGCTGCTCAATAGCGCCGAGCAGGCCGGGCGCATGGTCGGCGAGCCACCCGCGCGCCTTCTCAAGGAAGGCGGGCGTGGCGGTTTCCGGGATACGCCGCAGCCAGTCTTGCGCCTCTACCGTCTTTCCCACAAGGATCAGCATGCGGGCGTGGTTGAACTGGCCTCGAAAGTCCCCGCCCTCGGCGGCGCGGCGGTAATGGTCGGCGGCTTGTCCCAAGTCGCGCTCCACCACCCAGCCGTCCTCATAGAAGCCGCCCACCATGTTGATGGACTTCACATGGCCCAGGTTCATCGCCTTGCGGTAGAGGCGCAGCGCCTCCTTGCGGTCGAGCGGCACGCCCTCCCCCAGGCAATGGAGGGTGGCGAGGTTGTACATGGCCCAGTCCAGCCCCCGGTCGGCGGCGGCCTTGTACCACTGCGCCGCCAGCGTCTTGTCGACCGGGGTGCCCCAGCCCTGCTCGCAGCAGCGGCCGACCATGTTCATGGCCATCACGTGGCCCGCCTGCGCCGCCTCGATGAACAGGCGCAGCGCCTCCACCGGGTTGCGCGCCACCCCGCGCCCATCCAGCAGCGCCTGCGCGTAGAGCGCCTGCGCCTCGGCGATGCCGGCCCCGGCCATGACGGAGAGGATCTTCGCCACCGCCTCCGGCGGGCCCGCCAGCCTCTGCGACAGCTCCTCCGGCTTCCAGGCGCGGATGTCTTTCATGGTCAAGGACATGGCCTCTTCCCTCAAACGACAAAAGGAGCCCGCCCGGTTGCCGGGCGGGCTCCGTTTTTTGCAAATACCGGTCAGTATTTCAGGCTGAGCGTTGCGAACGCCGACCGGCCCGGCGCCACCGTTGCGAAGTGGGTGCTGTAGGTGCGGTCGTAGTACCGCTTGTTGAAGATGTTCTGCACATTGACGCGCAGGGCGGCATAGTCGGTCAGGTCCACCGCTGCGGTCGCATCAAAGCGCCAGTAGCCGGGGATGGAGCGGGAGACGCCCTCGCGGCCGAAGTTGCCGTATTGCTTGGAGTTGTAGATCGCACCTGCGCCGAACTGATAGCGGTCCGCGATGTCGACGCTGGTCCAGGCGGTGAAGCTGTGCTTCGGCGTGTTCGGGAAGGGGTTGCCGTTGGCAACGTTGTTCGGCCCGGCGTTCTTCACCTCCGAGTCCATGTAGGTGTAGCCGCCGAACACGCTCCAGTTGGGGATCAACTGGCCGGTGACGCTCACCTCGACGCCGTCGATGCGGCGCTCGCCCACGAACTCCGGAATGCCGTCGATGCCGGTGGTGCGGGCATTGTCGGTTTCCGTGCGGAACAGGGCAAGGCTGGTCGACAGGGCCGCGTCGAAGAACTCCCACTTGGTGCCGATCTCGTAGCTCTTGGTCTTCTCGACCTTGAGATCATCCGGGCTCACGGCCACCTGCCCCCGGCCCGGCGTCAGGCCGTTGCTCTCGCTGCCCTCGCCGATGAAGCTGCCCGGCGGGGTCGCGGAGGTGGCGTAGGAGACGTAGATGCTGCCGTTGGGCAGCGGCTTGTAAACAATGCCCGCCTGCCAGTTGAACAGGTCGTCCGTGCGCTCCAGCCGGGTGTCGTTGGAGAAGGTGTTCACCTCGGTCTCGTAGCGGTCATAGCGCAGGCCGATATTCACCAGCACCTGCTCGGTGATCGTGATGGTATCGAGCGCATAGGCCGAGTAGGTGGTCGCCTCCACCAGCGTGCTGAGCGGGTTGCGCGCGATCGCAACCGGGGTCACGCCATCGGCCGCCAGGTTCACCCACGGATCATTGGGGTTGGGATTGAACAGGCTGGTGCAGTTGTAGGCGGCGATGCCCGCCGGGGTGCAGCGCGGCGAGGTGTTGATGCTGCCGCCCTCGCCGTCGCCATAGTTGCCCAGTTTGGACCGCTCCCAGCTGGCCTCGATGCCGGTCGAGAAGCTGTGCTCCAGCCCGCTGAGGACAAAGGTGCCCGATAAGTCCAGCTGGTCGGCGAAGCTGTCGGTGCTGCTGTAGCGCGAGTTGATGCGCCGCCACACCAGGCCGCTCTGCACGTTGCCCTGGCTGTCGTCCGGCTGGGTGAGGATGTAGCTCTGCTTCACGTTGGCGAAGCGCGCCGTGTTGCGAATGGTGATCGTGTCGGTCAGGTCGTGCTCGACCCGTGCCATCACCTCGTCCACGTTGGTCTTGCGGAAGTCGCGGTTCTTCAGGCCATAGAAATTCTCGCGGTCCACCTTCTGACCGTTCACCTCCTCGGCCGGGCGGATGCGGAGAATGCCGCTGGCGATGGCCTGCGCCTCGGTGCGCTCGAACGGCATGCCCGGATCAGGCATGTCGTCGCTTTCAAGGTGGTAGTAGCTCACATAGCCGCGGGTGGCGGTGCCGAGGCCGAACGCCGCCGAGGGCGCGATGCCCCAGCGGTTGTAGGTCACGACGTCGCGCTCCGATACGTCCGCGTCGTGCCACATGGCGTTGAGGCGCACGGCGGTGGTGTCGCTCGTCTGGTAGTTGGCGTCGACCGTCGCGCGCTTGTAGTCGTCCGTGCCGTAGCTGAGATCGGCCGTCGCCTCGGTGCCGAGGTGCGCCTTCTTGGTGACGAGGTTGAGGCTGCCGCCGGCGCTGCCGCGCCCGCCAAGGGTGGAATCGCCGCCCTTCACCACCTCGATCTGCTCGACCGCGAAGATCTCGCGCGACTGGCCGCCGATGCTGCGGATACCATCGATGTAGGTGCTGCCCTGCGCGTCGAAGCCGCGGATGAACGGCCGGTCGCCCTGCGGGTTGCCGCCCTCGCCCGCGCCGAAGGTGATGCCGGGCACGGTGCGGAGCGCCTCGACGAGGCTGGTGGAACCGGTTTCCTTGATGACCTGCGCCGGCAGGATCACCACCGACTTGGGCGTGTCGACGAGCGGCGCGGTGTACTTGGGCGATTCCGGCTTGTCCACCTTGTAGCCCTGATCCTCAAGCGCCGTATCGGTGACGGTAACGCCGCCGAGACGGGCCGGCGCGCTGCTGGCGTTATCACTGGTTTGCGCGGCGGCCGGCGCGGCGATGAACCCGACGCAGCCCAGCGCTAGGAATGCCATGCCGGCACCGCCGGCGCTGCCGATACTAACGGTACCCGCCGCCTCGCCTGTGGCGGCACGATCAGTCGTAATCGTAACCATGCAGAATTAACCCCTGTTTTTGATAATAATTCGCATTTCCATGATCGATTAGGGGCATCCTGACGGAGAGTCAATGAGCCTGACGTCGAAAATGCGAAGAAATCGCAACAAGGGTTTGCACGGGCCGAAACGGGCCGCAGCCCCGCTGCGGCCCGGCCCGGACGCCTGGAAACGCCTAGAAAAACGAGTTGCCGACGTTGATGAGGTTGTGCGCCAAAATGGCGGGCCACACGCTGCCCGTGCGCTGGCGAAGCCACAGCAGGCCGAAGCCGAGCGCGCCGGTCATGCAGAACGGCAGGGCATCGAACCGGATCTGACCATCGGCGACGCCAAGGCCATGCCCCGCCGCGAAGATGAAGGTGACGACCAGCGCGGCCGGACCAACCGGCGCGCCGAGGAACGACCAGCGTTCATCAAAGGCGCGCAGCAGCAGCGCCAGCAGGAGCCCCCGGAAGAACAGCTCCTCATCGATGCCCGGCATCAGGGCTTGATACAGCAGCCGTTCGGCCGACAGGTCCCGCCCGTCGTTCATCCATGCCTCCACGCCCCACGAGAGGGCGCAGAGCAGCGCCGCGCAGACAAGCGCAGGGACAAGGCTGCCGGGATTGAGCCGCAGGCGCAGGCCCGCCTCCTCCCGCGTCACCCACGGCAGAACGGCAATCGCCAGCAGCACGGCCGCGATTGTCACCACCTTCCCGCTCCAGTTCCAGGAAAGGCCGGCGAGCAACGGGATCATGCGCTGGGTCTCGCTCCCCGCCACGATCACCGCCCAGTAGAACAACAGGGCCGCCATGCCGCCCGCAAAGGCATGGAAATTCACGCGCTCGCGCAGCAGCACGCGAACCGCCACCGCAATCAGCAACGCCCCCAGCACGGCAAGGCCGATGCTGTAAACAAGATCGATCATCCGGATGTCCCCTTCCCCCTTAGGCCCGGCGCGTGGCCGTCCCCATGAGGGCGGCCTGCCCGGCTCCTCCTGTATATACAAGAACCGTAGGCAGGTATCGTTACGGGGGCAATCCATCGCCCGGAAGAAGGGCTCAGCTCTTGGAAGGTGTTACCGGAAAGCGATAACGAGGGCGGCCGTCAGCAGGGCCAGCGCCCGTACAGGCCGCCGCACCGCAGCCGCGCCAGAAAAAGCCGGGCAGGACCATGGCCACCAGCACGGGGCGCACAGCGTTGAGGCGACAGTGCCCAGTGGCATCGCCTCAGGTTTCAAAGTGTTTGGAGAATTGGCCTTTTTTGGCCTAAGTCTTTGGAAATATTGGGGCGACCGATGGGGTTCGAACCCACGACCCCTGGTACCACAAACCAGTGCTCTAACCAACTGAGCTACGGTCGCCACGATGTTGGGCTGCGTCATTACGAGCGAAGTTGATAATCGTCAAGAGATGGATGACGAAATGAATGAGAAAATGAACGAAACCATTCAAAAGTTTGGATATCCCGCGACCGAGGTCGCCACCTACGACCACTGGATCGTGCTGCTGCGGCCCGCGCAGGTGACGCTCGGCTCGTTGATTCTCGCCGCGAAGTCCGACGCTACCGCCTTCCCCGACCTACCCGCCGAGGCCTTTGCCGAGCTGGCGCAGGCGACCAGGGATATCGAGACCGCGCTCAAGGCCGTGGTTGAGTATGAGAAGATCAACTACCTGATGCTGATGATGGTGGACCGCCATGTCCACTTCCATGTCTTCCCCCGCTACAACGGCGAGCGCGAGGTCCGCGGCATCGACGTGGCAGACGCCGGCTGGCCGAAGACGCCGGATCTCGGCAAGGCCCTGACGCTCGATGCCGCCCAGACCCAGCGGCTCGTCACCTGCCTCAAGGAACACTGGCCGCAGCGGGGCTGAGCACAGAGGGGCAATCCCCTTGCAGGGGGCCCCTGCGAAACGAAAACAGGGGCCCGAAGGCCCCTGCTCTATTCGTGAGACACGCAAGCGGCGCGCCCTTAGGCGATGCGGCGCTCTTCCCTTGCGCCGCCCGCCCACAGCGAGGTGAGCGCCTGGGCGCGGGCCACGTCGGCGGGGAAGTCCACCTCGCCCCACGCATGGCCCTCGATGGAGACGGTGTTGACCTCGAACTTCTCGGCGATGCGGCCGATCACCCGCAGATACCAGGACTTCACGCCCTCGGCCGTGTGCATCACCGCGTCCACCGTGTCGGCGAAGCACTTGGCGCCCCAGCCCTTGAACACCAGGAAGCCGATGGACTCGGCGTTCACCTGCTCGAGCGGCAGGGTCTTGCCGATGGCCAGCAGACGGCCCTCGGAGGTCTTCACCACCTTCATGTCGTCCGAGGTCATAGGTGGGCTTCACGTCGATGGTGACGTTGATGCCATCCTTGGCGTGGGCCAGAACCTCGGCCACCAGCTCGGGCGTTACCAGCGTGTCGCCGTTGAGGATGAGGAAGTCCCCTTCCTGCATCAGCGGGCGGGTCAGCCACACCGAACCCAGGTTGTCCGCAACCTGGAAGAACGGATTGAACAGGGTGGTAATCTTCAGATCCCGGTCCTGCCGGCGGGCCAGATGTTCTTCCACCTTGGCGGCCTGGAAGCCGACCACGACCACGATCTCGCGCACGCCATTGGCGGCCAGCGCGTCGATCTGCCAGTCCAGCAAAGTCCGCCCGGAGAACTCGATCAGGCATTTGGGGCGTTCCGCCGTCAGGGGAGCAGACGCGACCCTTGGCCCGCACTCAGGATGATAGCACGCATTGCCGTAACGCCTTTGCAATGAAATCTTAATGTGAGAGCAACATTCTTCCTCAAATATGGCGCGCTGATGGCGCACGAGTGACCGGCCAAGCCCCGGCCTGCCTCAATATAGAGACCGCCCCGACGCGAATAGACAGCGCTAGCATACCATGCCCCGCCTCCCCTGCCCAACCGGGGAGCGCCCCGGCTGCCCAGCGAAGCAGCACTTGCCTAATTTTTGAGCATTACCCCTGCGCCCGCAACAGGCAGAACGGCCGCAATTGTCGCGAAAACGCCGCGCCTGGCCCCGTTTGAAACTTGGCACATCTTTTGCATTTCGATTGGCAACCATACCATCCGAACCAGCCAGGCGGAGCGATACGGCGTGAAAAAGATCGAAGCGATCATCAAACCATTCAAGCTGGACGAGGTGAAGGAAGCGCTGCACGAAGTCGGCGTGTCCGGCATCACCGTGCTCGAAGCCAAGGGATTCGGCCGCCAGAAGGGCCACACGGAGCTCTACCGCGGCGCTGAATATGTGGTCGACTTCCTGCCCAAGGTGAAGATCGAGGTGGTGGTGGACGACGCCATCGCGCCGCGCGCCGTCGAGGCCATCCAGCAGGCCGCCCAGACCGGCCGGATCGGCGACGGCAAGATCTTCATTTCGACCATCGACGAAGCCATCCGCATTCGCACCGGCGAGCGGGGAAGCGACGCCATCTAACGATTACCTCCAGCCACAAAACCAACCCGAAGACTCTAAAGGATCTTGTAAAATGGCAACCGAAGCTGCCGTCAACAAAGTACTGACCATGATCAAGGAGCAGGAGATCGCGTGGGTTGACCTTCGCTTCACTGATCCGAAGGGCAAGTGGCAGCACCTGACCATGAGCGCCACGGTCATCGACGCCGACACCCTGGCCGAAGGCTTCATGTTCGACGGCTCCTCCATCGAAGGCTGGAAGGCCATCAACGAGTCCGACATGATGCTCGTGCCGGACCTCGATGCGGTTTATGTCGACCCGTTCTCGGCCCAGCCGATGCTGGTGCTCTTCTGCGACGTGGCCGAGCCGGCCACCGGCGAACTCTATGATCGCTGCCCGCGCGCTATTTCCAAGCGCGCCGAGGCCTACCTGAAGGCCACCAAGATCGGCGACACCTGCTTCACCGGCCCGGAAGCCGAGTTCTTCGTGTTCGATGACGTGAAGTTCAACGTGGGCTACACCGGCGCGAGCTACTCGATCGACGACATCGAGATGCCGCAGAACTCCGGCCGCAGCTACCCGGAGGGCAACCTGGCCCACCGTCCGCGCATCAAGGGCGGCTACTTCCCGGTCGCCCCAGTCGACAGCGGCCACGACCTGCGCTCGGAGATGACCACCATCCTGCTCGAAATGGGCCTGCCGATGGACAAGCACCACCACGAGGTGGCGCCGTCCCAGCATGAGCTTGGCCTGATGTTCGGCACCATGACCACCACCGCCGACCGCATGCAGCTCTACAAGTATGTGGTCCACATGGTCGCCCACTCCTACGGCAAGACCGCGACCTTCATGCCGAAGCCGATCAAGGGCGACAACGGCTCGGGCATGCACGTCCACCAGTCGATCTGGAAGGACGGCAAGCCGCTGTTCGCCGGCAACGGCTACGCCGGCCTGTCGGAAATGGCGCTGTACTACATCGGCGGTATCATCAAGCACGCCAAGGCCCTGAACGCCTTCACCAACCCGTCCACCAACTCCTACAAGCGTCTGGTGCCGGGCTACGAGGCGCCGGTGCTGCTGGCCTACTCCAGCCGCAACCGCTCGGCCTCCTGCCGCATTCCGTACGGCGCGTCGCCGAAGGCCAAGCGCGTCGAGGTCCGCTTCCCGGATCCGACCGCCAACCCGTACCTGGCCTACGCCGCCCTGATGATGGCCGGCCTCGATGGCATCGAGAACAAGATCCACCCAGGCGAGGCCATGGACAAGAACCTCTACGAGCTGCCGCCGCGCGAGCTGAAGAAGGTTCCGACCGTGTGCGGCTCGCTGCGCGAAGCCCTGCAGGCGCTGGACAAGGGCCGCAAGGTCTTCACCAAGGGCGGCGTGTTCTCCGACGACTTCATCGACAGCTACATCGCGCTGAAGATGGAAGAGGTGGAGCGCTACGAAATGACGCCGCACCCGATCGAGTTCGACATGTACTACAGCGCCTAACCGCGCATCCCAACCGCCCTCGCCAGAGGGCAGGAAGCCCGGCCGGACACTCTCCGGCCGGGTTTTCTTTTATGTTGCAACGCAGCATTTTTCGTTGAACTTGGAGAGCGGCACACCCCTTTCCTTCAGCCATGCAACAGGCGGGCGCCCATGCGCTCCCCAGCCCCAACGCCCTTGCAATATGTGCGGACAAGCAGCCGGCTGGCCTGCTTCAATCATCGTGACAAATTAAGCACACTTTAACCGCAGAAACTGGTGCCTTTAAACTACATCCCTGCAATGCAATCATATTGCAGCGCACAATTCGGCATGCACCAAGGGCATAAAGCAATACGGCCCGGGAAACCCGGGCCGTGACTAAGCAAGAACGGCGCTACAGCAGGCCTAGAAGCTCGCGCCCACCGAGAAAATGAGGGCCGCATCCGCCGCATCGTGAATCTTCGCACCCTTGGCGTAGGGCGCGCTCTTGTTCGTATCGACGTAGGCAACGCCAAACGAGAACTGCCTGTAGGCCACCGATGCGCCAAGGCTCCAGTCCCACTTGCTGCTGTAGAAGGCGTTGTCCTCGTAGCCCAGCGAGGCCGTCAGCGTGACCGGGGAATTCGGCACGGAAAGGCCAAGGTTGGTATAGACATAAAGGCCGTCGTCATCGCCCAGGTTGCTTTGATCCGGCGCATAGGCCAGGCCCACCGCCGCCGCGAGCGGGCCGAACTCCGTGCCCAGCTCGCCGGTCAACTCATAGTAGTCGAGGTCGGAAGCGTCCGAGTAGACGTAGCCGATGGCGCCAAGGGACCAGTTCACCATGCCCGCCGTGCCGGCCAAGCCGCCATAAACATCGATTTCCGACGCGCCGATCGTATCCTTATCGCCGGTCGACCCCCAGGTGCCGGCATAAAGGCTTACGCTCTCCCCAAGGGCGTAGTTCGCATCCAGCCCGCCCTGCAGGGCCACCGTCTCTTCCGTCTGCGACACGCCGCGGAAGCGGTAGTCCGAATAAAGGCTCGCGTTCGCGCTCAACGTCCAGGGCCCATCCACCCCCTGGGCGTGGGCAACCGATGCGGCCCCCGTCAATGCAGACATCAGTAGCGCAAACTTTACAGACTTCATCACCATCCAAGATCTCCCGTCCTTGAGCTGCAAGACCCGCCTCCAATGGCAGCGCGGCAAGAAACAACGCAACGGAGATACGGGTGTCCGATACAAATTCGGGCCCGGCCGGTCCCGTTACTCAGGCGACACCACAGCGTCCCCGATGTGTGTGCATTGCACAAGAGGGAAACATGACAGTTCCATGGCACACCGCCATTCCGTTGCATTCAAGACACATGAATTGAAACCCCCGCGCCCACCTTCGGCGATTTTAGCAAGCTCCAGAGAGCATAAAAAAGGCCGGGCTGAGAAGCCCGGCCAATCAAAGGTCTTGGGGAGAATCGCCTATCGGCGATCTTCTTTATCGCACTGCAGCATCAATATTGCAATGCACAAATGCAGCCGCCGGATAGAAAGTTACTGGCTAGAAACTTCCCTACGAGATGCCTGCCTTAACGCCCTCTTTACCCCTTTCCCGCCATTATCGTCTGCTCTGCCCTCCAGGGCAGCTTGTATCGGTTTTTGAGTTGCGAGCAGGACTTCTCCGACGTGACAGGACAACGTGCCCAGCAGGCCTACAGCCGCTCCGCCCGTGACACTGCCGTGACTTGCCCAGCGCAGCCCGAACGGCCGGCAACCCTTGCCGAGATTGCCGCCCGCGTTCACACCATCAATCCGGACACCGGCCTCTCCACCGACTTCCTCAATCAGTACAACGAGCTGTCCATGCTGCTCGACCTGGCGGCGGACGACCCCGACCTGCTGGAGGAACTGGCGGACTGGGAGCCCCGCACCTACCAGGACCATTTCGCCGCCAGCGGCTTTCGGGACTGGACGCTGGTGGTTGAGGCCTATGATCTCAGCCCGCCAAGCATCCGCGCCCAGTTCGACGAGGCGATCGGCGTGCTCAACAGCGTCGCGTCGACCGGCGTTAGCGCCCTATTGCGGGGCGAGGCCTCCCCCCTTGGCCCCACGGTCCGCGCCCTTGCCGCGGAAGTGCAGGCGGCCATCGTTCACGCCAGCGGCCTCATCAACGGCAGCAGCACGCTGGGCTCCCAGGCGCAGGTGGACACGCTCTTTGCTCGGGCACAGGCCGAGCTTGGCTCGGCAACGCCCCCGCCCGAACGCTCGCCTGCGGCCGGCATGTCGGCGGAACAAGGCACTCAAACGCCCATGCCGTTGGAGGATAAGCCAGAGTCGGCGACACCTGCCGATGGCGCGACGGACGACGAACTGCTCGACCAAGACGCCATTGACGCGTTGTTCGATTAATGTTCTTATCCGCGCCCAAACCATCAACCAGAGAAATGGGCGGTCGATGAGCGGCGCATTGCAACATCACGTTGTCGGCAACGCCTCGTCTCCCCTATAAGCGGCTTCATGACGGATCTGTTCTCGCAGGCGGCAGCGGCAACGGCCTACACCGCCAAGGATATCGAAGTTCTTGAGGGCCTTGAGCCCGTGCGTCGCCGGCCGGGCATGTACATCGGCGGCACGGACGAGCGGGCTTACCACCACCTCGCCGCCGAGGTGCTGGACAACTCCATGGACGAGGCGGTGGCCGGGCACGCCAGCCGCATCGAGATCGAGCTGGCGGCGGATGGCTCGCTGACCATCGGCGACAACGGGCGCGGCATCCCCATCGACCCGCATCCCAAGTATCCGAAGCAGTCGGCGCTGGAGGTCATCCTTACCACCCTGCACTCGGGCGGCAAGTTCTCGGACAAGGCCTACGCCACCTCCGGCGGCCTGCACGGCGTCGGCATCTCGGTGGTGAACGCGCTGTCCTCCGAGCTTGTCATCGAGGTGGCGCGCGACCGCAAGCTCTACCGGCAGACCTATTCGCGCGGGACCCCCACCTCCAAGCTTCAGGAGGTAGGCGCGGCCCCCAACCGGCGCGGCACCCGCACCACCTTCCTGCCCGATACCGAAATCTTCGGGCCGGACCTGCGCTTCAAGCCGATGCGGCTCTATCGCCTCGCCCGCTCCAAGGCCTACCTCTATGCGGGCGTCGAGATTCTGCTGGAAGTGCGCGCCCGAGCTGCTGAAGGGTGAGGACATCCCGGCCGAGGCGGTGTTCCAGTTCCCCGGCGGCCTTGCCGACCACCTCAAGGAGGTGATCGACGACCGGGAGTGCGTGACCTCCGACATCTTCGCTGGCCGGGCCGACTTTCCCGACAGCCAGGGCTCGGTGGAATGGGCCATTGCCTGGCCGGTCTATGGCGAGGGCGGCGGCACCTACTTCTGCAACACCATCCCGACGCCCCAGGGCGGCACCCACGAGGCGGGCCTGCGCCAGGCGCTGAGCCGCGGCCTCAAGGGCTTCGGCGCTCTCATCGGCCAGCGCAAGGCGGACCAAATCACGCCGGACGACGTGATGGGCGGGGCTGAAATCCTGCTTTCGGTCTTCATCCGCAATCCGCAGTTCCAGAGCCAGACCAAGGATCGCCTCACCTCCCCCGAGGCGACCAAGCTGGTGGAATCGGCGATCCGCGACCACTTCGACCACTGGCTGACGGAAGATCAGAAGCGCGCCTCGGCGCTGCTCGGCTTCATCCTCGACCGGGTGGACGAGCGCCTGCGCCGCAAGGCGGAGAAGGAGGTGAAGCGCAAGACCGCCACCTCCAAGCGCAACCTGCGCCTACCCGGCAAGCTGACCGACTGCGCGGCGGACTCCTCCGAGGGCACCGAGCTGTTCATCGTCGAGGGCGACTCGGCAGGCGGCTCGGCCAAGCAGGCGCGCGACCGCAAGTTCCAGGCTGTGCTGCCCATTCGCGGCAAGATCCTGAACGTGGCCTCGGCCAACACCGCCAAGATTGCCCAGAACCAGGAAGTTCAGGATCTGGCGCTGGCGCTCGGCTGCGGCGTGCGCGACCGCTACGATCCGGCCAGCCTGCGCTACGAGAAGATCATCATCATGACGGACGCCGACGTGGACGGCGCCCACATCGCAACCCTTCTAATGACCTTCTTCTTCCAGGAAATGCCGGGGCTGGTGCGCGATGGCCGCCTGTACCTGGCCCAGCCGCCGCTCTACCGCATCGCCCAGGGCGGCACGGTGCGCTACGCCCGCGACGACGCGCACCGCGAAGAGCTGATGAAGACCGTCTTCAAGAGCAGCAAAGGCAAGGTGGAGATCAGCCGGTTCAAGGGTCTTGGCGAAATGCCGCCCGCCCAGCTGAAGGAAACCACCATGGACCCGGCCCAGCGCACCCTGCTCCGGGTCACCCTGCCCGAGGAGTATGAGGAGCGCGCCGAGGTCCGCAATCTGGTCGATCGGCTGATGGGCAAGAAGCCGGAGCATCGCTTCAACTTCATCCAGTCGCACGCCAAGTTCGTGGAGGATGTGGACATATGAAGTCAGGCGAAGCGCCGTGGTTCGGCTATCTCCCCGTCGAGGGGGATGTGTCGTTCGCTCTCAATCCCGAGCTTGATCTGGGCGCGCTTCAAGCCGAGTTCGCCCGGAACCGGCGCATCCAGATCCGCAACGTGCTGGCCCCGCAAACCGCAGACCGCCTGCACTTTGCGCTGGCGCGGGAGACGCCCTACGGGCTCGCCTATGCCGAGAACACCAAGGCCCGCTACATCAGTCGGGAAGATCTGGCGAAACTCCCCCCGCCCGAGCAGCACAGGCTGCTCAGCGGCATCATGGAAGGGGCCGGCCGGGGCGACTATTCCTACGCCTACAACTGCTACCCCATTCTCGATGAGTACATGGCGGGGCGGAACCAGCACCTCTACACGCACCGCTGGATCGAGTATGTGAACAGCGATGCGGTAACGGGCCTCGTGCGTCATGTCACCGGGTTCGATGATCTGGTGAAGGCGGATGCCCAGGCCACCTACTACAGCCGCAACCAGTTCCTCTTCCTCCATACGGACAGCCACGTGATGGAAGGCTGGCGCGTGGCCTATGTGCTGAACATGGCCAAGGACTGGAAGGAAGACTTCGGCGGCTACCTGCTGTTCTATGACGAGGAAGGCAACGTCACCCAAGGCTTCAAGCCCGCGTTCAATACGCTGAACATGTTCGCCGTGCCCCAGCGCCACAGCGTCTCCTACGTGCCTAACTTCGCCCCGCCGGGCCGCTTCGCGCTGACGGGGTGGTTCCGGAACAAGTAGGCACACAGCCTTCGGAAGGACGCACCATGCAGCTCATCGGAATGATGGACTCCCCCTTCGTGCGGCGCGTCGCCGTCTCGATGAAGCTCATGCGTCTGGACTTCGAGCACAGGCCCATCTCGGTCTTCCGGGGATACGACGCATTCGCGGCCATCAATCCCGTGGTGAAGGCCCCCACCCTGGTGACGCCGGACGGCGTCACGCTGATGGATTCGACCCTCATCCTTGAATATGCGGAACGTCTGGCCCCGGCGGAGCTCAGGCTGACCCCGGCGTTCAGCGCCGACTTCACCCTGTCGCAGCGCATCATCGGCCTTGCGCTCGTCGCCTGCGAGAAGACCGCCCAGATCATCTACGAGCGCAACCTGCGCCCGCCGGAGAAGCAGCACGGCCCCTGGATCGACCGGGTTCTCGAGCAGCTCCACCAGGCCTATGCCCTGCTGGATGCCGAGCTGGGCGACGGCCAGTCTTGGCTGTTCGGCAACCGCCCGATGCAGGCCGACGTGACGGCGGCCGTGGCGTGGCGGTTCACGCAGTACATCCTGCCGGATACCGTGTCGCCGTCGGACTACCCGGCGATTGCCGCCCTGTCCGCCAGAGCGGAGGCGCTCCCGGCGTTTGCCGAGACGCCGCTGGACTGAACAGAGGACTCCCAGCTCACGCCGCGAGGAACTGGTCCTCGCTCAGCGCATAGAGCAGTTCTGCGCCCTTCATGACAGGGCCAAGCAGGGCAATGTCCTGCGGGAGGATCTGCTCGATATAAAAGCGGGCGGTGACGACCTTGGCGCTGAGGAAACCTTCGTCTCCTTCTCCTGTTGTCAGCCGTCGCTCCGCTTCCGCCGCCTGGCGGGCGAGCAAATAGGCGCACACCACGGATGCGAACAGGCGCAGGTAAGGCGTGGCGCTGCCGGCGATATCGTCGGGCCGGTTGGCATGGGTGGCGAGCCAGTGGGTCGCCGTCTCCAACCGGGCAAGGGCATCCGCCAGCGGAGCCTTGAGCGTGGTTGCCGCCCCTTCTCCCGCCAGACCATCGGCGAAGCTGCGGATATCAGCGAACAGACGCTGCCAGTGCTCGCCGCCATCCATCGGCAGCTTGCGGCCCACAAGGTCGAGCGCCTGGATGCCGTTGGTGCCCTCGTAGATCGGCGCAATGCGGGCGTCGCGCAGGTGCTGGGCCGCGCCGGTTTCCTCGATGAAGCCCATGCCGCCGAACACCTGGATGGCAAGGCTGGCCACCTCAACGCCGGTGTCGGTGGCATAGGCCTTGGTGAGTGGAGTCAGGAGATCCGCCAGCCCCTTGGCCGCCTTGCGGGCTTCGTCATCCTGCCCATGGATGCCCCGGTCCACCGCCGCCGCATTGTAATAGGCTAGCGCCCGCACGCCTTCCGTGCGCGCCTTCATGGTGAGGAGCATCCGCCGCACGTCCGCGTGCTCGATGATCCTGACCGGCGCGCGCGTGGGCGCCCCCATCCTGGCCGATTGCACCCGCTCCCGTGCGTAGCTGAGCGCGCCCTGATAGGCCCGCTCGGCAATGGAGACACCCTGAAGCCCCACGTTGATGCGGGAGTGGTTCATCATGGTGAACATGGCCCGCATGCCGGCATTCTCCTCGCCCACCAGATAGCCGACGCAGGCATCGTTATCGCCATAGCTCATCACGCAGGTGGGCGAGGCATGGATGCCCAGCTTGTGTTCGATGGAAACGCAGCGCAGGTCATTCCGTGCGCCCAAGCTGCCGTCCGGGTTCACCAGGAACTTCGGCACGATGAACAGCGAAATGCCCTTGGTGCCGCCTGGGGCATCCGGCGTGCGGGCCAGCACCGTGTGGATGATGTTCTCCGCGCAGTCATGCTCGCCCCAGGTGATGAAGATCTTCTGGCCCTTGATACGGTAGGTGCCGTCCGGCTGGCGCTCCGCCTTCGTCTTCAGCGCGCCCACGTCCGATCCCGCCTGCGGCTCGGTGAGGTTCATGGTGGCGGTCCACTCGCCGGTCACCAGGCGAGAGAGGTAAAGCCGCTTCTGCTCCTCCGAGGCATGGGCCTCCAGCGCCTCGATCGCACCCATCGTCAGCATGGGGCACAGCGAAAAGGCCATGTTGGCGCTGGTCAAGCTTTCCTGCACCGCCGCCGACAGGGCGAAGGGCAGCCCCTGCCCGCCGTATTCCGGATTGGCGGTGAGCGAACCCCAGCCCGCCTCCACATAGCGCGCGTACGCTTCCCTGAACCCCGGCGGCAGCGTCACCGTGCCATCGGTCCAGGTCGCCCCCTGCTCGTCCCCGATGCGGTTGAGCGGCGCGAACACCTCTTCCGCGAACTTTCCGGCCTCGTCCACAATGGCGGAAACCAGGTCTCCGCTCAGGCTATCGAAACCCGGCAAGCCCGATAATTGTTGAATATCTGCAATGGTTTCCAGAACGAACTTCTGTTCCAGGGTTGGCGCGGTATAGCTCACGAAACCTCTCCTGCGGCGGCCAAGGACCTGCTCACAAACAGCTGTGGCATTCAAACAGTAGCACTTTCGGCGCGCTGGCCGTATAGCGGCGGATGATGACCGGGCACGCAACACCTCACGAAGACGCGCAGCATACGGCGGTGCTTCCTGCCGATGCTGCAGGCATTGCCGCCGCCGCCGACACTCTGGCGCGCGGGCAGCTGGTCGCCCTGCCCACAGAGACCGTCTACGGCCTCGCGGCGGACGCCACCAACGGCGAAGCCGTGGCCCGCATTTACGCGGCCAAGGGCCGCCCGTCGTTCAACCCGCTCATTGTGCATGTGGATGGCCCGGCCATGGCGGCAAGGCTCGCCGACCTGCCGCCGCTCGCTCAGCGCCTCATCAAGGCCTTCTGGCCCGGCCCCCTGACGCTGGTGCTGCCCGCCCGCGCCGACAGCCCGGCCGCAAAGCTGGTGCAGGCAGGCCTGCCCACCATCGCCATCCGCTGCCCGAAACACCCGACTGCTCAAGCGGTTATCGCCGAACTCGGACGCCCCGTCGCCGCCCCCAGCGCCAACCCCTCCGGGCGCATCAGCCCCACCAGGGCAGACCACGTGCTGGCGGGCCTTCAAGGGCGCATCCCCCTCATCCTCGACGCCGGACCAACCGAAGCCGGGCTGGAATCCACCATCGTCGCTGTGGAAGGCGAACAGCTCCGCCTGCTGCGCCCCGGCCCCATTCCGCGCGAGGCGCTTGAAGCGATCGCCCCCGTGCTCGCGGCAGCGGACGGCAAGATTCAGGCCCCCGGCCAGATGTCCAGCCACTATGCGCCCCGCCAGCCCGTGCGCCTCAACGCCGCCACTCCCCTGCCGGGCGAAATCTTCATTGGCTTCAACGGCTTGAACGGCGATATCAACCTTAGCCCTCAGGGCGACCTTCTGGAAGCCGCCGCCCGCCTGTTCGACGCCCTCCATCTGGCCGAAAGCAGCAATGCCAGCGGCATCGCCGTCGCCCCCATCCCCGAAGACGGCCTTGGCGCCGCCATCAACGACCGCCTCCGCCGCGCCGCCGCACCGCGGCGGTAGGGCTGGATTTAAAGTTTTTCGCAGGAGGGGCTTACCCCTCCTGCACCTCCCATTCGTTTTACAGGGCCGTGCCAACCTTGAATTCCTTGGCGCAACGGGCGGCAACAGTCTCGCCCCAATAAACCCAATAAGATAGGCCGCGCCCTTCATGCCGCGCGCCACCGCAAAATAGACGGGAGTGCAGAGGGTCCAAGACCCTCTGCAAAATCAAACACCTCCACCAACGCCCTCACGCAGCGCTCGGCAGCTTGTAGTCCTTGAACTGGCGGCGCAGTTCCAGCTTGCTGATCTTGCCCGTGGCGGTGTGGGGGATTTCGTCCACGAACACCACGTCGTCGGGCAGCCACCATTTGGCAACCTTGCCCTGGAGGAACGCGAGGATCTCTTCCTTCCCCACCGCCTCGCCCGGCTTGCGGACGATGATGAGCAGCGGCCGTTCGTCCCACTTGGGATGGGGCACGCCAATGACCGCCGCCTCCGCCACGGCCGGGTGGCCGACGGCGGCGTTCTCGAGGTCGATGGAAGAGATCCACTCCCCGCCGGACTTGATGACGTCCTTCGCCCGGTCGGTGATCTGGATGAAGCCCAGCGCGTCGATGGTCGCCACGTCGCCGGTGTCGAAGTAGCCGTCCTCGTCGAGGATATCCCCGCCCTCGCCCTTGAAATACTGTTCCACCACCGCCGGGCCGCGCACCTTGAGGTGCCCGGCGGACGTGCCGTCGCGCGGCAGCGTGCGGCCGTCGTCGTCCGTCACCTTCAGGTCCACGCCGAACATGGCCCGGCCCTGCTTGCACTTGAGGTCGAGCTGCTGCGCCTTCGGCAACCGCTCCGCCTCGGCGGTGAGGCTGCCGATGGAGCCAACCGGGGACATCTCGGTCATGCCCCAGGCATGGAAGACCTTGATGCCGTATTTGTCCTCGAAGGCCTCGATCATCATGCGCGGTGCGGCGGCCCCGCCGATCACCAGCCGTTCGAGCGGCCCGAGGGTGGTGCCGGTCTTCTCCAGATGCTGGAGCATGCCGAGCCACACCGTGGGCACCGCCGCCGTGCAGGTGACGCCTTCCTCGATGATGAGCCTTTGCAGGTTCACCGGGTCGAAATGCGGGCCGTTCAGCACCAGCTTGGCCCCCCACCGCTGCCGCGCTGTAGGGCATGCCCCAGGCGTTGGCATGGAACATGGGCACCACCGGCAGGCCGATGCCCGCCGAGGTGAGGCCCAGCGTGTCCCCCATGCTGATGAGCAGGGTGTGGAGCAGCGTTGAGCGGTGAGTATAGAGCACGCCCTTGGGGTTGCCCGTGGTGCCGGAGGTGTAGCAGAGGCTGGAGGGCGTCCGCTCATCCATCATCGGCCACTGGAAGTCGCCCGGCTCGGCGGCGATCAGCTCCTCATAACACAGGGCATTGAGCAGGCTGGTCTCCGGCATATGGCCACGGTCGGTGAGGATGACGTAGTGCTTCACCGTCTTGAGCGCCGGGGCCAGCTTCTCTACCAGCGGCACGAAGCTGAGGTCCAGCAGCAGCGCCGTGTCCTCGGCGTGGTTGATGATGTAAACCAGCTGCTCGGCGAACAGGCGTGGGTTCAGCGTGTGCACCACCGCCCCCCATGCCGGAGACGGCGAACCACGCCTCCAGGTGACGGTGGGTGTTCCAGGCGAGCGTGCCGACGCGCTCCCCTGGCTTCACGCCGAGCCGCGTCAATGCTTCCGCCAGTTGCTTCGAGCGGTGCCGCGCATCCGCCCAGGTGTAGCGGTGGCGCTCCCCCTCAACCGTTGCGGTTACGATTTCCTGCCGGCCATGGGCGATGGCCGCGTGTTCGATCAGCCGCCAGATCAACAGGGGCCAATCCTGCATTTTTCCAAGCATCTGCCGCCTCCCCCCGGTCTTCTGTTCTTTCGAGGTAGGCTAACATTCGGCTTTGTAAAACGGCAACGCCGCCCGGCAGGGGGTCCCCCCTATTTCTGGTCAAGCTCCGCCACCAGTTCGGCGTAGGTCATGCCCCAGTCGGCGAAGCTGTGGCGGTAGAGGGCATTGTTGCTGAGGCGCTTGTCGTCCGTCACTTCGGGGCCGAGCCAGCCGGGCAGCGCCAAAGGCTCGTTGATGGCGTGGAGTTCAGTCTCGGCGATGATGAGGCCGGCGTTGCGGCCCTCGAACACATCCACCTCCCACACCCTTCCTGCGTCCTTCACATAGTGGCGGGTCTTCTCGATGGGTGGATAGGCCGCCAGCCGCTCGAGGATCGCCGCACCATCCTCTGCCGGGATGGGCCACTCGAACTCCTGCCGTGTGCCGGAGGAGACCCCCGCCTTCAGGGTCAGCCAGTAGGCCCCGTCCATGGAGCGCACCCGGACCGACAGATCCTCGCGCTGGTTGAGATAAACCTGACGCACCTTCGCACTGCGGTAAGGCTGGGGCCAGTTGGCTCCCCGCACGAGAAACCGCCGCTCGATCTCCATATATTTGCTGATAGGCGCCTCGCTTCAGCCCTGAGCCGCAACCACTGTCCGGAGTGCGTCCCGAAAACCGGAGGGCATGTCAAGCCTGTCCAGGTCCGCAGCGTGCGCCCACAGGGCTTCCTCGTGCTCGTCGCTGAGGCGCAGGTCGGCGAGATCGAACGCGGCTTCCGCCACCAGCTGGTAGAAGGTGATGAGTCGCGCCGGCCGATGCGGTCGCGCATAGAGCCATTCGCCTATCGGGCGAACCTCCGGCAGGGGGGAGCCCCAGCTCCTCCTGCAATTCACGGGCGAGCGCCTCTTCCCAGCCCTCGCCAGGTTCCAGGTGCCCGCCCGGCAGATCCCAGCGCCCATCGGGCTGTCGAAGCACCAGCGCCCGCATGCTCCCTTGCATGTTTCGGGGGCAGATCAGCTTGACGGAGGCGGCAAGAGTTACCCCTTCCGCCGGCTCTGGCCGTGGTTTCAAGTACATCGATCCCCTCCCTGTCGGGAAATGAATGCACGCTAAACCTTACGCTGGGATGAACCCCGGCAAGGGAACGCACGAAAAAAAGCCTTGACACCAACGGAACAAAACGTGAACATCGCCCCGAAACGAAGGCAACAGGGGGTTCCCATGCTTCTTCACGCTCTCGGTGTGATGCTTTTTCTGGGCGCAGGGATCGTCGGTATCGCGGCGATGGTCAGCTCGTTCCGCTCGGCGATGATGGCGCTGCGCGCGGAGGCTTCGGCCGGGGGCCCGGCGCGGGCGGCCTCGCTGGAGGCGCGCCCGCTGCCGTCGATCGAACCGCTCCCGGCGGCGGTGATTGAAGAACCCGCGCCGACCGGTCAGCCGGTCAGGCTGCGCCGTCAGCGCCGCCTGCGGCGCCAGTCTTCTCTGGGGACGGCTTCGTCGTGGTGGATGCGTCCGCCGCTGCGGCTGCCTCAGCCCGCTTTTGCCGCAGCAGGCGCGCATAGCTACGCACGCTGAACAGGATGCTGCCGGCATAGCCAATGGAAATCAGCGACAGCGTGCCCCACGGCGCGGAGTAGAGGCTGGCGGCGAACAGGCCAACCAGCAGCAGGACCGGAAGCCGCATGGAGCGCCGCAGCTTCACCGACTTCCACGAGAAGGTCGGCAGGTTGGAGACCATCAGGAAGGCGGTCGTCGCCACGATGATGCCGGCGACCAGCGGCTCGCCGAACAGGTCGGTCTCCAGCCACTTGTCGAGAAAGATGGGGCTGAGCGTCAGCCCCGCCCCCCACCGGCGAGGGCACGCCGGTCAGGAAGCCGGCCTGCTTGTGCGGCTGGTTGTCCACGTCGAGCTGGGCGTTGAAGCGCGCCAGCCGCAGGGCGCAACACACCGCATGGGCCAGCGCCACCACCCAGCCGACGCCGCCCAGGCCATGCAGCGCCCAGAGATAGATGATGATGGCGGGCGCAACGCCGAAGGCGATCACGTCCGACAGCGAATCCAGCTCCGCGCCGAAGCGCGACGCGCCCTTGAGCAGGCGGGCGATTCGCCCGTCGATGCCATCAAGCACGCCGGCGATGATGATGGCCGCCACCGCCTTTTCCCAGTTGCCGATGATGGCAAAGCGCGCGCCGGTGAGGCCGAAGCACAGCGCCAGGACGGTGATGGCGTTGGGCACGAAGGCGCGCATGGGCAGGAGGCGCCTGCCGGAATCCCGCTCTTCGGCGGCCCCGCTGTTGCCGGGGCCGTCCGCCTGGGCTGCGCTCACCGGACCACTCCTCCGATGGCTTCCGATACGCCCATGCGGGCAAGAACGGTCTCGCCAGCCACCATGGTCTGGCCGACCGCCACCTGCGGGGCGACGCCCTCGGGCAGGTAGACATCGACGCGGCTGCCGAAGCGGATGAGACCGACGCGCTCGCCGGCCGCCACCTTGTCCTCCTCGCGCACGAAGCGGACGATGCGGCGCGCCACGAGACCCGCGATCTGGGTCATGCCGATCTTCACGCCCTCATCGGTGCGGATCACGAACATTTGGCGCTCGTTGTCCTCGCTCGCCTTGTCCAGCTCGGCATTGATGAACTTGCCGGGGATGTAGACGATTCGCTCCACCGTGCCGGAGACCGGCGTGCGGTTGATGTGCACATTGAACACGTTCATGAAGATGGAAACGCGCGTGCGCTCCTCGGCGCCCAGTCCCATTTCCACCGGCGGCGCGACCTTGGCGATCATGCACACGATGCCGTCGGCCGGCGAGATGATGAGGTCATCGCCCACCGGGGTCACCCGCGCCGGATCGCGGAAAAAGGCCAGCACCCAAATGGTGAGCACAACGCCGATCCACCCCAGGGCCGTCCACCCGAACAGGAAGAACAGCAGCGTGATGATGGCGGCAATGGCAGCGAATTTGCGCCCTTCCGGATGAACCGGCGGCAATTTGGTCAGAAAATCCATCATTGTTCCTTCACCGCGAACTGATCGCGCGTCTTAAAGTTCGGCGTTAACTCATGGCAGCCCTGGCCGCAAGCGTGACCGCCCCTTGGCGGTCCCACCCGCGCCTCGCTCCGTCCGAATTGGTACACCGAATGCGCGGCAATTCCATCCCCCGAGCCTGTTTCGCCGCCCACCCCGGCCGTAGCCCCTCCGGCGCAAAGCCGCTGCGCTGGCCGCCTTCTGCGGTATTTTCGCATTTCCTGCTCACGCATTAACCTATTGTTGAGGGCGCGGAACTTAAGCTTCCTGAAATAGCGTTAACCGGAACACCGTGCCGTGACACTCGCCCAACACTCTTTCGACCCGGCCCTTGAATGGCCCGAGATGCCCAACGACACGCGCTGGACCCTGGACCGTGCGGCGGCGATGCTGATGGACGTGGTGACGAGCCACCCCATGTCCCTGCCCACCTCGTTCCAGTTCCGCTGGCGTTCCGGCCATTACCAGATCGACGTGGAGCAGGCGGACAGCGAAGTCCGGCTCCGCCTCAGCGGCGTTGTCGGCACCGTGCCGTTCACCAGCGAGGACCGCTCCTCGCGCCGCCGCGTGCTCGATACGCTGCGCCACCTGCGCGACCTGTGGCCCTGCGCCGGTCTCTCCCTGATGGGCGGGCAGGTGCGGCTTCAGCGCGACCTTTCCTATTCCCAGCCCGTCTCCTTCCGCGAGATGGTCGCCCAGGCCACCAGCGCGCTGTTGCCGGTCCAGCCGGTGATCGAGCTGATCGAATCGGATCTCTGGCCCGCCCGCTGACAGATCCCCACCCGGCCTTTTTACCGCGCGCCTCTGGCGAGGCGCGCCCGCCAAGGCTATGCTCGCCGTCGACATGACACAGCCGCAAGACACCGCCGCTTCCGCCGAAACCGCTTCGCAGGATCCCGCCGCGCCGGCCCGCCAGACCAGCCATCTGTGTCTGTTCTGCGGCTCCCGCACCGGCCATGATCCGGCCCATGCCGTGCTGGCGGCCGAGCTTGGCGCGCGGCTGGCACAGGAGGGCATCGCGCTTGTTTACGGCGGCGGCGCGCTCGGGCTGATGGGCATTGCCGCGCGCGCGGCGCTTGATGCCGGCGGCCGGGTGATCGGCGTCATTCCCGCCTATCTCGCCACCGTCGAGATTGCCCAGCCGGGCCTTACCGAACTGGTGGTGGTTGATACCCTCCAACAGCGCAAGCAGGTGATGGCCGCCCGGTCAAACGCCTTCCTTGCCCTGCCCGGCGGCATCGGCACGCTCGATGAACTGCTGGAGATGATGACCTGGTCCCAGCTGGGCGAGCACGCCAAGCCCACCTGGCTTCTCGGACCCAATGGCTACTGGCGGCCGTTTCAGG
Organism: Pedomonas mirosovicensis; assembly: GCF_022569295.1. Classification (NCBI taxonomy): domain Bacteria; kingdom Pseudomonadati; phylum Pseudomonadota; class Alphaproteobacteria; order Sphingomonadales; family Pedomonadaceae; genus Pedomonas; species Pedomonas mirosovicensis. Next base: position 1,573,779 of record NZ_JAKFIA010000001.1, on the reverse strand, counting down.
CGTTGCTGGAACACGTGGTGGCGGAAGGCTTCGGGGATACGCGCCTGCTTGCCGAGGCCGTGGCCCTGCCGGACCTTGAGTCGCTGATGGCCATGCTCGGGCGCGGGTCGGCCCCGCGCAGCGCAGCGCCCGGCCGGCGACGGGATTAGGTTTTTGGGACCGAAACGGCCGTGCCAGTTGATTTGGCGGCCCGGCCTGCTACACAACCCAGCGGAATTTCTTGACGCACCGCGCCCGCGGCTAGTTGCTGTTCCGGAGGGATTTAATGGCTAAAATCAAAGTGAAAAATCCGGTCGTCGAGCTCGACGGCGACGAGATGACCCGCATCATCTGGCAATGGATCCGTGAGCGCCTCATCCTGCCGTACCTCGACATCGACCTGAAGTACTACGATCTCGGCGTCCAGAAGCGCGACGAGACCGAAGACCAGATCACGATCGATGCCGCCAACGCCATCAAGCAGTATGGCGTCGGCGTGAAGTGCGCCACCATCACGCCGGACGAAGCCCGCGTGAAGGAATTCAACCTCAAGAAGATGTGGAAGTCGCCCAACGGCACCATCCGCAACATTCTGGGCGGCACCGTGTTCCGCGAGCCGATCATCATGAAGAACGTGCCGCGCATCGTGCCGGGCTGGACCGACCCCATCGTGGTCGGCCGTCACGCCTTCGGCGACCAGTACCGCGCCACCGATTTCAAGGTGCCGGGCGCCGGCAAGCTCACCATGAAGTGGGTGAGCGAGGACGGCAAGGACGAGCAGGAGTTCGAGGTTTTCAACTTCCCCTCCTCCGGCGTTGCCATGGGCATGTACAACCTGGACGAGTCGATCCGCGACTTTGCCCGCGCCTGCATGAACTATGGCCTGGCCCGCGGCTGGCCGGTGTACCTCTCCACCAAGAACACGATCCTCAAGGCCTATGACGGCCGCTTCAAGGATCTGTTTCAGGAAGTCTTTGACAGCGAGTTCAAGGACAAGTTCCAGGCCGCCGGCATCACCTACGAGCACCGCCTGATCGACGACATGGTGGCCAGCGCCCTCAAGTGGAGCGGCAAGTTCGTCTGGGCCTGCAAGAACTACGACGGCGACGTGCAGTCGGATCAGGTGGCCCAGGGTTTCGGCTCGCTGGGTCTGATGACCTCGATCCTGATGACGCCGGACGGCCAGACCGTGGAGGCCGAGGCCGCCCACGGCACCGTCACCCGTCACTACCGCATGCATCAGGAAGGCAAGGCGACCTCCACCAACCCGATCGCCTCCATCTTCGCGTGGACCGGCGGCCTGAAGCACCGTGGCAAGCTGGACGGCACCCCGGAAGTCACCAAGTTCGCTGAGACCCTGGAGCGCGTCTGCGTCCAGACCGTCGAGAGCGGCAAGATGACCAAGGACCTCGCCATCCTCGTCGGCCCGGATCAGCCCTGGCTGACCACCGAGAAGTTCTTCGAGGCGATCGTCGAGAACCTGGAAAAGGCGATGGCCGCCTAAGGCCACCTGCCGCAACGACGAGCCGAATCGGCCTTACGGGCCGATTCAGATCGAGACAAGGAAGGGCCGCGACGCATCGCGGCCCTTCCTTTTATCATACGCACAAAGCCTGAGGAGCGTGCGCCCTCCCGCCGGCCCAGCCCTGCGTTTCAAGATGAGAAATCCTCAATAACCAATTGAGGCGAAAATATAATTTCCTCCCAACCACCAACCGCCATCCGCGGGTTTGGTTTTCAGCATGTTTACGATTTCGTCAGAAGCTTACCGGTAAAGCCCACCAGTGAAACGATCCACTTGCGGAGCGGGCGTAACTGATGCGTTTGTTTACCAGCTTTGACCTGCCAGCTGCCGAGACCATGACCGGAAGCTTTGATCCGCTTCTGGTCATTGCTTCCTATTTTATCGCCACTTGCGCCGCCTATGTTGCTCTGGCGGTCACCCAGCGCATGGTCGTCTCGACCGGCCTGCGCCCGCTGTGGCTGTCGCTCGGCGCGCTGTCCATGGCCGGCGGCATCTGGAGCATGCACTTCGTTGGCATGCTGGCGTTCAAGTTGCCGATCCCGGTGGGCTATGATGCGCCCCTCACCCTGCTCTCGCTGGTCATCGCGCTGGGCGTGTGCCTGTTCGCGCTCAATGAAGTGACGCGCTCGGAGCTGTCCACCAACCGCCTGCTGCTGGGCGGTCTGCTCATGGGGCTCGGGGTTGCCGCCATGCATTACACCGGCATGGCCGCCATGAAGATGCAGCCGGCCATCACCTATGACCCCACGCTGTTCGCTGCTTCCCTGATTATCGCCATCGTCGCCTCCATCGCCGCCCTGTGGACCTGCTTCACCCTCGGCCGCAGGGAAGGCGCCGACAATCTCCTCATCCTGCCCATGCTTGCCGCCGCAGCGATCATGGGGCTGGGCATCTCCGGAATGCACTACACCGGCATGATGGCCGCCAACTTCGCGGTGGGCAGCATCTGCGGCGCAACCGGCTCGCTGGATATCTCGACCCTGGGGCAGATCGCGGCCGTCGGCGCATCGGTGCTACTGGGCAGCACCATCATCGTGGCCTTTCTCGACAGCCGCTACGAATCCGCCACCAGCAAGCTCAACCGCTCGCTCGAGCAAGCCAACGCCCAGCTGGAGCGGCTGGCGATGAGCGATCCCCTCACCGGCCTTGCCAGCCGCACCGCCCTCGACTGGCACCTGCGGACCCTGCCCACGCCTGAATCGCGCGAGCAGTCTCGCTACATCGTCATGTTCGTGGACCTGGATGGTTTCAAGGCGGTCAACGATGAGTTCGGTCACAAGGTGGGCGACGTCTTGCTGGCGCACGTGGCAGATCGCATGCGGCAGGCCGTGCGGCCGGATGATCTGGTGGCGCGCTTCGGCGGCGACGAGTTCATCATCATTGCCAGGGCTCCGGTTGAGCGGTCCGTCGGCGAGATCATCGCCCAGCGCATCTGCCGCACCATCGAGGAGCCCTACGAGATCGATGGCCACACCCTCAACCTGTCCTGCTGCATCGGCCTCGCCTGCTATCCAGAGGACGGCAGCCAGCCCGAGGAGCTGATTAGTCGCGCGGACATCGCCATGTTCGATGTGAAGGGCAAGGGCCGGGCGGGCTTTCGCTTCTTCACGCCCGACATGGGCGAGAAGGCCAGCGACGAATTGCAAACCAGTCTTCAGCTGCGCCGCGCCATCACCGAGGATGAGCTGGAGCTTTATTACCAGCCCAAGATCGATGCCGCGACCCGCCGCATCTGCGGCGCGGAGGCGCTACTGCGCTGGAACCACCCGGAGCGCGGCCTGCTGCCGCCGGCCGCCTTCATCGGCCTGGCCGAGAAATTCGGCCTCATCAACGCGCTCGGCAACTGGGTGGCGCGGGAGGCCAGCAAGACGCTGGGCGACTGGGAACGGCGCGGCGGCGTGTTCGGCGCGCTCGACCTCTCCATCAATGCCTCCTCCTACCAGTTCCGCGACCGGGGCTTCGCCAGCGCCGTCTCGGGGATGATCGCCAACCACGGCTACCGGCCCGATCGGCTGATCGTGGAGATCACCGAAACCGCCGCCATGGAGGGCTCCCGGCAGAACATCGATGTGATGGAAGCCCTGGCAGGCCTTGGCGTGCGCCTTTCCATCGACGACTTCGGCACCGGCTATTCCTCGCTCAGCTATCTCGGCAACCTGCCGATCAAGGAAATCAAGATCGACCGGAGCTTCATCGCCAACCTGGAGGAAGGCTCTGACAGTGAGAAGATCGTCTGGGCCATTCTCGACCTCGCCAACCGCCTTGGCCTTCATGTGGTGGTGGAAGGCGTCGAGACCGAGGTGATCGCCAAACGCATCGCCGATATGGGCGCGCCGTGCCTGCAGGGCTTCCTCTATGGCCGCCCCGTGCCGCTCGCCGACTTCGAGGCCCAGGTGCTGACCGAGAACGCCCGCGAGGACCCATAGCCAAAGCGCGGCAAGGCATGGCAAACGCGCCTCCTTCCCGGCTTTTCAACCAGCGGAGGCTTTGCCTATAACCGCACCAATCCATTCAGCAGGGATATCCAGCATCCATGTGGACCGAGCGGCGCGACACTCCGAGGGCAAAGCAGCAGGACGCGCGCTCGCCCTATGACATCGATTATGCCCGCGTGATTCACTCCGCCTCCTTCCGGCGCCTTCAGGGCAAGACCCAGATCCTCAATCTCGGCGACAGCGACTTCTATCGCACCCGCCTCACCCACTCGCTGGAGGTGGCGCAGATCGCCGGTGGGCTGGTGGAGCATTTCCGCGTCTTCTGGCCGGAGCATCCAGCCCACGCTCACCTGCCCGAGGCCTGCCTGATCCAGACCATCGGCTTCACCCACGATTTGGGTCACCCGCCCTTCGGCCATGGCGGCGAGGTGGCGCTCAACTACTGCATGCGCGATGCCGGCGGCTTTGAGGGCAATGGCCAGACCCTGCGTATCCTTTCCCGGCTGGAAGCCTTCTCGGAACGGCATGGCGCCAACCTTACCCGCTGCACCCTGCTTGGAGTCCTGAAATATCCGGCATCCTACAGCCGCGCGCGCAACCCGCAGGTCGTGCCCCGGCTGGATGAAAAGGCCGCACTCATCCGCATTATCGACCGCAATGCCTGCCATCCGCCCAAATGCTACCTCGATAGCGAGCAGGATGTGGTGGATTGGGTTCTCGCCCCCTTCGCCGCCGCCGACCGGGACGAATTCCAGCGGCTGGAGACGCGCGAGGACAAGCACCACAGGCCGCTGCACAAGTCGCTCGATTGCAGCATCATGGATCTGGCAGACGACATCGCCTACGGCGTCCATGATCTGGAGGACGCCATTGCCCTTTCCCTCATCAGCCGGGAGGCGTTCGCGCCGTTTGTCCCGGTAGAAACCTGCGCCCGGTTCCTGCAGGATCTCGCCTCTGGTGGCCGCTACGCCATTCAGGGCGACCCTTACGATTTTTATCTCTCGGGCCTGTTCGGCGATGGCGGCCTTCGCAAACGCCTCATCGGCGAAATGGTGCACTATTTCGTCAAGAACGCCGTGCTTGAAGACACCGGCCGCTTTGCCGAGCCGCTGCTGCGCTACCGCGCCAGCCTGCCGCCCGAGCATCGCGTCTTCCTTGATGCCCTGCGCGCGCTCATCATGAAGACGGTTATTCTTAGCCCGCAGGTTCAGCAGCTGGAATTTAAGGGCCAGCAAATGGTGGTCTCGGTGTTCGAGGCGCTGTGCTCCGACCCCAAAACCCTGCTGCCGGTGGACGTTCATCAGCAGTACGCCGCCGGTGGCGGCCTGCGCGTCATCTGCGATTATGTAGCGGGCATGACCGACGGCTTTCTGCTGAAGACCTACGATCGCCTGTTCAGCCCCCGCATGGGTTCTGTGTTCGACCGGCTATAGGATTTTCGCGCTTTCATTCGCGGAGGACCTTCCAACTAGCAGCCCCACCTTCCCCAGGGATGCAGGGATCCGGGGTCCCCGCATAAAAACAAACCGCCCTAGTCTTCCAGCGCGAAACCCTCGTCCAGCCAGCCGGTGATGCCGCCGATCATCTCCTTCACCAAGCGCCCCAGCTGCGCCAGCTGCACCGCCGCCCGGTTCGCGCCGTTGCAGTGCGGCCCGGCGCAGTAGACGACGAACAGCGTCCCCTCCGGCCAGCGGGCCAGCGTTTCCTTGCTGATTTCCCGGTGCGGCAGATTGATCGCCCCCGGCACGTGCCCGCGCGCAAAGGCGCTCTCCCCCGCACATCGAGCAGCACGAAATCCGCCGCGCCTGCCGCAAGCGCGGCGTGCACATCGGCGCAGTCCGTCTCGAACGTCAGCCGCGCCTCGAAGTGGGCCAGCGCCGCCTCGGGAGAAGCTGCCGGAATTGCCGCCACCGCGCTTGCCGTGATCTGTTGGATCATGTCCTGCCTTCCGCTGCTGAACCGGAGGGCATTTAAGCGGCCAGCGCCCCGCACCGTGAGTGGCAGGGCCGACAATCCACCGGGGCATTCCTGCCAAATCCTTGGAAAGCCGCTCAGGCCGATGCGTCGCCTGTCCCCTCGTGTCCGCCGAACAGGCGGCGGTAGGCGGCGGGCGTCTGCCCGGTGATGCGCTTGAAATGCAGCCGCAGCGTCTCCGGCGCGCCGAAGCCGGCCCGCTCCGCGACCACGGCAATGGGCAGCGCCACTTCCTCCAGCAGGTCCTTCGCCACTTCCACCCGCTCCCGGATCACCCATTCCTGCGGCGTCATGCCCATCGCCTCGCGAAAGCGGCGGTGGAAAGTGCGCGGCGACATAGCCGCGCGCGCCGCCATCGCCTCCACCGTCAGCGGCTGCGTCACCTCCGCTCGCAGGCCATCGAGCGCGGCGGCAAAGCGCGTTGCCCCCCGCACCGGCACCGGACGGCGCACGAACTGCGCCTGCCCACCCTCCCGGTGCGGCGGCAGCACCAGCCGCCGGGCGACCATGTTGCAGATGCGCGCGCCATGATCCCGCCGCACCAGATGCAGCATCATGTCGAGCCCCGCCGCCGAACCGGCCGAGGTGATGAAACTGCCTTCATCGATGTAGAGAACATCCGGCTCCACCTGTACGGCGGGAAACCGGGCCTTCAGGCTCTCGGCATGCATCCAGTGGCAGGCGGCCCGGCGGCCGTCCAGCAGGCCCGTCGCCGCCAGCAGGAACACGCCCGAGCAGATGGAGGCGATGCGCGCGCCGCGCCCGTGGGCGTGGCGGAGTGTCTCCAGCAGCGTCTCCGGCGGCTCCCGGTCGCGCGGCCAGCCGGGCAGCAGGATGGTGCCGGCGCGGGCCAGCGTCTCCAGCCCGTGGCTTGCCTCGATCCGAACTCCACCGGCCGCCCGCAGCGGCCCGCTATCCACCGCGCACACGGCGAAGTCATACCAGGGCGCCGGCACCTCCGGCCGATGCAGGCCGAACACCTCGGTCACGCAGCCGAATTCGAAGGTGTAAAGCCCATCATAGACAAGGGCGGCAACCAGATGATCCTTCATGGCAACCGCCCTCGCCTGCCAGCTCCCCGCCTTAGCGTTTCGCCTCGGCGCACCGCCCGGTGCCGAAGTCGGCGAGATCGCGGCACTGGCCGTCCAACGCGCCGTCCGGCTGAATGCCGAGAACGTGGGCGAGCGTCGGGGCGATATCCACGGTCGGCATCGGCAGCGGCCGCTCCTGCGGCTGCACGCCCGGCCACCAGAACAGGATCGGCACCCGGCGGTCGTAATTCCATACCGTGCCGTGGCCGGTCATCGACTGGCCGGGCTTCGCCTTCTTCGCCTGAAGGTAGGGCTTGAACGCCACGGAAATGTCGGCGCTGCGGCCCTGCACCGTGTTGAGCGCAAACCGCTCCTGCAAGCTCAGCTCATCGACCGGCTTGGCGCGGTCAACATGCGTGCCCAGCAGCGTTTCCCTATCAAAGGCGGCGGACACTTCCGGGCGCTGGCGCACCAGCGGCAATGCCGCCTTCAGCACCCGCTCCCGCTCGGTGGCGGAGGGCTGCCTGCCGTTGCGGTCCACCACCCAGATCTGATCCAGGCCCGCCGCCAGCAGCGGGTCGTAATCCAGCCCCAGCTGCGCGCGCAGCGTGCCGTTCAGGTCGGCCATGAACGCCTCGCCGTCGATGCGGCCGGCCTGCGGCACGTCCCGCGTATTGAGGCGTTCGGGGAAATCAAGGCCGCCATGATCTGCCGACAGCACCACCATGAACGGCACGCCAAGCTCCTCCAGATCGTCCAGGAACTTGCCCAGCTGCTGGTCGAGCCGCACCTGCTGGTCGCACATTTCCGGGCCGTTGGTGCCGTAGCGGTGGCCCACATAATCGTTGGCCGACAGGCTGACCGCCAGGAGGTCGGTCGCCTCGCCCTGCCCTAGCTTGTACTCCTTGACCAGCTCGCGCGCGCCCTCAAGGGTCAGCTCGTCCATGAACGGCGACACCATGAACTGGTCCTTGATGAAGGTGGGGCTCTTCACATCCCAGCCCACGGGCGGCAGCTGCGAGCGCCAGGTCTTGCCGTTGATCGTCCAGTCATGCTCCAGCGCCCGGCAGCTTTCGTCCGCATAGGTCCACGTGGGCGGCGTCTGCTTCCAGTATTCCCGGATGCGCTTGTTCAGCGCGGCCACCGGCTCCAGCGCCTTCGCGCCCGACTGGCCCGCGGGCACGAAGGTGGTGAACCCATAGCCGCCCACCAGCCAGAACTCGCCATCGGCCTTGTGGCCACCCATGTTGATCGCGCCGCGATCCTTGCCGGAGATGGCAAACACCCGGCTCTTGGGAGACTGCGCCTTCAGCCAGTCGCCCAGGGTCGAGGCCTTCAGATTCTTCGCGCTGCGGCCCTCGGTCGGGTCCGCCTTCGGATCGTGCGCCGGGCGCATGGCCGTGTCCTCAAGGCAATAGACCTCCCGGCCCTGGGTCACGTCGTAAAAGTCGTTGGCGTTAATGCCGGTGCCGCTGGGGTGGCGACCGGTCAGCAGGGTCGAATGCCCTGGGCAGGTCTCGGTCGCCGCATGGCTCTGGTAGCCGTTCGGGTAAACGATCCCCTCGTTGCCCAGCCGCTTGAGGCCCGCCACATACCGGCCGCGCCAGCCGCCGAACAGGTTGCTGCTGAACTGGTCGACGGAAATCGCGACGATCAGCTTGGGGCGCGGCAAAGCCGCCTGCTGGGCTGCTTCCGTCGCAACCGGCGCTGCCGCCTGCCCGGCGGCCAAGGCCGGAGACGCCAGCGTCGGCGACACAAGAGCCAGCGCGCCCACGGCCGCCAGAAGAACCTGCCTGAAACCCGAATTATCCATGCCCAAACGCCTTCCCGCAAAAACATTGGCCGGACGCGACCTGCAACCGGCCACCCCGTTTATTGCGGGAATAATACAATTTCGTGTCAGCAGCGCGAGGGCAAAGGGCGCGCCGCAGTGTTTTGGTGAACTAAGATCTTGGTTTTTCTTGCGGGGGTCGCGCCCCCTGCACCCCTTCGTTTTTTCTGCCGTGCGCGGCATCAAAGGGCGCAGTCCGAGAAACGAGCGGGAGGCGCAGGAGGGGCGAAGCCACTGGCTGAGCGCCCCTCCTGCAAAACCCTCATTCTTCCTGCAGCAACCCGATCAGGCCGCCGCGGCTGCACCGATGACGGCCTTCACCGCCGCCAGCGCCTCGGCAGCGGCATCGACATTGGGGCCGCCACCCTGGGCCATGTCGGGGCGGCCGCCGCCGCCCTGGCCGCCAACGGCCGCCACGGCTGCCTTGACCAGATCGACGGCGGAAATCTTGCCTGTCAGGTCGTCGGTGACGCCCACCGCAACGGAGGCCTTGCCGCCATCGGTCGTCACCATCACGGCAACGCCCGAGCCCAGCTTGGACTTCGCGCCATCAACAAGGCCGCGCAGCTCGCGCGCTGGCAGGCCATCGACCACCTGGCCGAGGAAGTTGATGCCGTTCACCTGCTCGGCCGCCGGGCCGCCGGCACCGGCGCTTGCGCTGCCGCCGCCCAGCGCCAGGGCGCGCTTGGCCTCGGCCAGTTCGCGCTCCAGCTTGCGGCGCTCCTCGATCAGCGCGGAAACGCGATCGACAATCTCCGCCGGGCTGGCCTTCAGCGCGGAAGCCACCGCCTTTACGCGGGCTTCCTGCTCCTCGAAGTAGCGGCGGGCCGCCTCGCCGGTCAGCGCCTCGACGCGGCGCACGCCTGCGGACACCGCGCCTTCGCCGACGATGGCGAACACGCCGATGTCGCCGGTGCGGTTGACGTGGGTGCCGCCGCACAGCTCCACCGAGAAGTGGCCACGCTCGCTGCCCTCTTCCTCGCCCATGCTGACGACGCGCACCTCATCGCCGTACTTCTCGCCGAACAGCGCCATGGCACCGGCGGCAATGGCCTCATCCGGCGTCATCAGCCGCGTCACCACCTCGTGGTTCTCGCGGATGCGGGCGTTCACATCGGCCTCGACGGCAGCGATCTCGTCCTCGGAGAGCGCCTTGTTGTGCGAAATATCGAACCGCAGCCGATCCGGCGCGACAAGCGAGCCCTTCTGGGTGACGTGCGCGCCGAGGCGGCGGCGCAGCGCCTCGTGCAGCAGGTGGGTGGCCGAGTGGTTGGCGCGCAGGGCCGAACGGCGCTCGCCGTCCACGATCATCTCCAGCTCGTCGCCGACGCGCACCGTGCCGCCCTTCACCTCGCCCACATGCACGTGGATGAGGCCGAGCGGCTTCTGGGTGTCGCTGATCTCGATTTCAAGGCCGTTCGCGCCGCGCAAGCGCCCGGCATCGCCCATCTGGCCGCCGGATTCGCCATAGAACGGCGTCTGGTTGGTGACGATCCGCACCTGCTCGCCCGCCGTGGCGCTGTCAACGCGCGCGCCGTCCTTCACGATGGCGATGACCTGCCCCTGGGCCGTCTCGGCGTTGTAGCCGACGAACTCGGTCGCGCCCGCTTCCTGGGCGAGATCGAACCACAGGGTCTCGGCCGCCTTCTCGCCCGAGCCGGACCAGGCCGCGCGGGCTGCCGCCTTCTGGCGGGCCATCGCCTCGTCGAAGCCGCCCTTGTCGACGGCAAGGCCCTGCGAGCGCAGCGCATCTTCCGTCAGGTCGAGCGGAAAGCCGTAGGTGTCGTAAAGCTTGAACGCCACCTCGCCCGGCAGCGCAGCGCCCGGCGCCAGGTGGGCGACTTCCTCGTCCAGGAGCCTCAGGCCCTTGTCCAGCGTCTGGCGGAAGCGGGTTTCCTCCAGCTTCAGCGTTTCGCGGATCAGCGCGTCGGCGCGGATCAGCTCCGGGTAGGCCGTCCCCATCTGCTGGGTCAGCGCCGGCACCAGCCGGTGCATCAGGGGCTCCTTCGCGCCCAGCAGGTGCGCGTGACGCATGGCGCGGCGCATGATGCGGCGCAGCACATAGCCGCGGCCATCGTTGGAGGGCAGCACGCCATCCGCAATGAGGAAGCTGACCGCCCGCAGGTGGTCGGCGATCACGCGGTGCGAGACCTTGCCCGCGCCGTCCGGATCGGTGCCGGTGGCGTCGGCCGAGGCCAGGATCAGCGCGCGCAGCGTATCGGTGTCATAGTTGTCGTGCTTGCCCTGGAGCACGGCTGCGATGCGCTCCAACCCCATGCCGGTGTCGATGGACGGGTGCGGCAGGTTGAGGCGGGTTTCCGCATCCACCTGCTCGTATTGCATGAACACCAGGTTCCAGATCTCGGTCCAGCGGTCGCCGTCCTCTTCCGGCGAACCCGGAGGTCCGCCGTAGATGTGCTCGCCGTGATCGTAGAAGATTTCCGAGCACGGGCCGCACGGGCCGGTGTCGCCCATGGACCAGAAGTTGTCCTTGGTCGGGATGCGGATGATGCGGTCATCCGAGAAGCCGGCGATCTTCTTCCACAGGTCGAACGCCTCGTCGTCCGTGTGGTAGACCGTCACCAGCAGCCGATCCCTGGAGATGCCCCACTCCTTGGTGATGAGCCGCCAGGCGCAATCGATGGCGCGCTCCTTGAAGTAGTCGCCGAACGAGAAATTGCCCAGCATCTCGAAGAAGGTGTGGTGGCGAGCGGTGTAGCCCACATTGTCCAGGTCATTGTGCTTGCCGCCGGCACGCACGCACTTCTGCGAGGACGTTGCCGTCTTGTAGGGGCGCGTCTCCAGCCCGGTGAACACGTTCTTGAACGGCACCATGCCTGCGTTGGTGAACATCAACGTCGGGTCGTTCCGCGGCACGAGCGGGCTGCTCGGCACCACCTCGTGGCCTTCGCGGCGAAAGAAGTCGAGGAAGGATGAGCGGATTTCGTTGGAACTGGCCACGCCTAAGCCTCTTTTCTAATCTTTCGGCCCTGGCCTCCCGCAAGGGGGGGAAGAAAGGGCCGAGCCTCCTGTCCTGTCTCAGCGGCCCGAAGACGGATTCCCGCCCGGACACCGCGATCAATTCGCGCCTGACTTAAGCTTTATGCGCTCTGGTGAAAAGAGGGATACGCACGAAGGATGCCCTTTGCCGCCCTTTGCCGCGCCCTCTGCCCCGGTTTTCCTTTCCGGTTCTGTGCTCCCCGTATCTTTTTGCGAGGGGCTTGCCCCCCACACGCGGAGGCGTGCATCCAAACAGATAGGAGGGGCTTGTTCCTCCCGCTCCCTGACGCTTGTCGGGCCGTGCGCGTGAACAGCGCAGGAGCCCACTGGAGCTGGAAAGGCAGGGCCGCGCTTCCGGCGCCTCCTTCAGTCTGACCGGCTGCGCCCCAAAACGAAGGGGGGTAGATCTCCAGCCCCAGAACGCACAATGGCCGGGCGTCCCCCTGCTTGTCACACGGAAACGCCCGGCCACTGTTTAGCTGTCCAGCTTACCTGTCCAGCAGGATCACGGGTTCTCCCTGAACCCTGACACGCAACGACGGCTTAGATGTCGTCTTCCTCGCTCGGCGAGGTCATCAGCGCCTCGGCAACGAGGCCGGCGTTACGCCGGATGGCCGCCTCGATGGTGTTGGCCATGTCCGGGTTCTCCAGCAGGAACCGCTTGGCATTCTCGCGGCCCTGGCCGATGCGCTGGCTGTCGTAGGAGAACCAGGCGCCCGACTTCTCCACGACGCCGGCCTTCACGCCGAGGTCGAGGATTTCGCCCATCTTGGAGACGCCCTCGCCGTACATGATGTCGAACTCGACCTGCTTGAACGGCGGAGCCAGCTTGTTCTTGACCACCTTCACCTTGGTCTGGTTGCCGACGATCTCGTCGCGCTCCTTGATCTGGCCGGTGCGGCGGATGTCCAGACGCACGGAGGCATAGAACTTGAGCGCGTTACCGCCGGTGGTGGTCTCCGGGCTGCCGTACATCACGCCGATCTTCATACGCACCTGGTTGATGAAGATCACCGTGCACTTGGACTTGGAGATGGAGCCCGTGAGCTTCCGCAGCGCCTGGCTCATCAGGCGGGCCTGCAGGCCGACGTGGCTGTCGCCCATCTCGCCTTCCAGTTCGGCGCGTGGCGTCAGCGCCGCCACCGAGTCAACGACCAGAATGTCGATCGCGCCCGAGCGCACCAGCGTATCGGCAATTTCAAGCGCCTGCTCGCCGGTGTCCGGCTGCGAGATCAGCAGCTCGTCGATGTTCACGTGCAGCTTACGGGCATAGACGGGATCGAGCGCGTGCTCGGCGTCGATGAACGCCGCGGTGCCGCCCGCCTTTTGCGCCTCGGCGATGGCATGCAGCGCCAGGGTCGTCTTACCCGAGGATTCAGGGCCGTAGATTTCGATAATGCGCCCGCGGGGCAGGCCGCCGATACCCAGCGCCATGTCCAGGCCGAGCGAGCCGGTCGAGATGGTCTCGATCTCGACTCCCGAGCTGCGCTGGCCCAGCTTCATCACCGAACCCTTGCCGAATGCCCGGTCGATCTGTGCCAGTGCGGCTTCCAGTGCGCGCGATTTATCCATAGAGTCTTTCTCGATCACCCGAAGAGATGCAGACATTTTCTTTTCTCCCGCATAGAGGCACAGAGCGTCGAACGCAACGCAGGCTTTGTACCTGTTTTGTTCTCATATGCAAGCTTGGCAGACAAGCCTTTGATTCCATTGGCATTAATTCATACATTTGGAACGCGTTCCTGCCTGGATTCAGGCAGTAATCCCGCCACTTGATTCGTTCTGCGCCGGCTTGCGGCCGATGGCCTCCCGCACCGCCTCGGCCAGTTCCTGCACCGAGAACGGCTTGGGCAGGAAGGCCACGTCCGGCACGTCGATGGAGCGGCGCAGCTGCTCCTCCGCATAGCCGGAGATGAAGATGATCCTGAGGTCCGGGTGGCGCTCGCGGGCATGGCGCACCAGGGTCGGCCCGTCCATGCTCGGCATCACCACGTCGGATATAAGAAGGTCGACCGGCTGGTCCAATCCCTCCATCACCTCTAGCGCCTCCTCGCCGTTGTTGGCGGTGAGCACGTTGTAACCCTTGCGCTCCAGCGCCCGCTTGGCGACGGCGCGCACCATGGCCTCGTCTTCCACCAGCAGCACGGTGCCATGCCCCCAGGTGTCGGACACCGCCTCCGCCGCCTTGGCTTCCTCCACCGCCTGCTCCTCGGGCGCGGCGATGTAGACCGGCAGGTAGATGGTGAAGGTGGTGCCCCGCCCCACCTCGGAATCGGCGAAGATGAAGCCGCCCGTCTGCTTGACGATACCATAGACGGTGGACAGCCCCAGCCCCGTGCCCTTGCCCACCTCCTTGGTGGTGAAGAACGGCTCGAAGATTTTGCCCAGGTGCTCCTTGGGGATGCCGTGGCCGGTGTCGGTGACGGCAATCACCACATAGTCCGCCGGCGGCATGATCTGGTAGCCCAGCTTCTTCACCTCCTCCGGCGCCACCTGGTAGGTGCGGATGGTCAGCTCGCCCGAGCCGCCCATGGCGTCGCGGGCATTCACCGCCAGGTTGACGATCACCTGCTCCAGCTGGCCGGGGTCGGCCCTGACCGGCCCCAGGTTGCGGCCGTGGATCATGTTGAGGGTGATGGTCTCGCCCATCAGCCGCTTCAAGAGGTTGGAGAGTTCGGCCAGCACGTCAGACACCTGCAGGATTTGCGGCCTCAGCGTCTGCTGGCGCGAGAAGGCCAGCAGCTGGCGCACCAGATTGGCGGCGCGGTTGGCGTTCTGGCGGATCTGGTTGAGATCCCCGAAGTCCGCGTCGCCCGGCGCGTGACGCAGCAGCATCAGGTCACAATAGCCGATGATGGCGGTGAGGATGTTGTTGAAGTCATGGGCGATGCCGCCGGCCAGCTGGCCCACCGCCTGCATCTTGGTGGCCTGGGTGATCTGCTGCTGCAGGCGCCGCTGCTCGGCGTCGTCGCGCAGCGCGATCACGGCCGCCGCGTCGCCGATGCCGATGTGGGCGATGCTGAGCCGCACCGGATCGGCCCGCCCGCCGCGCAGGCGGACCTGCAGATCCCGGTTCGGCAGGCGGCCGCTGGCGACGCTCCGCACCACCTCGGCGACCATGCTGGCGTCTTCCTCGTGCACCAGATCGACCGGATAGAGCGGCGTTGCCTCCGGCTTGATGCCGACCGCGTGCGTGAAGGCGCGGTTGATGTAGCGAAAGCGGCTGTCCCGGTCGACCGTGGCGAAACCGAACGGCAGGCTGTCGAGCAGGCCGTGCACGATATCGTCCGCCGCGCCGCCGGCCACCACCGTATGCGCGGTCTCGCGCAGCAGCAGGTAAACATAGCCGAAGGCTTCCCCGCCCCTGCCCTGGGGCGCGAGCGGAATCTCGGCCAGCCGCACCGGCACGGACGAGCCGTCCGCCGCCCGCAGCAGCACCTCGCTGTCATCGGCCAGGGCGAACAGCGCCGTCAGGTTCCGGCCCATCAGCTCGCTTGCATCGTAGCCGGAAATCCGGCCGCAGGCAGCGTTGATGGCCAGCACCTGCCCATCGCCATCGGCGGCGATGAGGCCGATGTCCGCCTGGCTCAGCCAGTCGCCCACATGGCCCGCCGCCACGTTCACCGCGCCCGCCAGCGTCAGGCTGCGCTCGGATGGGCTCACCCGCCACAGCAAGTGCCCCGCCGGATCGTCGGCGCGGCGGCAATGCACGTCCAGCTCGCTGTGCCGGCCCTCCACCACGCGGGTCACGCTCGCCCGGGCGGTGCCGTCGCGCCGGGCCTGCTGGGCCAGCCGCTCCAGCGGGGCCCGCGCTTCCGGATCAATCCCCGCCAGCTCGAACGGCGAGGGATAACCGGCGCAGATCTCCCCCGTAGGCGGCATTGGCCACCACCAGCGCGCCCAGCCGGTCAGTCACCGCCATCGCGTCGGGCTGATTGTCGATGGCCGCGCGCACCAGCGCACGGCTCGCGCCCGTGGGGCGCTGCTGCCGGCCGGAGGCCCAGGAGTGGGCGAGCGCCGCCGCGCCGAGCATGAGCGCGAAGTAGAGGATGCTCACTTCCCAGACGCCGGTGCTCCAGCCGATGAGCGCCGCCGAAAGCAGGCCCAGCGTGACCACGGTGGCCGCGACCCACGCGAACTGCATGGAGCCGGGCTCGGGCGGCAAGCCGCCAGCCAGGTCGGCTTCCTCCAAGCCGCGCTCGTCTCCAGGGAACCATCGTGCGATCATGCGCGCCCGCAGCCTGCCTCGAACCTGTGTGTCAAACCCTAGGGACGATGCCCAAAAGGCGCGCCGCGTCAAGGCTATCCTTCATGCTCTTTGCCTGGCGCGTGGTCGAATATCAACGCCGGGCCGCCGCCGCGCGCTCCCATCAGGGCCGCGGCGGACGCTTCGGCAAGGACCGGCCGCGCAGCTTCATCACGTAGCTGATGACCTCGGCCACCGCCTTGTAATGGTCGGGCTTGATCTCTTCCTCGACCTCCACGCTGGCATAGAGCGCGCGGGCCAGCGGCGGATTTTCAACGATCGGCACCTTGTTCTCGGTGGCGACGGCGCGGATCCGCAGCGCCAGGCTGTCGACGCCCTTGGCGACGACCTTGGGCGCGGCCATCGCCGCCTGATCGTATTTGAGCGCCACGGCAAAGTGGGTCGGGTTGGTGATGACGACGTCGGCCGTCGGCACGTTGGCCATCATGCGCTTGCGCGACCGCTCCAACCGGATCTGGCGGATGCGCGCCTTCACGTGCGGGTCGCCCTCGCTTTGCTTGAACTCGTCCTTCAGCTCCTGCCGGCTCATCCGCATCTTCTTCATGAACGAGAAGCGCTGGTAGACGAAGTCGCCAAGGCTCAGCACGGCCACGAGGATCACCACCGCCAGCAGCAGCTTGATGACGAGGCCGCCCGTCAGCGCCAGAACGTCCGGCGCGCTGCCGAACAGGCTGAGTTCCAGCCGGCGGCCATAGGGCCACACCACGGCGACGCCGACGACGCCCACCAGCGCGCTCTTGGCGAGGGTCTTGAGGAACTCGACCACCGCCTGCGCCCCAAGCAGCCGCTTGATGCCGGAGAGCGGCGACAGCTTGGACCACTGCGGCTTGATCCGCTCCCACGAGAGGGTGGGCCGTCCCTGCATCACCCCGCCCACGATCGCCGCCAGAAACAGCACCGCCAGCGGGGCGAACAGCGCCGCGCCGGTGTTGAGCGCCACGCTCGAGGCCAGGCTCTGCGTGCCCCGGCCATCCAGCTGGTATTTGTCCGCCTGCCCCAGAAGATTGACGAACATCGGCGCAAGGCCATGGCCGATGCCGCCGGCCATGAAGCTCACCACCACCAGCGCGCCGCCCAGCATGGCAACATGGCGCATCTCGGCGCTGCGGGCGATCTGGCCTTTCTTGCGCGCCTCATCCAGCTTTCGCTGGGTAGGCTCTTCTGTTTTCTGGTCGTCGTCTTCGCTTTCCCCGGCCATCTCAGCCTCCCATCAGGGTCCGCAGACCCTCGCCGAAGCGATCGAGGAACACGGTCATGATCGTGCCGATCAGCGCGAGCAGCAGCAAAAGAGAGAGGACAATGCCCAGCGGCTGGGCAATGAAGAACACCTGGATCTGCGGGGTCAGGCGCGCCATCAGGCCCAGTCCCACGTTGAACACCAGGCCATAGACGAGGAACGGCGCGGCCATCTGCATCCCCAGCGCGAAGGCATGGCTGAGCATCTGCACCGACAGCATGGCGAAGTCGCCGCCCATCATGTCGCCGCCCGGCCGGAACAGGGCGTAGGAGCGCACCATGCCCGCAAGCATCAGGTGATGCAGGTCGGTCGAGAACACCAGCACCACTGCCAGCATGTTGAGGAAGCGGGACACCAGGATCGTCTGCCCGCCCTGGGCGGGGTCGAACACCATCGCGCCCGACAGGCCGCTTTGGAAACCGATGACCGTTCCGGCCAGTTGCACCGCCGAGAACAGGATTCGCACCGCCATGCCCAGCATCAGGCCGACGATGATCTCGCCAATGAGCAGCGCGGTGGTGGCGGGCAGCGTCCTCGGCATGGGCGGCAGCGAGACGAGCACGACCGGCAGCACCACGAGCGACAGGGTGAGCGCGAACAGCAGCCGCACGCGCGACGGCACATTCTCGTCGCCGAGCGCCGGCATGACCATGAGCATGCTGCCCAGCCGCGCAAAGACCAGGAAGTAGGCGGTGAACTGGGCCGTCATGAAATCAGGCATGAACGACCCGCCGCTAGCCCGAGATAATTCGGGCGGCCAGCCGCTCCATCAGCCCGCCCATCAGCCGACCCATCAGCGGCGCGGTGAGCAGCAGCACGATCGTCATGGCGATAAGCTTGGGCACGAAGGTGAGCGTGGCTTCCTGAATTTGCGTCAGCGCCTGCAAAAGACCGATGCCGAAGCCGATTACCAGGGCCACAAGCAGCAGCGGTCCGGCCACCATCAGCATGGTGAACAGGCTGTCGCGGGTCACATCGAGAACTTCAGCGCCGGTCATTTCGCCACCTTGGCCCAACATGGTGAATACATGGTTAAGCCCGGCTTGCAAAAACGCAGGCCCCGGCTTCATGAAAAGCCCTTCCAATTCAGAAAGATACGCCTCGCCTCCAGCGAGACAGACCGAATGCCCGGCCCGGTTTCCGCCTTAGGAGCTTTCTTAAGACATGCGATTTCTACGACCAGAGCGGCCTTTCCGTCCATTCCGCTTCCGGTTACTTCTGGCACATGGCCAAGGTCGATGCAGTTTTGGGCTGAACAGCACATAGCGCCGGAGCCGCATGGCGCTGGAGCTACGTGATGCCGGAGCGACTTGGCCACTTTGCGTTCAGATGAAGCGTAGGAACCGCTCTATATTCTTGCGAAGGACAATCTTTTGCTTCTGAATAGCAGGGGATTTGAGGGGAGGATACCTGCAATGCGGACCATATCCGCGGGCATTCTGGACGCGTCGGAGCACCTGTTTGCTGACCGCGCCATTCTTTGCCTGGAGTTGACCCCGGCGGACCACCTCCTGCTCTGGTCTTTTCGCGAGCTTCTCACCGCGCGCCTGGAGGGGCGGTCCGTGCGGCAGATCCTCGGCGGCCTCAAGGGCGCGCCGGACCGCTCTGCCACTATCCTCCTGCGCCTGCTTGCCGCCGAACTGATCGCCGTCACCCGCCGTAACCTGCGTTTCGGCCAGCCGCACTGCCAGCATCTGATGCCCGACGAGCTTGCCCTCTTGGCCTCCATTGATCGCATCCAGGCCGGAGATGAGGCGCGTGCGGGCATGCTGCTGCAGAACCTGTGCGCCAATTCCCGGATAGACGGGCTCATGGAAGCCGCCCACCACCTGGGCAGGGCTCTGGGCGACCGGGGCATGATTATTCGGGTCATGCGGCTGGTTCCGCCGGAGATGCTGCCCAGCATCCACTAACCCGCCCGCGCGCCCGGCTCGCGCCAGCACATTCGTTACGCCTTGCCGCCCTTACGCCTTGCCGCCCTTACGCCTTGCCGCCCTTACGCCTTGCTGCGGCTTTAAGCTTCGCCTCTCAGAGCTACGCCCGGTCGCGCTGGCATGCGGCACGTCAGCGCCCCGCCATCGCCTCGCCTTCTGCGGCAAGGTGCTGCCCCACATCGTCTTAAACGGCAACGGCAGGCCAGGCGGCCATCCTTTCGCAACGATCCGCCAAGCCCCGGCGCCAAAGGCCATGCTACGAGCCGCCCCTTGACCCCCTCATTATTGCGAGTCATTATCAATTGCAGAACCCAAGGGGACAGGAGCCTTCCATGCCGCAACATCTCTTTTCTTCCCATGAGCGCAGGCCGGCACGAATCACCGCCATCCGGTGCACCGACCTGCCGCCGCAGGCCAACCGTTTGCTGTGGCTTAGCCGCCTGTTCATTGCCGCGCGTCTTGACTATGCTAGGGCCGAGCGCTCAATCGCCCTGGTTGCGCCCCGGTGCAGCCGGGCCGTCCCCATCCTGCTGTGCCACCTGCTTTTGGAAATCAGCCGCCATGCCACCCGGCGCGTACAGGTGGCCAGCCCGTGCCATGGAACGGTTGTTGAAGATGAGCTGCGCTTCCTGGCGGCGGTCGATCTGGCGCAGCTGGACGATCCGCGCCTGCCCTGCCTATTGCAGGAAACCTATGGTCCGGATTGCGATGCCGATGCCATCGCGCCGGTGCTCACCGCCACGCTGAAACTGGGGGAAGCGCTGTTGCAGGAAGGAATGCGCGTCGAGGCATGTCACCTGCTGCCCGAAGGGGCGCTGCCCACCCTTCATTGACGCGAAAAAGAATGGGTGGCGAGCGATCGCAGATGGGGAAAAGAGATAAGGGAAGGCAGGACCGCCGGCCCCTGCCCTTCCTTAAATCGGCATCCGCAGGATTTCCTGATAGGCCGAAACCACCCGGTCGCGTACCGCAACCAGCGTCTCGACGGCCATCTCGGCATTGTTGACCGCCGTTGCCACGTCGATCAGGTCCGCCTTGCCTTGGATCGACTGGGCCGACACGGCTTCAGATTTGCGGCTGGCATCGACCGCCGTGTGGAACATCTCGCCCAGCATGTCGCCGAAGGAGGCATTGGGCGCTCCCATCGGCGTCCCGGTCGACAGCGAACTGCCGGCGCTGCCGAGGCTGCCGGCCGACCGTCCGAGAGCCTGGGTGTAGGCGTTG
Source organism: Pedomonas mirosovicensis (assembly GCF_022569295.1). Lineage (NCBI taxonomy): Bacteria > Pseudomonadati > Pseudomonadota > Alphaproteobacteria > Sphingomonadales > Pedomonadaceae > Pedomonas > Pedomonas mirosovicensis. The sequence continues at coordinate 1,553,342 of NZ_JAKFIA010000001.1, read as the reverse complement.
GTCGCATCGAAGGCGCGGATGGACATGGCTCAGTCTCTTCTTTCGCTTTTCGTCAGAACCTCCTGCGCTCTAGCGCAGCAGGTCAATCGTCCTCATGGTCAGCGTCTTGGCGGCTTCGACCGCATTGAGGTTCGCCTCGTAGGAGCGCTGGGCTTCCTTCATGTCGCTGGCCTCGATGATGCTGTTCACATTCGGCTTCAGCACATACCCTTGCGCGTCGGCCGCCGGATGGCCGGGCATGTACGCCTTCTCGAACGGGCTGTTGTCCACGGTCACCCGGTCCACCTTCACGGTGTGCGCGCCCATTTCCCGGTCCATTGCGTCACGGAACGTCACCACCTTGCGGCGGTAGGGCTGGCCATCGGGCGTCTGCGCCACGGAATCCTTGTTCGCCAGGTTTTCGGCCACCACGCGCATACGCAGCGACTGCGCCTTGAGCCCGGCTGCCGAAATGGCCATTGCACGCTGCAAATCCATGGGCGTCTCTCTCCCTTCGTCGCTGGCGACGCTTAGTTGCCACCCTTGCCGATGGCGGTTTTCAAGAGGCCCGCCTGCTTGCGGTAGAGGTTGGTCAGGGCCGTGTATTCCATCTGCACGTTCGCCAGCGACAGCAGCTGGTCTTCCAGCACCACCGTGTTGCCGTTGGGCTTCACCTCAAAGACATCGCGGCTGGCTTCCGTGTTGTTCTGCACTGCAGCCGAGCTTCCCAGCGCGCTCATGGCTGCCGGCACATTGATGTGCGGCTTGGCGATCTTCGGCGTGCCCGAGGTGTTGGAAACGTTCGCCAGAATATCGGAAAAGTCCTTCTCCACCAGAACGCGGGCCTCGTACCCTGGCGTGTCGGCGTTCGCGATGTTCTGGGCAATGACTTCCTGCTTGGCCTGAAGCTCGCGCATCTTGCCCGTCATTGCCTGGAAAATGGCGATGGACGACGTATCCACGGGTTTACCCTCGTCGGTATGGAACGGCACCCAAGCATCGCTGCTCAAGCTTAACAGTTGGTAAACGACCTTGCGGATCCGTTCCCGCAACGGGTGGGATTTCTCCCGGCGCGTCCAAAAGAGAATGGATGCTGCGTCTCGCCCTTTCCCCTTGCCGCGCAAGCGCAGCGTTACCGTCAGCGCTTTTATCGTTTTGTTAAGCATGTTGGCGGTTAACTGCCGCCATGCAGAACCCGTTCGAGCGCAACTACGATCTGTCGAAAACCGCCGTCGCCGTGAAGGGCGAAGCGGATGGGCAGGCCGTGTTGACAGCCAAGGGGCGCGGCGCGGTGGCGGAGCAGATCCTCGATCTCGCCTTTGCGAGCGGCGTGCGCGTTCGCGAGGACAAGGCATTGGCCGGAATGCTCGCCGCTTTCGATCTCGACAGCCCCATCCCCGCCCCGGCGCTGGATGCCGTTGCGGCGGTGCTGGCACGGGTCTATGCGGAGCGCGGGCAGGCTTGGCCGGATGTTCCGTCCGAAAGCGCTGCCACCGAAAGCGAATGATACCGCATGGACGCGATTGATTATTTCCGTTCCCTCGGCGCGCTGGCGCTGGTGCTGGCCATGCTGGTCGGCGCGGCCTATGCCCTGCGCCGCTGGGGCCACCGCATTCCCGGCGTCGGCATTGCCTCGCCTCGGGGGGAAAGCCGCCTTGCCATCGTCTCCACACAGATGGTGGATGTGCGCCACAAGCTGGTGCTGGTGCGCCGCGACGATGTGGAGCACCTGCTGCTCATCGGCCCGCAGGGCACGACGCTGGTTGAATCCGGCATTCCGTCCGCCCCTTCTTCAGACAAGGCTCAGTAAGGCACAATGATGCATCGCCGATTTCTCTGGCTTGCGGCCCTGCCGTTGATCCTCCTGGCGGAGCCGGCGCTGGCGCAGAGCGTCTCCGTCAATCTGGGCGAAGGGTCGCTGACCGGGCGGATGGTGCAGCTCATCATCCTGCTCACCGTCCTCAGCATCGCCCCCGGCATTTTGATGACGGTGACCTCCTTCACCCGCATCGTCGTGGTGCTGTCGCTGCTGCGGAACGCGCTTGGCACCCAGCAGTCCCCGCCCAATGCGGTGCTGATCTCGCTGGCGCTGTTCCTCTCCTTTTTCATCATGGGGCCAACCTTCGAGCGCGCCTGGCAGGACGGCATTCAGCCGCTCACCCAGGAGCAGATCACCGAGGAGGAAGCATTCGACCGCACCGCCGCGCCGTTCCGCGCCTTCATGTTGCAGCACACGCGCGAGAACGACCTGAAGCTGTTTGTCGATCTCTCCCGCCGCCCGGTTGAAACTGTTGAGCAGACGCCGCTCACCGTGCTCATTCCGGCCTTCATGATTTCCGAGCTGCGCCGGGCGTTCGAAATCGGCTTTCTCCTGTTCCTGCCATTTCTCATCATCGACCTGGTGGTCTCTTCCATCCTCATGTCGATGGGTATGATGATGCTGCCGCCCGCCACCATCTCCCTGCCGTTCAAGCTCATCTTCTTCGTGCTGGTGGATGGCTGGCATCTGGTCGCCGGCTCGCTGGTGCAGAGTTACGGCACCTGAGAAAACCGGCCGGCTTGCCGTCCACAAAAAAGCGCGCCGCCCAAAGGGCACGGCGCGCTTTTTTTGTGAGCGGCTTATTTTCAATTTGCAGGGGGTCCGAGCCCCCCTCTTTCATAACTCCACGGCATGAAGCAATCCCATGCTCCGGCGCGAAGCGATCAGGAAGCGCGGAAGGCGGCCTTGTAGTTCTTCATGAAGGTCTCGATCCGGTCGATATCCGACAGGGTTTCCGACAGGCCGGACAGGCTGGCAGCCCCCTGCCCGTCCGGCGCCGTGATGATATCGAATGCCGAACCCAGGGCATCGCCCTTCATCGCAGCGCCATAGCTGGCGCGCAGCTGGGCAAGGCCCGCATTGTCCGACAGCATGACCGAAGCCACCGTCGCGCGCATCACCAGTCGCCGCTCGTCCTTGTCCAGCGTTTGCCCGGCCTTGGGCAGCATCGGTTTCAGCGTGTCGACGAGCTTGCGCCACTCCTTCCCCTTCCAGTAGGCATCGGCCCGCAGCATCTGCGCTTCGGTCGACGTATCGCCTTCCAGAATGGCCTCGGCCTCGTCTGCCCGGTCCAGCTCCAGCAGCGCGCGCGCCTCTACCCGGTTGCGCTCCTTGCGGACATCTTCCGGCATCACCCGCTGACGGGTGGCGCGCAGCACGCCGATGGCCTGCTCGGGCGCGTCGTTCATCAGGTGAATCATCGCCAGCTGGGAGGCGACCACCGCCTGCGGCACGCCCTCAAGCCGGTATTTCACCTGGTGTTCGAGAAGGCTTGCCGCCCGGTCATAAAGATCAACATTCACCAGCCGCTCGGCCAGCTTGCGGATCATGGAATCGCCTTCAGCGCCCAACGGCGTCAGGTCGCGGAAATCATAGTAGAGCCCCAACGCCTGCGCCGGGGGCATGGCGTCGGCCCCGCCATCGAGGAACAGGCCCCGGAAAATGTCGGTCATCTTGTCCGCGATGGCGCGGGTGCGAGGGCTCGGCTTGAAATAGCTCACCGCCTGACGCAATGCCGTCAGGGCACTGCGCGGATCGTTGATATCCAGATAAAGATCGCCCAGCCGCTCCAGCAGCGACAATTCAAACTCATCGCCCCGCCAGGCAAAGCGCAGCCGGTCCAGCCGGTCGATGGCGTCCTTCGCGCTGATGCTCTTGCGCGCCAGTTCGTCCTCGGTCAGCGCCAGCGTCGCCATGGCGTTGATGCGCCGCCCGCCCAGATTCTGCGCCACGGTGAATTCCGCCGCCGCCTTGGTGCGGTCGCCCCCCTTCACGGCCAGAACGCCGCGCCAGTAGGCCGCCTCGGCCCGCACTTCGGCGCTGTAGTGGGGATCTTCCAGCCCCGCCAGATCGCGTTTCGCAATGGCGCCGCCATCCAACGCCAGATCGGCGCGCACCGCCGCCAGGCGGAACTGGGCACGCTGTTCCGGCTCGTAAAGGGCCAGCACGTCCGCACCCACTGCATAGGCCGCCAGCGCTTCCGCCGGTCGCTGCATCGCCTCCAGCACCAGCGTGCGCCACAGCAGCGCCTCGGGCTCGTTGTCGAGGATCGGATGGCCCAGATCCTCATAGGCGTCGCTCAAATGGTGCAGCCGGAAGCGCGCATAGCCCCGCGCCGCGCGGAAAACCGGCGCATTCTTCAGGTCCGGCTCCAGCTGGACCATGCGCTCCAGCACGCCCAGGGCATCGGCCGCCATGCCATTGCCGAGATAGAACCGGGCCAGTTCCCAGCGGCGCTCCTGTTGATCGTCAGGTTTGGCGATGCTGAGGGCGTAGAGCAGGTCCGCCTTGCGCTGGGCGAACGGGATGCGGGAATTGTCCGCCCATGCGGACAGATCGATGAGCCGCGCGCGGCCCACCGTGCCGTCGTCCCGGGTGAAGTAGCCGCGCGTTGCCAGTTCGGCGGTCGTGGCTTCCATTCCCAGAAAGGCAACGCCGTTGGAGTGGCGCACGGCCTTGATCGTTCTGGATGCCGGCTTGACCGCAATACCCTGGATCGAGCGCAGCACCGTGCCGCCCGGATAGCTTCGCAGATCAAGCACGCCCGCACTTGCGGATGAGACCGGCACCAGGATGAGCGGCCGGTTGTCGGTGGGATCGATTATCTCCACCGGCAGGCCGGGTTCGGGCACCTGGGCGAACAGCCGCACGCCGGCCACCGGGTCGCGCTGGCGCGTGAACTGGATCGTCTCGCGCGGCAGAACCTCCCGGTCCTTCAGCTCCAGCGACCACATCGTGCCATCGCGCCGCAGCCTGATGCCGATGCCGGGGCGGATGCGAAATCGCAGCACGGTTGCGCCGCCGGCGCTCAGAGGCTCGACGCGCCGAACGCGATCACCGGTCGCCGCTTCCAGCGCCGGGTTGTTGACCTCATACTGTCCGGACCAGGCAACGATCAGCGTATTGCCGCGCGCAAAAGCCGCCGCCGGAGTGATGTCGGGAAACTGGTAGTGAATGGCGACGCCCTGCGGGATGGGTTCCACCTTGCCGTGGATCGTCCTGCCGCTGTGCTGGGCATCGGCTTCCCTCAGGGCTTCTTCCAACTGCAGCCGGGCCAGCGGACCAGCCGCCTCTTCCTGCGCCTGTTTGCGCGCCTGCTCCCGGGCCTTTTTCCGGGCCTCGGCTTCCTCCGCCGCTTTCGCCTTCAATGCTTCCAGCTGCTGAAGAACAAATTCATCCTTCGCAGCCTCAGCATTCTCGGCTTTCACGGCGCGCGCCGTCGCTGCGGGTTTGGACTTTTGGACGGCGCCCGCATCCTTCACGTCGAGGACGATCTTGCCGCCCGAGCGGTAGTGATGCAGCCCCGCACCCTTTGCCGCCTTGAAGCGCAGCACCGTCCGCCCATTTTCGCGGGCAAGCGTGGGCGCGCCCACCCGGTTCAGCCGCAGTTTGCGAATGGCCTCAAGGCTCAGGTCGCCGTCCGCTTGAAAGGTGATAACAACTTCATCGCCCGCCACGCGGGCGTTATAGGCAACCGCCCGCGGCCATTCGAACACCAGGCGCGAAAAGCCGGCATGGTCCGCCCCCCGAATATTGACGGCATCAGCTGCTGCGGCGGGCAGCACCCACAGGGACGACAGCACGCACAGGGCAGCGATACTGCGGCTCAGGGGTAAGGGCCGGCGGTTCACTGTTCATCCTTCCCGATCTCGACCATCAGGGCGGGGCCATCGCCTGCCACGACGACGCGCGGGGTCTGCCCCAGCCCAGCCGCCGCCAGCCGATCCGCCAGGCGCTGCGCGCGCCCGGCCGCCTCGGCCCAACTCACCGCCGTTTGCCCCCCTGCCGCCTGGACAGAAGCTCCGGCGCGGATGGCAATAGGCGCGCCGCTGCGCCGAAGCAAGTCGGTGAGCGCCGCCACGTCCGCATCGGTCAGCGGCCTGGCCTCCAGCGTCAGGCTCGCGGTGGCGCCATGAGCGGCAATCACGCTTTTCTCCAGTGCGGGCAGCTGGCCCACCCGCGCCTTCAGCCAGGTTGCCCAGTAATTGCCCCCGCGCGCGACGGGCGATTGCGCGGGCGAGGCGACTCTGGCCGCCTCCCCGGCACGAAACACCTGGCGGATGGATGACAGCGCATTTTCGCGCTGGGCGGCGGGCACGGCCTCAAGCGCGTAGGCCAACACCAGAAAGCACAGCAGAATGCTGAGCATGTCCGCAAAGGTCAGCATCCAGGCGGGGCGCAGCATCATTGCGCGCCTCCTTGCCTATCCAAAATCAGGCCGAACCGGGCGCTTGCGCCAGCTTCATGGGTGCCAATCTCAAGCCGGCCGATGTCGGCATCAAGGGTGCCCAGCAAGGCCGCCACAGCCGCGACCCGCGCCGCCGTCACGTCCGGGCGGCGGGCTGGCGGCAGAATATCGAGCCGCAGTCCCGCGCCTTTTTCCATATTGGCCAGATGCGCGGCGAGGCTCCGCAGCCATAGGCGGCCCGCCTCGGTGAGCGCGGCGGAGTCATGCTCGAAGAAGACGACCGGAATCGCCTCGCTTGTTTTGGGCAGCTCGCCTGCTGTCGCGCGCATCGCCAGCGGCTCCAGGGGAGAGGCTGGCACAGCGGGCGCTGTCGGCTCCGGCGCGCGATGGACCGCCAGCAGAGCGGCGAATATGGCGACGAGCACGAGCCACACCGTTGCCATCAGGCCATACTGGCCTGCCGGAGCGGGAGGTGCGTGTGTCGCCATCGCCGGCACGCGTTAGTCGAAGCTCGCCAGAAGCGCGTCGATATCGTCCTGGTTGTTGCCCTGGCCTTCCAGCGACGGACCGTTGAGCAGTTCCTTCGGATCGACCGGCTCGCCCTCATCGTCGCGGTGAATGATCTTCTCGCCACGGTTGGACTGATCGCCCACCGCCTCGGCCAGCTGACCCAGCTTTTCCTCGATGTGCTTGAGCACGCGCACCACCTTGGTGACGCGCTGGCCAGTGATATCCTGGAAGCTGGAAGCCTCGTAAATCCGCATGGCGATGGCGCTCAGCCGCTCGGAGAGTTCCCCGTCCACGTCGCCGGCAATCGCCGTCACCTCGTCCGCGCAATCCATGATCTGGGTGGCGGCGGATTCGGTGTGCTGCACGATGGCGTCCAGCTCGTCGGCCGCGCCGGGGATGTCATGCTTCGAGAGGGCGTTGGGCTGGATGGACGCGATCTCCGCCTTGGCGGCGCTGATGAAATCCACCAGTTCCTTGAGTTCGCCGCCGATCTTGAGCGCTGCCAGCTCAAGTTCACCCTGCATGGTCGACACCATGGAGGCCACCAGCTCTGGGATATCGCGCACTTTTACGTGCTCGCCCCGCTCCTGGCGGAGCGCTTCAATCCGATCCTTGAGGGTGGCTGTCGCAAGGCCTGACATTTCCATACTCTCCACGACTGTCTCAGCTTCGGCCATTCGGGCCGCAATCGATACGATTGGTAAAGAAAGGACGGTAAAGGCCCGGTTAATGTCTGGCGCATTTCCGTTATGAAATCTGCAGCTGGCGGCATGGCGGCAACAGCCGCAACGGCAGCATTTGCGCGGCTTCCGGCCCTACCCGGCCACGTTGGCGCGTTCGGCGAGCGCCATGGTCAGCGCCTTGGCGGCCTCCGGGTCCATCTCCGCCAGAATGGCCGCCATCTTGATTTCCTTCATGCGGTGCGCCACGGCCAGCTGCACGTTGAGATCCAGCTTCTCGAAGATGCGCGCGGCATCCTTGGGCTTCATGGTCTCGTAAACCTTGACCAGCGAGGCGAACTGCTTGCTGGCCTGCTCGTCCTTGATGCCGGTCAATTCCTTCAGCTGCGCCTCAAGCTGGCGCAGTTCGGCAATCTTGGCATCGACGCGCTTTTCCGCCGCTTCCAGCAGCCGCTCGCGCATCTCCAGATCAGACTTGCTGGCAGCCCCCTTGGCGCGCTGCTTTTCCATGTCGCTCAGCAATTCCGCCTCGACCCGGTTCTGCGGAACCGTGGCCTTGGCAACCTGCTGGGGCGCGGCCGCCTTCGGCTTGGCCGGCGTCTCGGCGGCAGCGGCTGCTGCCTGCTCGCTTCCCGGCGCGCGGGCAATCACGTCGGCAACGTTGAACAGAAAAATCCCTGCGCCCGCCACGAGCATGACGGGAAACGGCCGGATCGACAGAGGCCATGCCTTCATGAACTGATCCCTTCTTCCCTATGCCTTAGCGCAGGCCATCCAGCGCGCGCAGCTTCGGCTGCGTCTTGGCGCCGCCGGCCGGCGCGCCAAGCGGCGCGGCTTCCGCCTTCGGGCGCGCCAGTGAGGCCGCGCCGGTGAAGCCTTCCTCCAGGCGCCGGGCCAGGTCCTCGCCCGCCTGGGTGATGATGACCAGCTCGTCCGTCAGCGCCCGGCCCTTTGAAACCTGCTCGCGCAACGACGCCTCGACTTCCTGCGCCGCGGCCTTCAGCGCATGAACGCTGCCTTCCGCCTGGGAAACCGTGGTGGTCAGCGTGCGGATCATCGCTTCCATGTGGGTGCGCTCATTTCGCAGCGCGACAAGACGGCGATTGAGAATGAAACCGCCCGTCAGCGCGACCAGCAGCATCAGGCACAACACAATATCCATGATCCAGCCAAGCATCATGCCTCTCCTTAGAATTTGCCGTTGGTTGCGCGGACCTGCACCGCGATTTTCTTGCCCGAGCGGCCCAGGCGGCCACTGAGCAGGGATACGTCGCCACAGCGCAAATCCACATTGTCCTTCGCCGTGGCATTGAACACGAGGGTCTGCCCCACCTTGAAGTTCATCACCTCGCTCAGCAGCATGGTCTGCTCGTCGAGCACGGCGTCCAGCTCGATGCGCGTGCGCCACAGCTCGGTCGCGAGGTGGGTTTCCCAAATGCTGTCACGGCCGAACTTTTCGCCCATGAACCGCTGGAGCAGCAGCTCGCGGATCGGCTCCAGCGTCGCATAGGGGAACAGCATTTCCAGCTTGCCGCCGCGATCCTCCATGTCCACCCGGAGGCGAATGACGACGGCCGCGTTGGTCGGCCGGGCGATGGAGGCGAAGCGCGGGTTGGTCTCGATGCGATCGAACCGGAATTTCACCGGCGAGAGCGGCTCGAACGCCTGCGCCATGTCGGCGAGGATGACGTCGATCATCCGCTCGACGAGGTTGGTCTCGATGGTGGTGTAGGGCCGGCCCTCAATCCGCATCGGCGCGGTGCCGCGCCGCCCGCCCAGCAGCACGTCCACGATGGAATAGATAAGGTTGGAATCAACCGTCATCAGGCCGAAGTTATCCCACTCCACAGCCTGAAACACGCCCATCATCGCGGGCAGCGGCACGGAGTTCAGATAATCGCCAAACCGCACCGAGGAAATGTTATCGAGACTGACCTCGATATTGTCCGAGGTGAAGTTCCGCAGCGAGGTCGTCATCATGCGAACCAGACGGTCGAAGATGACGTCCAGCATCGGCAGGCGCTCGTAGGAGACGAGGCTGGAGTTGATGATGGCGTGAATGCCCGTGCGGGCCGTTTCCTCGTCGTCGCCATCGAAGCCGAGAAGACTGTCGATCTCGTCCTGGTCGAGCACGCGCCCGGCCTGAACCGAGGAAAGGATTTCCTCCTCCTCCTGTTCGGCCATCTTTTCCCACTCGGCGGCGATGTCGCTGTCGTCAGGCTTTTCCTCCGCCATGGCCGCCCATTCGGCAGCCAGAGCGTCGTCGTCGGGACCACCGGTTTCGTCGGAAGAGATGTCGTCGTTGTCGATCATCGCTACTGAACCAGCATTTCCTTGAACAGGATGTCGTTGATCTTGAACGGCTCGATCGTCGTGTTCACCCGGCGCAGCAACTCTTCCTTCAGGCGGAACATGCCGGCCGAGCCGGACAGGTCGTCGATCCTGAGTTCGCGCAGGTAAACCTGGAAGCTGTCGGTGATGCGCGGCATCAGCTTCTTGATCTCGTCGGCCTGGGCCTGGCCGCTGACCTCAAGGGAAATGGACAGCTTGAGATAGCTGCTGTTCCGGTCCGTCGACTTCAGGTTCACCAGAAGGTCGGGAAGATCGACGTAGACGATCGGCGCGTTGGCCGAGTTCGCCGCCAGCGCTGCCGGGTCTACCGGCGCGGCAACTTCCTTCTCTCCGCCGAAGAACATCGTAACCGCGGTCCCGCCACCAATAAGCAGCAGCAGCACGGGCGCGGCAACCATCACGATGCGCTTGCCGCTCCACTTCTTGCGGTTCAGTTCCGCTTCCGCCTCGCTACCATCGAGACCGACACTGATGTCTTCCGCCATGACGCGCCCCTCAAGGACCATGCGCGGCATCCCGCCACGCAGGGCCAAGCTACGTTCTCAAGGTTAACAACCTCTTGATTGGTGACGCATCAAACAGCATCCGCCCGCCCTTCTTTGGGCAGAACTGGCCCGGCAAAAATTGCGCGCCCCAGGCCTCCAGCCAGCGCCATCACCGCTCAAATCCGCAGAAATCAGCCATTTTTAAAGTTGGCATCAGTCTTGCTTATGTCTTGGCGAGCACTTTGCGAACGCCGCCAAAAAGGATGGCAGAACATGGACACGCTGAATTACGTCGCCCTTTCGCACCAGATGGCACTCCAGCGCCAGCTGTCGGTTATCGCCAACAATGTGGCCAACATGAACACCGCCGCCTACAAGCGGGAAGAGGCCCTGTTCGCGGCGGAATCCACCATCATGCCGGCGGCCCCGGTCAATTCCGCCCGGCCCGTCTCCTTCGTGCTTGACCAGGGCATGATGCGCGACACGGTGCAGGGCGACTTCATCCCCACCGACGATCCGCTCAACGTCGCGATCAATGGCGAGGGCTATTTCACCGTGATGACGCCGGACGGCAACGTTGCCTACACGCGCAACGGCAAGTTCCGCCTGTCGGGCGATGGCTTCCTGGTGACGGACAGCGGCGCGCGGGTGCTCGATGACAACAACCAGCCCATCCAGTTCGAACCGCAGGAAACCAACCTCTACATCGCGGAGGATGGTTCCATTTCCTCCAACATGGGCCCGCACGGCCGGCTGGGACTGACGGCGTTCAATAACGACCTGACGCTCAGCAAGCTGGGCGGCACCCTGATGGACGGCGAAGGCGGCCGCCCCCTGCCCGCCGATCAGGTTCGCCTCAAGACCGGCGTGATCGAGGGCTCGAACGTCAAGCCGGTGATGGAACTGGCCAACATGATCGAGGTCCTGCGGACCTACCAATCAACCACCCGTCTCCTCGAGCGCTACACCGACATCCGCCAGCAGGGCATCGAGCGCCTCGGCCGGGTCCAGTAACCAGATTTCCGGCAAGGCTGGAGAAGGATTTAAACCATGCGTGCACTCAATATCGCGGCAACCGGCATGTTGGCCCAGCAGATGAACGTCGAGGTCATCTCGAACAACATCGCCAACATGAACACCACGGCCTTCAAGCGTCACCGTGCGGAGTTCCAGGATCTGCTGTACCAGAACGTGCGCCGCGTCGGCTCGCAGACTTCCGAGGCAGACACGCGCGTGGCCAGCGGCATCCAGATCGGCGTTGGCGTGCGCGCCGGCGGCGTCTACCGCATCGCCGAACAGGGCGACCTCACCCAGACCGGCAACCCCTACGATATCGCCATCGACGGGCGCGGCTATTTCCGGGTCGAGCTGCCGAGCGGCGTCGAGGCCTACACCCGCGCCGGTTCCTTCCAGCTTTCCGACCAGGGCGAACTGGTGACGCCGGACGGCTACCGCGTCCTGCCGGGCATCCTGGTTCCGCCCGATGCGGTGGACGTGACCATCGCCGCCAATGGCACCGTGCAGGTGAAGCAGGCCGGCCAGGTCGATTACCAGACCGTTGGCCAGATCGACCTGGCGACCTTCCCCAATGAGGCGGGCCTCGAGAACATCGGCGACAACCTGCTGCTGGAATCCCCCGCCTCCGGCGTGCCGACCATCGGCGTGCCGACCGAGGAGGGCGTTGGCAAGCTGCGGCAGGGTCTGCTCGAGACCTCCAACGTCAATCCGGTCAGCGAAATCACCGCGCTGATTACCGCCCAGCGGGCCTACGAGATGAACTCCAAGGTCATCCAGACCGCTGACGAGATGATGAACGCCACCAACCAGATCCGGTAAGCGCCATGACACGCATTCGCACCCTCGCCTTTGTCGCCTCTCTGGTTGCCGCCATCGCGCCGGCTGCGCCCGCCGTGGCCGCTACCCAGCCGGAAATGGTGGAGATCGCCGTGCTCACCAATCGCGTCGGCGCCGGCGAGATCATCACCGCATCCGATCTGGAAGTTCGCACCATTGATGCCCGCAAGGCCCGCGGCGCCCTGATGCCGGCAGAAGTTGCCGGGCTGGAGGCGCGCCGCTCGCTCTCCCCCGGCAATCCGGTTCGCAGCTACGACCTGCGCCAGCCCACGCTGATAAGAAAGGGCCAGGCCGTCGCCATGGTCGTCAGCCACGGCGGCCTCACCATCGCCGCCAAGGGCAAGGCGCTGGAGGACGGCGGCAAGGGCGACATCGTGCGCGTCCAGAACATCTCCTCGCAGCGGGTCATCCAGGGCGAGGTGACGGCCGAGGGCGTCGTCTCCGTCAGCACGGGCGGGCTCGCCATGCTCGCCGGCCTCTGAAGAACACCGGCAACACAATAACGATAAGCCGAAAACGACAAATCGAACGCAAGGGTGAACATCATGTGGATCCGCCTTCTCACCATCGGCCTTGCCGCCTCCACGCTTGCCGCCTGCGGCACCGCCGAACGGATCGCCAACATCGGCCGCGCGCCCAATCTTTCGCCCATCGAGGGCGTGACCGCGCCGCAGATGCAGCCCTCGCTGGCCAGCCAGCAGCAGATGACCGCCGTGCGGTCGGCCCAGGCGGCCGGCCAGCCGGAGGAGGCAGGCACGTCCCTGTGGCGCGCAGGCTCCCGCGCCTTCTTCCGCGATCCCCGCGCCTCGCAGGTGGGCGACATCCTGACCGTCCAGATCGACATCTCCGATCAGGCGCAGGTGAACAACACCACCTCCCGCAGCCGCAGCAATTCGGAAGCCGCCGGACTTCCGGGCTTCCTCGGCCTTGAATCCAAGCTGAACAAGGTGCTGCCCAACGCCGTGGATCCGTCCTCCCTGGTCGATGCCTCGTCCAACTCCTCAAGCTCGGGAACCGGGCAGGTCAACCGCAAGGAAAACATCAACCTCACCATCGCCGCCATCGTCACCGGCGTGCTGCCCAACGGCAACCTGGTCATCCAGGGCAAGCAGGAAGTACGGGTAAACTACGAGGTGCGCGAGCTGGTGATCGCAGGTATCGTCCGCCCCGAGGATATAAGCCGCGACAACACCATCAACCACAGCCAGATCGCCGAGGCCCGCATCTCCTACGGCGGCCGCGGCCAACTGACCGACGTGCAGCAGGCCCGCTACGGCCAGCAGCTCTACGACGCCCTGTTCCCGTTCTGATGAAGGCGGCAGGGGAACCACACCCCCTGCCCTTGCCCAACCCTTGCAAGAAAGGCCGGTGGAGATCCGTTTCCGCCGGCCTTTTGGCGCGCCCTCGCCAGCCAGGGCGGGGCATAAAAAAACGGCACCCGGAGATGCTGCTCCGGCTGCCGTTCACGATATTCTGCGATTGATTTTCTTGTTCCCCCTCACGCCAGGTTATCCTCCCTGTCCCGGCTCAGAAGGGGCAAAGCCCGAAGGACCTTAATCCTCCCGCGTCACCTTTTCCATGCGCTCATGGCGCTCCTGCGCTTCCAAGGTCATGGTGGCGATCGGCCGGGCTTCCAGCCGTTGCAGCGAGATCGGCTCGCCGGTCACTTCGCAGTAGCCGTATTCTCCGGTCTCGATGCGGCGCAGGGCCGCGTCGATCTTGGAAATCAGCTTGCGCTGGCGATCCCGCGTCCGCAGCTCGATCGACCAGTCGGTCTCGGACGAGGCGCGATCCGTCACATCCGGTTCGCGCAGGGATTCGCTCTGTAGGGTTTCAAGGGTTTCACGGGCCTCGCGGAGGATATCCTCCTTCCAGGCCACCAGCTTGCGGCGGAAATACTCCTGCTGCAGCGGGTTCATGAACTCCTCATCCGGTGAGGGCGTATAGCCCTCTGGCAGTTCAACGATCGGCTGGTCGATTGTTGTGGCGGCCTCCCTGCTCAGCAGCAGCTCCTCCGCCCCAGTGCCGTTCAGACGTTCGTGGGTGTTATTCAAAATACCGCCCATCATACCTCCGACGCTCCCCCGCAGTTCGGTGCGGGGCTTATAAAAGGTTCAGGGCAACTGAACAAGCGAGCGATTTCCTTACCGTGCAATTTCCACGCCGTATTTCGCCAGCTCAACTGCAACCCTGAGTTCGATTTCCGCCAGGATACTGGCAAGTTGCGGGTCATCAACGCGCTGATATGTCCGCACTTTTGCGGCTATCCCGTTGAGTTGATTGACCGTGAGCGTATCGAGCAGCAGCGCGCGTTGAATCTTCTCGAGTTCATCAAGAAGATCCCGCCCCCACGCGAGGCCCCGTGAGCGGCCTTGAGTTGCATCCTCGGCCTGTTGAACCGCCAGGATCGAGCCGATGTCGGCCACCGGGCCGGCCGAGGATACTCCGCCCGACGACGGAGCCTCCCCCGTCTCGAGCAGGCTCGAAAAGCCCTGGCTGCCGCTCGCGCGGCCTTTATCGCCCGCGCGTTTGGTCGTGGCGGCCTGGGTGCGTACCGGATCCTGGATTCTCATGGGCGCCGATCCTGCATCCCTTATGGTTTCTAAAGTATGAAAGCCCATCGGGCCCAAACTTGGCACGGTATTAGCATGGTTAGATTCGAAATCGAAGAAAACGATGGTTGGCAGGGAAGATTATGCCGCTTTTTCACCGCTGGAGCCTCCGCCTGATAGGCAGCCTCTGCCTCGCACTGGCAGTATTTGCCGCAGGGCCCGAGCCCGCCCTTGGCGCCTCGCGCATCAAGGATATCGTTGATTTTGAAAATGTTCGCGAGAACCAGCTGATCGGCTACGGCCTGGTCGTCGGCCTCAACGGCACGGGCGACATGCTCCGCAACGCCCCGTTCACCGAGCAGTCGATGAAGAGCATGCTCGACCGGCTCGGCATCAACCTGCGCGACATCAAGATGAACACGAAGAACGTGGCGGCGGTGACGGTGACGGCCACCCTGCCCCCCTTCGCGCGCAAGGGCTCCCGAATCGACGTGCAGATCTCGGCCATGGGCGATGCCACCAGCCTGCAGGGCGGCACCCTGCTCGTCACCCCGCTGGTTGGCATGGATGGGGAAGTCTACGCGGTGGCGCAAGGCGCGGTCGCGGTGTCCGGCTTCGAGGCCAGGGGCGCGGCGCAGAGCATCTCCCGGGGGGGTCACCACCTCGGCCCGCATTACCAACGGCGCGATCATCGAGCGTGAGGTCGCCTTCGCGCTCGGCGAGATGAGCAACATGAAGCTGGCCCTCAAGAACCCCGATTTCACCACGGCCGAACGGATCGCGGACGTTATCAACCAGTCCCAGGGCACGCCCATCGCCCGGATGCTCGATCCCACCACCGTGCAGCTGACCATGCCGGCGGGCTACCCCTACGGCATGGCCCACCTCATCAGCGAGATCGAGCGCCTGCCGGTCACGGTCGACCAGCCTGCCCGCATCGTGGTCGACGAGGCCTCCGGCACCATCGTCATGGGCGCGGACGTGAAGGTCAGCCGCGTCGCCATCGCCCAGGGCAACCTGACCATCCGGGTCTCCGAAATGCCGCAGGTCTCCCAGCCCAGCCCCTTCTCGGAGAAGGGCGAGACCGTGGTCGTGCCGCGCACCAACATCGAGGTGGACGACGGCACCGGCAAGCAGCTGGGCGTGCTTGAGACCGGCGTCTCGCTGCAGGATCTGGTCAACGGCCTCAATGCCCTTGGGGTCACGCCGCGCGATCTCATCACCATCCTGCAGGCGCTGCGTGCGGCAGGTGCCTTGCAAGCCGAAGTGGAGGTCTACTGATGAGCCTTTCCGCCACCCCCGATGCCCTGGCGGCCACCACGCCCATGCTGGCCGGCCGCCAGGCCGTGCCGGTCAACCCCAAGACCAAGGCGGCGCTGCAGGATTTCGAGTCCGTGCTGATCGGCGAGATGGTGAACATCATGTTCTCCACCGTGCCGACCGACGAGCTGACCGGCGGCGGCAACGCCGAATCGATCTACCGCAGCATGATGGGCCAGGAGATGGGCAAGCAGATCGCCCGTCAGGGCGGCCTTGGCCTCGTCCCCCATCTCATGAACGAGGTGATCCGCATGCAGGGAGGCCAGGCATGATGCCGACCGTTGCCGCGCAGATGCAGGCGCAGCCGCCCGCCGACATGAACCGGCACCTGACCGAGATGCTGGACGTGGTCCAGCGCCTCATCTCGCTGGTCGAGGCCGAGAACCATCTGCTGGAGACCGAGCGCCCCACCGCCATCCAGCCGCTGCTGGAGGAAAAGGGCCGCCTCTCCTCGGTTCTCGCCTATGGCCTGCAGGCGCTGAAGCGCAACCCGGCCGGGGTGGAACAGGCGGATCGCGCCTTGCGGGATTCCCTCTCCAGCGCGCTCGCCACGTTTCAGGATCTGGTGATGGCCAACGGGCGCATCGTGCTCCGGCTGAAGCGCGTCAGCGAGGGCATCCTCAACGCCATCATCGAGGAAACCCAGAAGGGCAAGCGCACCACCCCCACCTACAATCCCGGCCTTGCCACCGCTCCGGCCCGCCCGCCGGCGGCGTCCATCGCTCTCAACGCCACGGTCTGAGCGTCACGGCGGGAGCGCGCCAGGCGTCACCGGGGAACTCATTGCGCGGCCGATGGTTCAGCCTGAAGCACGGACAGCGCAAGGGAGCGTCCCATGAACGTGACGATGGAACGCAGCGTCTCGCTTTGGATGAACTCCGGCCCCGTTCTGGATGCGCCCCTGCTCAGGTCCGACGAACGGGCTGACGTGGCCATCGTCGGGGCAGGAATTGCCGGCCTGTCCACCGCCTATGAACTGATGCGCGTCGGCCGCACGGTCGTCGTCATAGACCGGGGGCCCATCGGCGGCGGCATGAGCTCGCGCACGACCGCCCACCTCGCCTCGGCGCTCGATGACTTCTACCATCGGCTGATCGCCCGGCGCGGCCTGGAGACCGCCCGGCGCACCTACGCCAGCCAGGCCGCCGCCATCGACCGGATCGAACATATCGCCCACCACGAAGGCATTGCGTGCGACTTCGCCCGCCTGAACGGCTACTTCTTCCTTTCCCCTGGCGATGATGAAACGCTGCTGGAGCAGGAAATCGAGGCGTGCGAGCAGATCGGCTTCACCGGGGTTTCCTGGGTCGATCGCGCGCCCGTCCCCGGCATCGACACGGGGCGCGCCCTTCAATTCCCCAATCAGGGCCGTTTCCACCCGCGCAAATACATGGCCGGGCTGGCCCACGCCATTCTGCGCGATGGCGGCCGCATCTACGCCAACACGCCCGTCACCGCGTTTCAGGAAACGGAGACCGGCGTCGTGCTCACCGCTGGCCACGGCCACCAGATACACGCCGAGGCGGCGGTGGTGGCCACCAACTCGCCGGTCAACGACCGGGTGGCCGTTCACACCAAGCAGGCGCCCTACCGCACCTATGTGATCGCCGGCCCGGTGGAAGCCGGCTCCGTGCCCGATGCCCTGGTGTGGGACACGCAGGAAGCCTACCACTACGTGCGGCTGCAGCCGGTCGGCAACGGCGCGGACATGCTCATCATCGGCGGCAAGGACCACAAGACCGGGGAAGCCCACGATATGGGCGACCGCTTTGTCGATCTCGAAGCCTGGGCCCGTCGCCATTATCCCCAATTGCAGAGCGTGGATTACCGCTGGTCCGGCCAGGTGATGGAGCCGGTGGACTACCTGCCCTTCACCGGCCGCAACCATGGCAATCAGCGCATCTACATCCACACCGGGGATTCCGGCCAGGGCATGACCAATGGCGTGGCGGGCAGCCTCATCCTGCGCGACCTGATCGTGGGGCACGAAAATCCGTGGTGCGAGGTGACCGATCCCCAGCGCATCTCGCTCACCGCGGCCGGCGAGTTCCTGAAGGAGAACATCGACGCCGCCTCCCACTGGGCCGAACACCTGACCGGCGGCGAGGTGGCCTCAACCAACGACATTCCCCCCGGCCAGGGCGCGATCCTGCGCGACGGCCTCAAGAAGCTGGCGATCTTCCGCGACGAAAGCGGCACCCTTCACGTGCGCTCGGCCACCTGCACCCATGCCGGCTGCGTGGTGCACTGGAACCCGTTCGAGCGCTGCTGGGACTGCCCCTGCCACGGCTCCCACTTCGCCGTCGACGGGTCCGTGCTGAACGGCCCGGCCCTGACATCTCTCCCCAAGGCTGACTACGAGGAATAGAATAAGCACTGCCGCCCCACGGCTGCCCTCCTCAGGCAAGCCTTTGCTAAACAATGCAATTTTGCACGCAATCACGCGTGCCTGCCCTGCCAAGCCTTTGCCGTGACCTTCCGCGGAGGGCATGGTACAGACGCTGGCTATGATTGAATCAGTTGATCTGTTCATCGTGGGCGGCGGCATCAATGGCGCAGGCGTTGCGCGCGATGCGGTCGGCCGGGGCCTCAGCGTCTTTCTCGCCGAACAGGGGGACTACGGCTCGGCCACGTCCTCTGCTTCCAGCAAGCTGATCCATGGCGGCCTGCGTTACCTGGAGCAGCGCGAATTCCGCCTTGTGCGGGAATCCCTGCGGGAGCGCGATGTGATGCTGCGGATCGCCCCGCATCTCGTCACACCTCTCCGTTTTCTCGTGCCGGTCACCCGCCGTCAGCGCCGCCCCAGCTGGATGGTGCGCCTTGGCCTGTGGCTTTATGACCGGCTGGCGAGCAGCAGCCTCATGCCGCACTCCGGCGAGATCGACCCGGCGGGCTTTAGCGCGACCGGCCTCAAGACCGACGACCTGCGCGCCATCCTCCATTACAGCGATTGCCAGGTGGACGACGCCCGCCTCACCCTTTCCACCCTGCTGGATGCGCGGGCGCGCGGCGCAACCGTTCGCAACTACTGCAAGGTGGTGGCCATCAATCCGGTGGCGGAGGGCTACCGCGTCACCTGCCTCAATGAAGACGGCATGGATTTCGTCATCTTCGCCCGCGCCGTGGTGAACGCGGCGGGGCCGTGGGCCGACCCGGTTTTGCGCCTTTTGCCGGGCCAGGAGAACGCCACCCCGCGCCTCCGCCTGGTGCGCGGCAGCCACATCGTGGTGCGGATGCCCGAAGGCGCATCGCCCGACGCTTTTACCCTCCAGAACGAGGACCGCCGGGTGGTGTTCGTCCTGCCATGGCTGGATGGGAAGTATCGCGTCATCGGCACGACGGACGTGGATCACCGGGGCGACCCCGGCTCGCCCGAATGCACGCCGGAGGAGCGGGATTACCTCCTTCGGGTCTATAACCGCTTCTTCACCCGCAGCCTCGGGACAGAGGATATCGTCTGGTCCTGGTCGGGCGTGCGCTCGCTGGTGGATGATGGCTCCAACAGTCCCAGCGCCGTCAGCCGCGAATACCGGCTTGAGGTCATCAAGCACGGCCCCGGCATTTTCCTCAACATTCTGGGCGGCAAGCTGACCAGCCACCGCCCGCTGGCCGAGGAGGTGATGAAGCGGCTGCGCCCGGTCTTCTCCGACCTCGGCCCCAGCTGGACCGCCAGCGCGCCGCTGACCGGCGGGGCGTTGCAATCGGCGGCGCTGGAGCGCTTGTGGGAGGAAGGGCCCACATCGGTTCCGGGCGCGGTGCGGCGGCGCTGGACCGGCACCTACGGCTCGGAAGCCAAGGCCATTTTTCAGCGGTGGGACAGCGACGCGGCCGCCCGCGTCAAGATTGCGCCGGGCATCTTCGCGGCGGAGCTGATGCACGCCATCGAGGCGGAAGACGTGCGCCGCGCGGAGGATTTCCTCTACCGGCGCACCAAGCTGTTTCTGGCGCTGAGCGAGGAGGAACGCGCCGCCGTGGCGGATTGGATCGCGGCAAACGCGCGCTGATCTCCCGAAGAGGAAGAGTCGGCATGGCCGGCACGCAAACGGGGCGAGACCATGGTCTGGCATGGCCCGTAAAGCCCCGTAGAGGCACCTTACAGCGCGATTCCAGACCTGCCCGCTACCACCCTAGCTGAGATAGGTAAAAACCCCTCAGAGGGCGTTTAAACCCCATTAGCGGCGATTTGCCTGATTGGATAAAATTTACTTGTTTATTATCCAAAACGGATCGCCGCTCGCGGCCCACTTCAAGTGGCTCTAGACCTGCGCCGAAATGGGCTGGGGATTTGCCTGCGCCGCGATTTGCGCCTGCATCGCCAGCCCTTCCATGATCGCCTTGTTCACGTCGATCAGGGCATCGATGTCGGCCTTGTTCCGCATCACCTCGGAGGTATAACGGTTCACCCACAGGCCGAGGCTGATGATCTGGGCCCGCAATTCCTTGGGCAATTTGTTTTCAGGCGATCCGCAATCGGTTGAAAGCGTGGACCACAGGCGGCGATTCCAGTCGAGCGCCTCCATCAAGGCCCCGCCGGTTGCCTTGGTTTCCTGCGCCTTGATGAGCGCGCCGGTCACCTGGGCGAACAGACGGTATTCCGTCTGCCGCGGCGATTCAGCGACCTGCTGGATCCTACGGTAGGCTTGCAGCGACATCGTCCTGGAACACCCCTAATACCTTGGTCTCGTACTCGACGATCTTCCGGCAGCCCGTGAGCGCCCGGTAATACTCGCCCCGCATCATATCCATGGAGATCTGCACGCAGATCAGCTTGATCTCCTGGTTCTGGATCGCGCCCATGAAGTCGCTCATGCGCTCCACGAACGTCTGGTAGTAGCTCTTGGCGCGCTCGCTATCGAGGTAGGACAGCATGACGACGAAGTAGATGCGCTTGGCCGGCGTATTGGCCTGCTCTTCCGTCATGATGTCCCGCTCCCTGAGGATCGAGACCTTGTTCTGGATCACAAAGGTGGAGCGCCTGTCGCCGTTGGTCAGAACAGCGCCGTTAACAACGAATTTCTCGCCCGGCTTCAGCGAAATCTTGAGCGCCATGGTTCTGCTGTTCTCCTGTGCACCACGGGCGGATCGTAAGGACCGTTGGCAAACGATTGGTTAACGGTTTGCCCTGCCCCGCCCTTCCCCTGCCTTTTCCGCCCCGAGCCTATCTGTCCGGCAAAGGGAAAGAAAGGCCGGCCCGAAGGCCGGCCAAGGTCATCCACAAGGGTGGGTGGATATTCATATTGCGCGGATGCAAGCCATCCCTTCGCAGCACTGCGGAAGGACGCCTTCTCCACGATCGGGAAAGGCTCCACTCGCCTTTAGCCGTTGCCGAACAGGCTGAGAATGGCCTGCGGCTGCTGGTTGGCGATGGAGAGCGCCTGCGTGCCCAGCTGCTGCTTCACCTGCAGCGCCTGGAGCATCGCGGATTCACGGGCCATGTCGGCGTCCACCATGTTGCCGATGCCGGTTTCAACCGTGTCGCCCAGCTTGTCGATGAAGGTGCGCTGGCGGTCCATGGAGTTGGAGCCCGCGCCCATCACCGTCAGGGACTCGCTCACGTTCTTGATCGACGCGTCGATGGCGGAAATGAGCGCCTCGGCCTCGGTGGCGTCGGTGAAGGTGGTGTCCTGCGCCAGCTGGATCGCATCACCGGCCGCCGGGGTCGTCGTGGCCGGTGCCAGCTGCAAATTCTGCCGGGGCACCTGGATCTTGAGCGTGGCATCGACGCTGACCAGCGCCACCAGCTCCGCCGGCTTGGTCGGCGGGTTGGCCGGGCCGTCGATCATGTTGGTGCCGTTGAAGGTGGCGTTCTTGGCAATGGTGACGATCTGATCGCGCAGGCGCTCGAAGTCTTCCTGCAGCGCCTCGCGGCTGTCGTCCGGCAGACCGGCGTCGGCGGCCTGCGTCACCTTCTCCTTCATCTCGATGAGGAGTTCCTGGATCGACTCCGCCGCCGCCATGGAAATGTCGAGCACGGAGGTGGCGCGATCGAGCGAGCTCTTGACCGCTTCCAGCCCCTGCCGGTCCGCACGAAGATTCTGGGCAATGGCGAAGATCGCCGCATTGTCCTTGGCGCTGTTCACTTCCAGACCGGTATTGATCCGCAGCTGAGTGTCCTCCAGCTGGGTCGTGGTGCGGTTCAGGCTCTGCAGAGCATTCAGCGCGGCTGCGTTCGTGTTGATCGACAGGGTCATGTTTTACTCTCCTTGCGCCTGGCGCTTCTGCCAGGCCATTCTCGACAAGAGAAAATGCAAGCCCCGTGCCAACAGAGCAAAATATCCATAACTTACTGTTACTGTTGAAATTTTTTCAAATCTTCGGAACCGCCTGAAGAGCAACCGGCAGTTTATGCCCCGAAGATTTTGACCCCGCCGCGAGGGGGACGGCAAATTTGTCCTGGCCTGATGGCCCTCGCTGCCGGGCTTGGCGGTCGCCGGACAAGCGAACGGGCGAGGTGTTGCCACCCCGCCCGTTATGACTTCTCGCCAACGTTCGTTGCGCTTAGCGCTGGAACAGAGACATGATCGACTGCGGCGCCTGGTTGGCGATCGACAGAGCCTGCAGGCCAAGCTGCTGCTTGGTTTGCAGGGCCTGAAGCTGAGCGCTTTCCTTGGCCAGATCAGCATCCACCAGGTTGCCGATACCGGTCTCGATGGTGTCGCTCAGCTTCGACACGAAGGTCTGCTGCGCGGTGAGCTGCCGGGAAGCGGAACCCAGTTCGCTCAGCTTCGCCTTCATGGCGTCGATGGCATCACCCACATCCGTGGCAGACTGCTTGGCGTCATCGACGCCAACGTTGCCCGCCTGGTCCGACCAGTCGACCTGGAGCATGCCGTCCGCGTCCGATGCAAGCACGAACTTGGAGAGCGCTCCGGTGGCGCCATTGAGATCGAGGTTGGCCACCGTCAGCTTTTCAGTTGCATCGGTGTCCAGCAGGGCCTCGATCTTGTCGCCGGTCGCGCCGCCAGTCAGGATGTTGGAGCCGTTGAACTCAGCAGAGTTGATGTAGCTCTTGATCTGCTCGATCAACTTGTTGAAGTCGTCCTGAAGAGCCACGCGGCTGTCTTCGTCCATGCCCGTGTCGGAAGCGGCGGTCGCCTTTTCCTTCATGGTAACAAGGACGTCAGAGATCGACTCCGCCGCCGAAACCGCCACGTCGAGCGTGCTCTGGGCACGATCGAGCGACGACTTGACGGCATTCAGGCCGCCGATGTCCGCCCGCAGGCTTTGTGCAATGGCATAGGTCGCGCTGTCGTCCTTCGTGGACGCAACCTTCAAACCGGTATTGATCCGGTTCTGAGTGACCCCGAGGTCCTGGTTGGTCTGCGAGAGGTTCTGCAAAGCGAGAAATGCCCCGACGTTGGTGTTCACTGAGAAGTTCAACATATGTGCTCTCCATTCTGGAAAGGTTATGCCCGGCATTCGGCCAGGTTGGGCGTTTTGCCCGCACATATCTGAGCAAGGCCCATGCCAGAGCACATGCGGCCGGTGCGATCCGGCACAGGCCATTGAAACAGCACGAAAAAATGCGGCGCGAGGTTATCGCGCCGCTCAGTTCTTCTCAGTTAAAGGTCAGAAACGACCCGGCAAATTTGCCCCTTCGGGGCCGAGGTAGGCTAAACTTGCCGGTCGAGAAGCTTTCCTGTCACGGCCCGCCGGAGCCACGCCGGAGATCTTGGGATGAAACCCCCTTCGGCCAGGATCGACCCTGGCGCGTCCGCTGGTTGCTGCGCCTGCCGTCAAACGCGGCGCAACCCTTCTCCGGATTTCTCGACGGCGGGATTTTCTCGACAGGGCCCGGACATGGACCGGGAAAAAGGGCAGCCGGGGCGGAGAGGCCTTACGCCTCCCCGCCTCCATGGCCTTGCCTGTATTAGCGGAACAGGCTGAGAACCGACTGCGGCGCCTGGTTGGCGATCGACAGCGCCTGAAGACCCAGCTGCTGCTGCGTCTGCAGGGCGGTGAGGCGAGCGCTTTCCTTGGCGAGGTCTGCGTCCACCAGGTTGCCGATGCCGGCCTCGATGGTGTCCGACAGCTTGGCGGTGAACTCCTGCTGGGCCGTGATCTGGCGCGAGGCCGAACCCAGCGTGGAGAGCACGGTCTTCATGTTGTCGATGGCGGTGTTCACCGCATCGGCCGACAGCCCGGCTTCACCGGCGCCACCGATAGGGTTGCTGCTGCCATCCACAAGAGGCGTGGTGCCGTCAGCATCGTCAAGGCCGTCCCAGGTCACGCTCACGGCGGTTGCCTTGGTCGTATCGGTGTCATCGACGCCGACAAAGGACTTCAGCGCGCCCGTGGTCTCGTTGTTCAGATCGAGATTGGCGACGCTGATGGTCTGGGTGGTGTCATCGGCATTCAGCAGCGCGGACAGGTCAGAACCGCCCGACTTCAGAATGTTGGAGCCGTTGAACTCCGCGCTGTTCAGGTAGGAGGAGATCTGCTCGGACAGCTTGTTGAAGTCGTCCTGAAGCGCCTTGCGGCTGTCCGCGTCCATACCCGTGTCGGAAGCGGCCGTGGCCTTTTCCTTCATGGTGTTGAGAACGTCGGAGATCGACTCCGCGGCCGAGATCGCCACGTCGAGCGTGCTCTGGGCGCGATCCAGCGACGACTTGACGGCGTTCAGGCCGCCGAGGTCGGCGCGCAGGCCCTGGGCGATGGCGTAGGTGCCACTGTCGTCCTTGGTCGAGGCAACCTTGTAACCGGTGCTGATCCGGTTCTGCGTGACCTCAAGCCCGCGGTTGGTGGCGCTCAGCGTCTGCAGGGCAAGCATTGCCCCGGCATTGGTATTGATCGAAAAACCCATTTGGGGTCCCCTTTCTTCTAAAGGTTCAGCTTTTGGGCCTTTTGCCCATGCAGGTTTCTACCTGCAGCAGATCTTCGAGTTCGTGGAGGAGACGACCCGCCGCGTGTGGTGCGCCACTTCGCCGGCTTCCTCGACGGACTTTCGGCCATGGGCCGGGACGGAAAGGCTTTATGCCTCCCCGCCTCCATGGCCTTGCCTGTATTAGCGGAACAGGCTGAGAACCGACTGCGGCGCCTGGTTGGCGATCGACAGCGCCTGGAGACCCAGCTGCTGCTGCGTCTGCAGGGCGGTGAGGCGAGCGCTTTCCTTGGCGAGGTCTGCGTCCACCAGGTTGCCGATACCGGCCTCGATGGTGTCCGACAGCTTGGAAGTGAAGTCCTGCTGGGCCGTGATCTGGCGCGAGGCCGAACCCAGCTTGGAGAGCACGGTCTTCATGTTGTCGATGGCGGTGTTCACCGAATCGGCCGAAGCCTTGGCGCGGGTAACGCCCGTCCCTGCTTCGGTGGTCGGATCAACCGTACCGTCCAAGTCAGTGTCATCGGTCCAGTTGACAGTCTTGGCCGTAACCGTGTCGGTGGCGGTCGCCGTCGTGTTCAGGAAATCCGTCAGCGCGCCGGCTTGCGTTTCGTCGATATCAGGCGTGGCCGCATCATCCGCGCCCGCAGCTGCAGCATTCAGACGAACGTTCACAACCTTGATGGTCTGGGTGGCGTCATCGGCATTCAGCAGCGCGGACAGGTTGGCGCCGCCCGACTTCAGAATGTTGGAGCCGTTGAACTCGGCGCTATTGATGTACGAAGCGATCTGCTCGGACAGCTTGTTGAAGTCGTCCTGAAGCGCCTTGCGGCTGTCCGCGTCCATACCCGTGTCGGAAGCGGCCGTGGCCTTTTCCTTCATGGTGTTGAGAACGTCGGAGATCGACTCCGCGGCCGAAACCGCCACGTCGAGCGTGCTCTGGGCGCGATCCAGCGACGACTTGACGGCGTTCAGGCCGCCGAGGTCGGCGCGCAGGCCCTGGGCGATGGCGTAGGTGCCGCTGTCGTCCTTGGTCGAGGCAACCTTGTAACCGGTGCTGATCCGGTTCTGCGTGACCTCAAGCCCGCGGTTGGTGGCGCTCAGCGTCTGCAGGGCAAGCATCGCCCCGGCATTGGTATTGATCGAAAAACCCATTTGGGTCCCCTTTCTTCTAAAGGTTCAGCTTTTGGGCCTTTTGCCCACGCAGGTTTCTACCCGCAGTTCCAGCCGTGCAACTTTCGCGCCAACAGATTGGTAAATGACCCGTCAACCACTGAACAGCGCGCAATCCCTTGGAATTTCACCACCTCGGGCCGCTGGCTCCGCCCATCCTCCCGCTCATTTCAGGGAAATGCGGCCATTTGTGCCGGGCATTTCTTGCCCATCCGGCAATTCTTGCCCATGCTGGATGCGGCCGCACCGAGGTTGGCCATAAAAAAACGGCGCGAGGTTATCGCGCCGTTGAGGACTTCTCAGTTACTTGGTCAAAAATCATCTGGGCAAACAGACGCCCAAGCGGGCCGGCATCGGCTAAGCCTGACTGTCGAGAACCTTGCCCGTCATGGCCTGCCGGAAACTTACCAGCGCGCGCAAAACCTCTTCCGCCGGAAACTGGCGAACCAGCTCATCCGTGTTGGGATCTCGGAACTCATAAATAAAACGTCCCGTATCCTCATCCTTGCGGATCACCAGTCGCGCATTTTGCTCGATCGCTTCGCCAGCCTCGTTGATGGCCGAGCGAACCACCTCGACAGCCCTGCGCTGTATTTCCTCCGGACTGAGCCCGGCATCGCTCCGACGCGCTGCCCCGGCACCCTCGCCGTCATGTTGCCGTGCCGCAGCCCTTTCTCCGGCATCACCGGGCAATACGGCCGAGGACCTGGAAACGCCCGCGACGCTGTCTCCATTCCGGATCGCCGCAGGAGCGCCGTGCCCTGCCAGCGTGATCCTGTCCATTGTTTCCACCCTTGTGTTTTGCCTAGCCCCTTTCCAGCCTTACAGCCATTATCTTTATAGGGGCCCGACCTTCCGGCCGAGGACCGGGGCGGAGAGGCCTTACGCCTCCCCGCCTCCACGGCCTTGCCTGTATTAGCGGAACAGGCTGAGAACCGACTGCGGCGCCTGGTTGGCGATCGACAGCGCCTGGAGACCCAGCTGCTGCTGCGTCTGCAGGGCGGTGAGGCGAGCGCTTTCCTTGGCGAGGTCTGCATCCACCAGATTGCCGATACCGGACTCAATGGTGTCCGACAGCTTGGAGGTGAACTCCTGCTGAGCCGAGATCTGGCGCGAGGCCGAACCCAGCTTGGAGAGCACGGTCTTCATGCTGTCGATGGCGGTGTTCACCGCGTCAGCGGAGTCCTGAGCCGCAGTCGCACCGGTGCCATCGGTCGCTTCCCAGGTCGTCACCGAAATCGCGGCCGCAGCCGTGCCGGCCGTCGTGGTGTCCCCCACGAACGCGGACAGGGCACCGCCGTCACCAGCGCCTGCGGCGCTCTCCGCCTTGTTGAGGCCCAGGTTGGTAACGCTGATCGTCTGGTCAAGATCGTTGGCGTTAATCAGCGCGCTCAGATCCGATTCCGAGTTCCTCAGAAGATTGGAGCCGTTGAACTCTGCGCTATTGATGTACGAAGCCAACTGCTCGGACAGCTTGTTGAAGTCATCCTGGAGCGCCTTGCGGCTGTCCGCGTCCATACCCGTGTCGGAAGCGGCCGTGGCCTTTTCCTTCATGGTGTTGAGAACGTCGGAGATCGACTCCGCCGCCGAAACCGCCACGTCGAGCGTGCTCTGGGCGCGATCCAGCGACGACTTGACAGCGTTTAGGCCGCCGAGGTCGGCGCGCAGGCCCTGGGCGATGGCGTAGGTGCCGCTGTCGTCCTTGGTCGAGGCAACCTTGTAACCGGTGCTGATCCGGTTCTGCGTGACCTCAAGCCCGCGGTTGGTGGCGCTCAGCGTCTGCAGGGCAAGCATTGCCCCGGCATTGGTATTGATCGAAAAACCCATTTGGGTCCCCTTTCTTCTAAAGGTTCAGCTTTTGGGCCTTTTGCCCACGCAGGTTTCTACCCGCAGTTCCAGCCGTGCAACTTTCGCGCCAACAGATTGGTAAATGCCTCATCAACCACCGAACAGCGCGCAATCCCTTGGGATTTCATCGCCTCGGGCCACTGGCTCCGTCCATCGTCCCGCTCATTTCAAAGAAACGCGGCCATTTGTGCCGGGCATTTCTTGCCCATCCGGCAATTTTTACCCACCAGCGCGTTGGCGCGCGCCCTGTAAAACTTAAGGGCGCCTGCCCTGTGTGAGGGAAGACGCCCCAAGGTTGGGCCGGCATGGGATGCTCAATTCGCTAGCTCGCGAATTTCAGGTGCTCCGTCCCTGCCCCGGCCGTTGCCGCCAATCGCGCCTCGACCTTGCCCGCCAGTTCGGTCGTCCGCTCCCGGATGGTTTTCATCATCAGCCATTCGGCCTGGGTCTCATCGGGCGTGAACGCCACGCTCAGATAACCGCGCGGACCGATGCTGCACCATTTCAACTCCGGATTGGCGCTTACCAGAACAGGCCGCACAGCCTCGTCGCCATCGAAATAGCGCTCCATGCCCGGCGACGTGACCGACGTGCACCCAAGCTCGACCGCAGCGGGGCGGCCGTTCGGCCCGCCCGCCAGTTCGAAGGCCCAGGCGCTGTGCGTGTCGCCTGCAAGGATGACGGCATTGTTGGCATGCGCCAGCATATCCGCCACCAGCCGATCCCGCGCCGCCGGGTAGCCAGCCCACGCGTCCAGATTGGCCGGCAGGCCATGGCCGCCCACAAGGCTGCCGGTGCGGATCCACCCCAGGGCGGAGTCCGGCAAATCCTTGCGCGTATAATCCGGCAGCTCCGGTGGCATGCGGAACCAGCCGGTTTGAATTTGCTGCCCCAAAACCTGCCACGTCACCCCTCGCGCCTTGGACTGGGCGAGCTGCTGGCGCAGCCAGTTCTCCTGCGCCTCGCCCATCAAAGTGCGCTTCGGGTCGCGCAGCTGTTCCTGCTCGAAGCGACGCAAGGCTTCAGCCAACGCCGTCTTGTCGGAAATATCGACGCCTTGCAGCACCGGGCGATAGTCCAGCTGCTTGTCACGACCAATGAAGCGGGTGTCGAGCATGATGAGCGAGGCCAGATTGCCCCAGTCGAAGCGCCGGTAAATCACCCCTTCCGCCTGCTCGCGAATGGGCATCCATTCGCAAAAGGCGCGATAGGCGGCGCGCCAGCGCTCCGGCCAGGCGCCTTCCGTTTCCGGCTGGTGATTGTCCGCCCCGTCGCGCCAGGCGTTGTTGGTGAACTCATGGTCATCCCACACCGCGATCATCGGCTTGCGCCGGTGCAGTTCCGCTACGTCCAGGTCCGCCCGGTAGGAAGCATAGCGCGCCCGGTAGTCGGCCAGCGTCACGGTTTCGTTGCCAGGCTCGATGACGCGACCACCCACGGCCTCCTGGGCAGACGGATAGACGCCCCGCGGCGTCTCGTAGATATAGTCGCCCAGGTGCA
This sequence comes from Pedomonas mirosovicensis, assembly GCF_022569295.1. Classification (NCBI taxonomy): domain Bacteria; kingdom Pseudomonadati; phylum Pseudomonadota; class Alphaproteobacteria; order Sphingomonadales; family Pedomonadaceae; genus Pedomonas; species Pedomonas mirosovicensis. Next base: position 1,524,044 of record NZ_JAKFIA010000001.1, on the reverse strand, counting down.
CCACGAGGTCGATGTCATCCCGCGCGGCGCAGTGGCCATAGGCGTTGAAATAGCCGAACGGCAGGTTGGCGCAGGAAAAGACGCCGAGGCGCAGCCGCTCGCTCCTCCCCTCCGGCATGGTGAGCGTTTCCCCCACCGGGGAGATAAGCCCGGCCGCATCGCGAAACCGGTAGGCATAGCGCTTGCCCGGCGCCAGGCCGTCCACATCCACCTTGGCGGTGAAGTCGCGGTCGGGCCGCACCTTGACCGTGCCGCTCCGCACGATGGTCTTGAAGCCTTCGTCCGTTGCCACCTCCCAGCCCAGGGTGGCAATTTCCTCGGCCGCCGGCACATAGCGCGTCCATAGGATCACCTGGCGCGCCAGCGGGTCGCCACTGGCAACGCCATGGGTAAAGCGCCCTTGCGTGCCCGCAGCCCCGGCGGTGCCCGCCGCAACCGGCAGCCCGACGCCGCCAACCAGACCCGCCTTCAGAAGTGAACGCCTGTCAAACATCCCGCCTGTACTCCCGCTTCCGCCACAATGGCCTGCGCCGTCTTGGATCATTTCGGTGACAGCGCCATGACAGGCCTCGGGCAGGCCGAGCCGGACGGCGAGCGCCCACCCCTGCCCCCTGGGGCGGAATGGAGCGCAACTTCCCATGTTCTCAATGAAACGACGGCTTTGCGGAAGCCGCGAGCAATGCTATGGGCGCTTCCATGACGACCGATGCTTCACTCATTCGCAATTTTTCGATCATCGCCCACATCGACCATGGGAAATCGACCCTGGCCGACCGGCTGATTCAGCGCTGCGGCGGCCTGGCCGATCGTGAGATGGTTGAGCAGGTGCTCGACAACATGGACATCGAGCGCGAGCGGGGCATCACCATCAAGGCCCAGACCGTGCGCCTCGAATACAAGGCGCAGGACGGCAACACCTACATCCTCAACCTGATGGATACGCCCGGCCACGTGGACTTCGCCTACGAGGTCTCCCGCTCGCTCGCCGCCTGCGAAGGCTCGCTCTTGGTGGTGGACGCAAGCCAGGGCGTGGAAGCCCAGACTCTCGCCAACGTCTATCAGGCGATCGAGAACGACCACACCATCGTGCCGGTCATCAACAAGGTGGACCTGCCCGCCGCCGACCCGGACCGGGTGAAGCTCCAGATCGAGGACGTGATCGGCCTGGAGACGGACAACGCCGTGCTGGCGTCGGCCAAGTCCGGCATCGGCATCGACGACGTGCTGGAAGCCATCGTCAAATACATTCCCGCCCCCCAAGGGTGACCCCAACAAGCCGCTGAAGGCCATGCTGGTGGATTCATGGTATGACCCCTACCTCGGTGTCATCCTGCTCGTCCGCGTGGTCGATGGCGTGCTGAAGAAGGGCATGAGCCTCAGGATGATGGCGGCGGGCACGGACCAGACCGTCGAGCGCATCGGCGTGTTCCGGCCCAAGATCGATTATCTAGCGGACCTCGGCCCCGGCGAGGTTGGCTTCATCACCGCCCAGATCAAGGAAGTGGCGCAGACCCGCGTGGGCGACACGCTGGTCGAGACCAAGAACGCCAAGACGGCCGAGCCCCTGCCCGGCTTCCGCGAGGTGCAGTCGGTGGTGTTCTGCGGCCTGTTCCCGGTTGATGCGGCGGACTTCGAGAAGCTGCGCGACAGCATGGCGAAACTCCGCCTCAACGACGCCAGCTTCACCTTCGAGATGGAAACCTCCGCCGCGCTCGGCTTCGGCTTCCGTTGCGGTTTCCTCGGGCTGCTGCACCTCGAAATCATTCAGGAGCGCCTGTCCCGCGAGTTCGACCTCGACCTCATCACAACCGCGCCATCGGTGGTCTACCACATCTACCTGACCGACGGCTCCATGGTCGAGTTGCACAACCCGGCCGACATGCCGGAGGTGGTGCGGATCGACCACATCGAGGAGCCGTGGATCGAGGCCACCATCTTCGTGCCCGACGAATACCTCGGCGCAGTGCTCAAGCTGTGCCAGGACCGGCGCGGCATCCAGAAGAACCTCTCCTACGCCGGCACCCGCGCTATGGTGGTTTACGAACTGCCGCTCAACGAAGTGGTATTCGACTTCTATGACCGCCTGAAGTCCCTCTCGCGCGGCTATGCCAGCTTCGATTATCACCAGATCGGCCACCGCGAGGGCGACCTCGTGAAGATGAACCTGCTGGTGAACGAAGAGCCGGTCGATGCCCTCTCGATGATCGTCCACCGCTCTCAGGCCGAAGCGCGCGGCCGCCACATGTGCGAGCGCATGAAGGACCTCATCCCGCGCCACATGTTCAAGATCCCCATTCAGGCGGCCATCGGCGGCAAGGTCATCGCCCGCGAGACCATCTCGGCGCTGCGCAAGGACGTGACCGCCAAGTGCTACGGCGGCGACATCACCCGTAAGCGCAAGCTGCTGGAAAAGCAGAAGGAAGGCAAAAAGCGCATGCGGACCTTCGGCAAGGTGGATATCCCGCAGGAAGCCTTCATCGCCGCGCTCAAGATGGGCGATAACAAGTAATGGGTTTTGTTTTGCAGGAGGGTCTTGACCCTCCTGCACCTCCCATTCGTATTTCGGGCTCGACCGGCATCAAGGGCACGGCCCTGTTCTAATCCGAAAATTCAAAGGGCCGCGCCCTTCCCCACCGGCACGGCCGTAAAAAACGAACGGGGTGCAGGGGCCTGAGGCCCCTGCGTAAAAACAACTTACCTCCAAGGTTTCACAGGCGGCGTTGCCGCGTTATCTCCTGTTTCATCGGCTTTGAAACGTTGGGAGGTTTGCCATGCCAGCCTTGAGACCCATTGGCCGCTCCGCGCTTCGCACCGCGCCGCTCGCCTTCGGCGGCAACGTGTTCGGCTGGACGGTGGATGCGCCCACCGCCTTTCGCCTGCTGGATGCGTTCGTGGAGGCGGGCTGCAATCTCATCGACACCGCCAATGTCTATTCCATGTGGGCGCCGGGTAACAAAGGCGGCGAGTCAGAGGCCATCATCGGCCAGTGGCTGGCGCGGAACCCGGCCAGGCGGGAGTCCGTCATCATCGCCACCAAGGTGGGGTGGGACATGGGACCCGGCGGCAAGGGGCTGGCGGCGGATTACATTCGCCAGTCCTGCGAGGCCTCGCTGAAGCGGCTGCAGACGGACCGCATCGACCTCTACTACGCCCACATCGACGATCCCTCCGTGCCCCTTGAGGAAACGCTGGGGGCCTACAAGCAACTGATCGAGGCGGGCAAGGTACGGATCATCGGCGCTTCCAACTACACCGCCGAACGGCTGGCCGAAGCGCTGGAGACCAGCGCCCGGCACGACCTGCCGCGCTATGAGGCGTTGCAGCCGCTCTATAATCTCTATGACCGGGCAGAGTTCGAGACGGCGCTTCAGCCTCTGTGCCAGCGGGAAGACATCAGCGCCATTCCCTACTACGGGCTGGCCAAGGGCTTCCTCTCCGGCAAATATCGCAGCGAGGCGGACCTCGGCAAGAGCACGCGCGGCGGCTCGGTTGCGGCCTACCTCAACCCGCGCGGCTTCCGCATCCTTGCGGCGCTGGATGACGTGGCGGCGAAGCACAAGGTTCGCCCGGCCAGCGTGGCGCTGGCGTGGATGATGGCCCAGCCCGCCGTCACCGCGCCCATCGCCAGCGCCACCAGCCTGGAGCAGCTGGAAGACCTGCTGGCCGCCGTCCGGCTGGAGCTGAGCGAGGGGGACCTTGCCGCCCTCACCTCCGCCAGCGCGGAAGAGATGGCCGCCGCCCAGTAACCCCGGCAATCTGGCCCGGCACGCACCTTCGGCTCAATACAAGGCGCGGCGCGCAGCGGCTGCCGGCTGTCTGCGCGACTTGCATCAAGGTTGAGCCCAATTATTAGCTAATTGAAACTATACCAAACCTATTGCTTCGGAATACGGCTTGCGCTAGAAGGCCGCCCCGCTTTTTCCGGGCGGGCTGTTGTGTTGCGCTTTTCCAGCCGAACGCCACGATAAACCACTGCAAGCATCATGATTTAATCAGGCTGTCATTCCTTAGCCTGATGCTGACCCCGCAGGCCGGGAGCTGGAGTCGCGCCGCGTCGAGGCGCAAACTTCTTCGCCAGGCCCGCACCCTAAGAAGGATTACCTCCAGTGCACGCGCCTTTATCACAAACCACTGACCCCTCGCCTGCTCCCAGCGCCACTTGGCGCGAGTGGATCGGCCTTGGCGTTCTCGTTCTCCCCGCGCTTCTCATCGCCATCGACATGACGGTGCTGCACCTTGCCGTGCCGCATCTCTCGGCTGACCTGAAGCCGACGAGCACGCAGCTTCTCTGGATCATCGATATCTACGGCTTCTTCATCGCCGGGTCGCTGGTCACCATGGGCGCGCTGGGCGACCGCATCGGCCGGCGCAAGCTGTTGCTCATAGGCGCAGCCGCGTTCAGCGCGACCTCGGTCATCGCCGCCTTTTCCAGCACCCCGGCCATGCTCATCGCCGCACGGGCGCTCCTGGGCGTGGCGGCGGCAACGCTGATGCCCTCCACCCTCTCGCTCATCCGCAACATGTTCCATGACGAAAAACAGCGGGGCTTTGCCCTGGCCGTCTGGATCAGCCTGATGATGGGCGGCGGCGCAGCCGGGCCCATCCTTGGCGGCATCGTGCTGGAGCATTGGTGGTGGGGTGCGGTGTTTCTGCTCAATGTGCCGGTGATGGTGCTGCTGCTGGCCGTCGCTCCGTTCCTGCTGCCGGAATATAGGAAGGCCGATCCCGGCCGGCTCGATCTCGTCAGCGCGGCGCTGGCGACGAGCGCGGTGATGGCCACGGTCTATGGCGTCAAGCACATCGCCATCGATGGCCTGACCTGGGATGCCATCCTGGGCCTGGTCGCGGGCGTCCTTATCGGCGCGGCCTTCGTGCGGCGGCAGAAACGGCTTGCCGACCCGATGGTCAACCCGGAGCTGTTCCGCAACTCCGCCTTCCGCGCCACGCTCACCACCCAGACGCTGATCGTGCTTGCGGTGGCGGCTCCCTTCTTCCTCAGCAGCCAGTATATGCAGCTGGTTCTGGGCTTCACGCCACTGGAAGCGGGCCTTGGCCTCTTGCCGGCCCTGGTTGCGGGCACCGCCGGCTCCATGCTCGCGCCGTGGGCGGCGGGCAAGGTGCGCTCGGCGTTCGTGATTGGCGGCGGTCTTCTCATCAGCGCCGTGGGGCTTGCGCTGCTCACCCAGACTCCGGCAACGCAGGGCTATCCGGTCATTATCGCCGGGCTCAGCCTCGGCATTGTCGGCGCGCACGCCGCGATCACCCTGCTCACCAACGCCATTCTGGGCGCAGCCCCGCCCGAACGGGCCGGCGAGGCCTCCGGACTGTCCGAGACGACGCTGGAGTTGGCCAATGCCGTCGGCATTGCCGTCATGGGGAGCCTGGCCGCCGCCATTTACCAGTCTGTGGTGGCGGACAGCCTGCCCCTCGGCCTCTCCGAGGCGCTGGCGGCAGCGGGCCGCGAATCCCTGTTCGCGGCGGCAGCGGCTGCCGAACAGATGGGCGGCCCGCAGGCGGCGGCCATGCTGGTGGCGGCGCGGGAAGCGTTCGTCGCCGGGTTGCAGGTGGCTGCCGGCATCGGCGCGCTCATCATGGGCACGCTCGCCGTTCTGGCCATCACCCTGCTGCGCCACGCCACCGAAAAGGCGGCGGACGCCATGCAGCACTGACGGCGGCAACGAAGGCAAGGCCCGGCCTCAATTCGGCCGCCATCGGGCGGCAACAGGGGCCGGGCAGCAGAGTGGGAGTTCGCGAACCATGTCCCTTCAAACCTGGTGGATCTTCGTGTGCGCGGTGTTCCTCATCTGCGGGACGCCGGGGCCGAACATGCTGCACATCCTCACCCGCAGCCTGCGCTTCGGCTTCCGGCGCACGCTGGCCGCCATGGCCGGGTGCATGTCCGCCATCCTCATCGCTGTCAGCGCCTCGGCGGCGGGGCTGAGCGCGGTGCTGGCCGCCTCTCCGCTGGTGTTCGACGTGCTGAAATACGCAGGTGTTGCCTACCTCATCTATCTCGGCATCAAGGCGTGGCGGGACACCTCGCCCGTCCTGATCGCCGAACCGGGGGCGGACGCCGCGCCCCCGACCACCGGCACGTCCGCCTTCGCCCTTTACCGGGGCGGGCTCCTGGTCGGCCTCAGCAACCCCAAGCTGCTCGTCTTCGCCGCCGCCTTCTTCCCCCAGTTCATCGACAAGCACGCCCCGCAGGGGCCGCAGTTCGCCATCCTCGTGGCGACCTTCGTGGTGCTGGAGAGCTTCTGGTACTGCACCTACGCGCTTGGCGGGCGCAAGCTCGCCCGGCTGCTCACCCGCGCCACCTGGCAGCGGGCCTTCAGCCGCCTGACGGGCGTGCTGTTCATGGGCTTTGGGGCGGCGCTGCTCGGCTATCGCCCGTAAGCGCCCGCAACGCCCCCTCGACCGCGCTCCGTTGAAGCCCTATGACGGCCCGGCGGGGCCGCTGCTGGCGGCTCCCCCTGTTGTGGCTTCAAGGGAAGGCTCGTCACATGACCCTCGCCAATCGCACCGTTCTCATCACCGGCGGCTCCCGCGGCATCGGCGCCGCTGCCGTGCGCCAGCTCGCCGCCAAGGGCGCGTTCGCCATCATCCACTACGGCCGCAACCGGCAGGCAGCCGAGGCTGTGCTGAACGACATCGGCGGCCACGGCGCGCTGGTCGAGGGCGATCTCGGCGCGCCCGGCGCGGGCCGCGCGGTGTGGGAACAGGCCCTTGCGCTGGCTCCGAACGGCAAGATCGACGTGCTCGTCAACAACGCGGCCACCTTTGCCGAAAGCGGCGTGAATGCGGACTGGGACCGCTGGACCCACGACTGGGCCAACACCATTCAGGTGAACGTCATCGCCTCGGCGGACCTGTGCAAATGCGCCATCCCCCACTTCGAGGCCAACGGCGGCGGCCGCGTCGTCACCCTCATCAGCCGCGCGGCGCACCGGGGCGACACGCCGGACTACATGCACTACGCCGCCTCCAAGGCGGCGCAGGCGGCGCTGACCAAATCCATCGCCCGCGGCTTTGCCGCCAAGAACATCCTCGCCTACAATATCGCCCCCGGCTTCACCCGCACCGAAATGGCGGAGGACTGGGTGCGCGTCTACGGCGAGGCCGCCGCCTCGGCCGACATCCCGCTCGGCCGCATGGCAACCCCCGATGAAGTGGCGAACGTCATCGTCTACTGCGCGGGCGAAGCCCCCGCCGCCATGACCGGCACCACCATCGACGTGAACGGCGGCAGCTACATCCGGGCGTAAACATCCGGGCGTAAGTGTTTGCGATTTTTGTAGATTTACCAAGGGGGTCGCGGACCCCCTTGGAACCCCCATTCGTTTTCTAATGGGACGCGCAAACGGCACGGTCTCGACCGATTCTGAAAGGCGCGGCCCGATAAATCGAACGGGGTGCAGGGGTCCGAGACCCCTGCAAGAAATTCTAAAAACCAGTCCAGATCACGCCACCTTCAGCACCACCTTGCCCTTGGCCTTGCGCTCCATAACGACACGCAGCGCCTCGGCGGCCCGCGCCAAGGGGAAAACCTCGCTGATGTGGGGCTTGAGGCGGCCTTCCGCTGCCCAGGCCAGCAGCTCGGCCACGTTGGCCTGATGCACTTCCGGCTCCAGCCGGGTGAACTGCCCCCAGAACACGCCGACGATGGCCGCGCCTTTCAGCAGCGGCAGGTTGAGCGGCAGAGAGGGGATGTCCCCGCCCGCAAAGCCCACCACCAGATAGCGCCCGCCCCAACCGATGGAGCGGAAGGCGGGTTCGGCGAGGTCACCGCCCACCGGATCGTAGATCACATCGACGCCCTTGCCCCCGGTCAGCGCCTTCACCGCCTCGCGCAGGTCCTGCGCCGTGTAGTTGATGAGCCCGTCCGCGCCGTATTCGCGGGTGAGCGCCAGCTTCTCGTCGGTGGAGGCGGCGGCGATGACGCGTGCGCCCATGGCTTTGGCCAGCTCGACAGCGGCGAGCCCGACGCCGCCCGCCGCGCCCAGCACCAGCACCGTCTCCCCCGGCTGGAGGGTGGCCCGCTGCTTGAGGGCATGGTGCGAGGTGCCGTAGGTGAGGAGGAAACCGGCTGCCGTCTCGAAGGGCATCGTGTCTGGAATGGGGAAGCAAGCGCTGGCGTCCACCACCATTTCCTCGGCGTAGCCGCCGAAAATGCCGGTGCCGAGCACCCGGTCCCCCGGCTTTACGTGGGCAACGCCCTCGCCCACCGCGTCGACGGTGCCCGCCACTTCCGCCCCCGGCGAGAAGGGAAACGGCGGCCTGAACTGGTATTTACCCTGGATGATGAGCGTATCGGGGAAGTTGACCCCCGCCGCATGGACGCGAATGCGAACCTGCCCCGCCCCCACGCCGGGCGACGGGCAATCGGCGAATCTCAAATCCTCCGGCGCGCCGAAGGCATTGCAGATGATGGCTTTCATGGCTTCCTCCCCCTAGCGGCCCGGCCTCTCCGGCCTGGCGGCGCGCCAGATGAAGAGGCTCAGCCAGCCTGGGGAGAGTCGCCCGCGGGCACAACCTCCCCCACCCGCCGAGACCCCTCGCCCCCCTCCACCGGAGCGGGGACCGAGCCGTCACGCGCGGCGATGAAGAAGTTCGCCAGCAGACGGAACTCGTCCTCGCGCGGGCTCTTGCGCCGCCATACCAGAGCGATGCGGCGCTTGGCGTTCGCGGAGGTGAGCGGCCGGGTGACGACGTGGGTGCCGTCAAGGATGCCCGCATCCACCGCCATCTTCGGCAGCAGGGTAACGCCCAGCTGGTTATCCACCATTTGCACCAGCGTGTGCAGCGAAGTGCCGAGAATTGCCCGCTCGCCGCGCAGGTCCGGCCGGTCGCAGGCGGCAAGCGCGTGGTTCCTGAGGCAGTGGCCGTCTTCCAGCAGCAGCATGTGGTCGCTATCCAGGTCCGCTGGGTTCACCGTCTCGGGCACGCTGTGCGTCTCTTCCTCATGCAGGGCGGCCATCAGTTCATCGTCAAACAGCTCCGCCGCCTCCACATCGCCGCAGCCGTAGGGCAAGGCCAGGAGCACGCAGTCCAGCTGGCCGCGCATCAAGGCGTCGCAAGCCACATGGCTCATCTCTTCGCGCAGGTAGAGCTTCAGATCCGGATAGGACCGACGCAGCGCCGGCAGCACCTTCGGGAGAAAGAACGGCGCGATGGTCGGGATCACGCCCAGCCGCAGCTCGCCCGCCAGCGGCCGTCCCGCCGCACGCGCCAGCTGGGCGATCTCCGTCACTTCCCGCAGCACGTTATAGGCCTTGCGCGCCACCTTCTCGCCCAGCGGGGTGAAGCGGACGACACGCTTGGTGCGCTCCACCAGCGTTGCGTCCAGCACCGCCTCCAGCTCGCGCAGACCGGCGGACAGGGTGGATTGGGTGACGAAACAGGCATCGGCCGCCCGGCCGAAGTGACCATGCTCATAGAGGGTGGTGAGATATTGCAGCTGCTTGATCGTCGGGAGGTTCATGATCGATACCCTCAATTTTTCGCGCAATTATAATTTGCACGATCGATAAGTCCATCCCGCGGTCGTACGCCTGCCGCTCCATGCGTCCCAATGGTCGCGACCGCAAAATGCCCCGGAGTTTCCGGCAGCTGGCGGATTACATGAAATAGGTCTGATACAAACGGTAGAGGCTGGTGACGACGACCATGAGCCCGACGCCGATCGTCAGCGTGCGGGCAGGCAGCTGGCGGGCGAAACGCGCGGCCAACGGCGCGGCCAGCACGGCGCCGATGAGCAGCCCGATGACGGCCTTGGAGAAGCTCTCGATGCCGATATGGGGGATCAGCATGGTCGAGACCACAAGGGCAACGACGAACTCGGCCAGGTTGGCCGTGCCCACCGCGTAGCGGGGCGTCGAGCCGCTGGCGATCATGTTGCTGGTCACAAGCGGCCCCCACACGCCTGCCGTCGCTTCCAGGAAACCGCCGGCCATGCCGATGCCGATGGTCCGCTTGGTCGAGACCTTGCCTGTCACCATGCGATAGGCGCGCAGAATGATGAAGACGCCGACAATGGTGAGATAAATGGCGATGACCGGGCGGATGATCGTACCGGGCACCTGGGTCAGCATGAGCACGCCGAGCACGCCGCCGACCGCGCCCGCCAGGGCCAGCAGGCGGAACATGCGCCAGTCCACGTTCTTGTGGCGAATATGGGCCGAGCCCGAGACCGCGCCGGTGAAGATCTTCGCCCCGTTCACGCTGGCGCTGACCACCGTGTACGGAATGCCGATGCTTGAGAGCACGGTGTAGCTGATGACACCGAATCCCATGCCGAGAGCGCCGTCAAAGAGCTGTCCTACGAAGCCGATGGCGATGAACAGCAGGAAATCGGAGCCGAGCAAGTCCATTACGCCCGTAACGCCCTCAACTGTGGTCACGAAAGACTGCCGAACCTAGCCAGCGAGCGGCTGATCGCAACACAGTTTTGCTACGATCACGCAAACATCAGCTTCGCCTCGCTCGCTCTGCGCCCCGTTCCAGGCCCTGCCCAATGCCTCATTGCACGCCATCGCCTTCGCCATCGCAGCTTCCTTTTTGTTGTCTCCCGCAGCGTTGCAGGAAAGATTTTGCCCCGCCTCAGACGGGTCGGCACAGCGGCCAAAGCCATCGCAACAGCCCGGCGCCCACGCGCCGGGATCAGCGCCTCACCTCCCCAACATAGCGGGAAGAGGCGCCAGCAGAACAGGCCTTTTGCGCGGATGGCGCCTCTTTCCGTGGTGGAATGGCCGCTCGCCGCGGCCTTCTCCGCCCCCGCGCCCGCCCGGATACTCGCCCCCAACGGTTGACTCGACAGCCTGGTCGCTTATTCATCAACGTTTCAAAATGAACAAAGGCAGGTCATGCAACGCCGCTTCACGCTGCTCATTCTCGCCGCCATGATCCTGGGCGTTATCGTCGGCCACCTGTGCAATCACGGTGCGGGGAGCGCCGAATCCGCCAAGGAAATCGCGGGCTATTTTTCCATCATCACCGATGTGTTCCTGCGGCTCATCAAGATGATCATTGCGCCGCTGGTGTTCTCGACCCTGGTGGTCGGCATCGCCCATATGGAAGACAGCGCCTCCGTCGGCCGGGTCGGTCTCAAGACGATGCTCTGGTTCGTGTGCGCCTCCGCCGTATCGCTGTTCCTTGGCGCGTTCCTCGTCAACCTGCTCCAGCCGGGCGTCGGCCTTGGCCTGCCCCTGCCCGATCTCAGCCAGCACGCTGATGTGGGAACGGGCGGCATGTCGCTGAAGGAGTTCATCACCCACCTGGTGCCGCGCTCCATCGCCGAGGCCATGGCGAACAACGAGATCCTGCAGATCGTCGTCTTCTCGGTGTTCGTGGGCATTGCGCTCACCCAGCTGGGCGAGAAGGGCCGCCTCGTCGCCCAGTTCGCCGACCAGATGGCCCACGTGATGCTGAAGATCACCGGCTACGTGATGATGGCCGCGCCCCTTGCCGTGTTCGCCGCCGTGGCCGCCACCGTCACCACCCAGGGGCTGGATATCATCGGGGTCTACGGCAAGTTCGTCGGCAGCTTCTACCTGTCGCTGTTCCTGCTGTGGGGCGTGCTGGTGTTCGCCGGCTTCCTGGTGCTGGGCGGCCGGGTGCGCGGCCTTGTGCGCGCCATGCGCGAGCCTGCCCTGCTCTCCTTCTCCACCGCCTCGTCGGAAGCCGCCTACCCGAAGATGCTGGAGCGCCTGGAGGAATTCGGCGTTCCCAACCGTATCGCCAGCTTCGTGCTGCCGCTCGGCTACTCGTTCAATCTGGACGGGTCGATGATGTACTGCACCTTCGCGACCCTGTTCATCGCGCAGGCCTACGGCATCGAGCTGACGCTGGCCCAGCAGATCACCATGTGCCTGCTGCTCATGGTCACCTCCAAGGGCATGGCGGGCGTTCCGCGCGCCTCGCTGGTGGTGATCGCCGCCACGCTCGCCCACTTCAACATCCCCGAAGCGGGCTTGCTCCTGGTATTGGCCGTGGACCAGTTCCTTGACATGGGCCGCAGCGCCACCAATGTGGTGGGCAACTCTGTCGCGACGGCGGTGGTTGCGAAGTGGGAGGGCCAGCTGTCCCACTCTCAGGACCGGATCGTCGCTGAAACGTAACCGGTGCGTTCGCTCAATTCGGAGTTGATCGGAATAGCCGGGAACTGGCATTTCTGGCATAAGGATCGCTTCACAAAGTCGGGGAAACCGCCATGCTCCACTCGCTGGTGGCTTATCTGGATTCGATCAAGGCGCGAGACCCCGCGCCGCGCAGCCGTTGGGAAGTGCTGCTCTACGCCGGGGTCCATGCGGTTGCCGTCCATCGCATCGCCCACGCGTTCTACCGGGCCCGGCTCTACTGGCTGGCGCGGGCGGTATCGCAGTTCGGCCGGTTCCTGACCGGCATCGAGATCCACCCCGGCGCGAAGATCGGCCGCAACTTCTTCATCGACCACGGCATGGGCGTCGTCATCGGCGAGACCGCCGAAATCGGCGACGACGTGACCATGTATCAGGGCATTACGCTCGGCGGCGTCGACCCCTCCTCCGGCAAGGGCGGCAAGCGCCACCCCACCATTCAGGACGGCGCCATCATCGGCGCCAACGCCCAGATTCTCGGCCCCATCGTCGTCGGCAAGCGCTCCCGCGTCGGGGCCAACGCCGTCGTCACCAAGGACGTGGCGGACGGCGCGACCGTGGTCGGCAACCCGGCCAAGCCGCTGCTGGTGGACGCCAAGGTCTACGCCAAGGACTTCCTCGCCTATGGCACGCCCTGCGATGAGAAGTACGACCCGCAGACCCAGAAACTGGAGATCCTGCGCTGCGAAATGGAACGGTTGCAGGCCCGTCTCGCGGCTCTGGAAGCCGAGCAACGCGAAAAACAGGACAATCGGGCCTCGCGTCAATCCGTCGGCTGATCTACATTAGGGCGTGATGGAGAACATAACACCCATACGTCCTTCCACGCCGTCGTCCCGGCACGATGGCGTGGTCCCCATGCAAGTCGTGTTCGACCGGCAGGAGCTGAGCAAGCTGCTCGGCATCTACGGCCGGGGCGTCGCCATGGGCGTGTGGCGGGACTACGCCATCGACATGCACCGCACCCAGGCGGTGTTCTCCATTTTCCAGCGTTCCAGCGAGCGGCCCGAGTTCCGGCTCATCAAGCAGCCGGAGCTGGCCCGCAAGCAGGGGCAGTATTCGCTCGTCAACCAGTCCGGCGTCATCCTCAAGCGCGGGTCGGAGCTGGCCAATGTGCTGCGCCTGCTTGAGCGCAAGCTGCTGAAGGTGGTGGACGAGTAAGGCAGCCCGCAGCCAGATCCAGGGGAGAAAGCCATGACCACGTTCAAGGACCACTTCTCCGGACACGCCGCCCAGTACCGCGAATACCGCCCCCACTACCCCGACAGCCTCTTCGAGATCATCGCCGAGCACGCGCCCGCCCGCACTGCGGTGTGGGATTGCGGCTGCGGCAACGGGCAGGCCAGCGTTGGCCTCGCCCGCTATTTCGGCACCGTCTACGCCACCGATGCCAGCGCCCAGCAGATCGCGGCAGCAGAGCAGCACCCGCGCGTCGCCTACAGCGTGGCGACGGCAGAAAACTCCGGCCTGCCCGATGCGTCCGTCGATGCGGTTCTGGTCGCCCAGGCCCTGCACTGGTTCGATTTCGAGAGGTTTTACGACGAGGTGGAGAGGGTGGCCCGGCGCGGCGCGCTGTTCGTGGCCGTGGCCTACCGGCTGGCGGAGATCGCACCCGAGATCGATCCCATCCTCCAGCGCTTCCACGACGAGACCGTCGGCCCCTTCTGGCCGGCGGACCGCGCCCATATCGACAGCAGCTACCGGGACATTCCCCGGCGCTTCCCCCCTGTCGACCTGCCTCCGGTGACGATGGAGGCCGAATGGACGCTGGACCAGCTTCTGGCCTACCTCGGCACCTGGTCTTCCGTGCAGCGGATGCAGAAGGACACGGGGCAAGACCCCCTCCCCGCCCTGCGCGAGGAACTGCTGCCCGTCTGGGGCGAGCCCGATACGCCCCGCGCCATTCGCTGGCCGCTCATCATGCTTGCGGGCCGGGTGGGATAGCCTCTCTCGAATAGCAAAAGGCCCGGCGCAATGGCCGGGCCTTCCGTTGCTCGTATCCTGTGTGCTTGCCGCTTAGTCGCGGCTGCTGCCCATGAAGCGGAGCAGGAACAGGAAGAGGTTGATGAAGTCGAGGTACAGGCTCAGCGCGCCCGAGACCGACTTCTTGGCCGCGATCTCGTAGCTGTCGCTGGCGAAGTACATTTCCTTGATCTTCTGCGTATCGTAGGCGGTAAGCCCTGCGAACAGCAGCACGCCGACGGCGCTGATTACGAAGTCGAACGCGGCCGACTGGGTGAAGATGTTCACGATGCTGGCCAGGATCAAGCCGATCAGGCCCATGAACAGGAAGGTGCCCCAACCGGAGAGGTCCTTCTTCGTGGTGTAGCCATAAAGGCTCAGCGCGCCGAAGGTGGCGGCAGTGACGAAGAAGGTCTTGGCGATGGATGCGCCGGTGTAGACCAGGAAGATGCTACCCAGCGACAGGCCCATGGTGCCGGCGAACAGCCAGAACACGGCCTTGGCCGTGGTGGACGACATGCGCTGGAGGCGGAAGCTGAAGAACATCACGATCGCCAGCGGCGCGAAGATCGCCACCCAGCGGAAAGCCGTGCCGAAGATGAAATATTGCAGCGCCGGCGACATCGCCACCGCCATGGCGACGAGGCCTGTCAGCAGCACGCCGGACGCCATGTAGTTATAGACGCCAAGCATGTACTTACGCAGGCCAACATCAATGTCGGCCCGGTCCATGGTGCCCTGACGGCCCATTGCAATACGCGGGTCGATCTGATTAACCATTGGGGTCTCCTGTGAAACACCTGTCTGCCAACTGGCAGCTCCCATCCAATATCGGGAAACGAGACTACCCTTTCAAGGCATAAGCAACAATCCGCCGCGATAAACCACGCGGCAGACGTGCGAATTTGCGGGGCGATCCGTTGCGCTTCCGCACTATCCGTCCGGCTGCGAGGCCCGGAGCCGCCTTGAACCCGCCTATGCTTGCGCCGCGCGCAGCACCTGGTTGGGCCGCGCGCTGAGCACGCCCCATGTGCCCGCCAGCCCCAGCCCGATGGTGGCAACGGCCCCGACGAGCACGGTCCCGAACGCCGGGCCCAGCGGCAGAACCCATTCCAGATCCAGGACTTCCGTTACTGCATACCACCCGCCGAGCAAGCCCAGCACCAGCGCGATGGCAGCCGTCAGCAGGCCGATGAGCGCGTATTCCAGAACGAGCCCCAAAAGCACCTGTGCGCGCGTTGCCCCCAGCAGCTTCAGGAGCACCGCGTCGTAGCTGCGCGCCTGACGGCTGGCGACGATGGAGCCGATGAGCACCAGCACGCCCGCCGCGATGGTGATGCCGCCCATGGACCGGATCGCAATGCTGATCTGCCCCATGAGGCGGGCAACCTCGCCCAGCGCTTCGGACACCTGAACGACCAGCACAGCCGGATACCGGGCGGTGATGCGCTTGAACACGGCAGGCTCGGCCGCTTTCGTTGCCTCCACGGTTGCCATGTAGGTGTGCGGCGCACCTCGCAGCGCCGCCGGGTTGAACAGCATGGCGAAGTTGAAGCCGAGGCTGTCCCAGTCCACCTTCCGCACATTGGCGACGGTTGCCGTCAGGTCGACGCCGAGAACGGAGACGGTGATGGTGTCGCCGATGTCGAGCCCCAGCCCGCGCGCCACCTCCTCGTCGAGCGAGACCAGTGGCGGCCCGGCATAGTCCGGCGTCCACCAGTCGCCGCGGGTGACGACGTTGCCCTCGGGCACATCCTCGGCATAGCTGAGGCCGCGGTCCCCCGCGCAGCACCCACGAGACCTCGGGGTCGGCCTTCACCCGGTCGGCGGGCACGCCGTTCACCCGCACGATCGGCCCGCGCAAGGACGGCACGGTCTCGATGGCCCCGGTGCCTTTCGTGGTTTTCAGCGTCTCGACGAAGGCGTCGATCTCGCCCGGCTGGATGTCGAGGAAGAAGAAGGCCGGAGCCCGCTCCGGCAGGCTCTGGCGGATCTGGGCGGACAGGTTGGCCTCGATGACCGCGATTGCCGCGAACAGGGAGAGGCCCAGCCCCATGGCCATCACCACCTGCCCCGCCGTGTTGCCGGGCCGGTGCAGGTTGGCGAGCGCCACGCGCAGAATGGGGTTGCCCGGCCGGGGCACGCGGGCGGCGAGCCGCTCCACCAGCAATCCGGCCCCGCGCAGCAGCGCCAGCACCATGGCGGCGGCGACCACGAACCCGGCGGCGAGCAGCCGATCCGCCGCGCCCCACACGGCAAGCGCCACCAGCAGCGCGCCTGCGCCAAGGATGATGGCAAGCACCCGTGCGCCGGGGCGGCCCATGCGCTCGACGCCCGCCCGAAACAGCCGCGCGGCGGGAATGCGCCGGGCCTGCTCCAGCGGCCACAGGGCGAAGATGACGGCGGTCAGCATGCCATAGGCAGCCCCCAGTAGCAGCGCGCGGGGGAACAGGCCGCTGGCGGGCGGCACCGGCAGCTGCTCGGCCAGCACATGGCCCGCGATGCCCGGCACCAGCGCGCCAAGCGCCAGCCCCGCCACCACCGCCGCCAGCGTGACGACCGCCACTTGCAGCAGGTAAACCTGAAACACCAGTTTCGAGGGCGCGCCCAAACTCTTGAGCGTGGCGATGGTGCCAGTCTTGCGGGCGAGATAGGCGCTGACGCCGTTGACGACGCCGACGCCCGCCACCAATAGGGCCGTCAGCCCGACGAGCGTGAGGAACTGGCTCAGCTGCTCGATGGTGCGGCGCATCCGGGGTGCACTGTTGGTGTGGTCCCGCACCTGCCACTGGGCGTCGGGGAACTGTTCCTCCAGCGATTGCTTCGCCCCCTCAAGGCTCGCCCCCTCGGGCAGGCGGATGCGATATTCATAGCGCACGATGGTGCCCGGCTGGGCCAGACCGGAGGCCGTCAGCGCCTCCTGGCTCACCAGCACGCTGGGGCCGAAGACGAAGCCGCGCCCCACCCGGTCAGGCTCCTCGCTCAGCACCGCGCCGACTTGGAAGCGCCCGTCGCCGATCTCCAGCGCATCGCCCGGCTTGAGGCTCAGCCGCTCGGCAAGCTGGTCGGAGACTGCCGCGCCGTAAACCGGGCCGCCCTCGTTCTTGCCCTCAACGGGCGCAAGCGCCGCCTCAAAGCTGTCCGCACCGCCAGGGGCCAGCTGCACGGCGCCGTAAAGCGGATAGGCGTTATCGACCGCCCGCAACTCCACCAGCTGCGAGCGACCGTCTGGCCTGCGCGCCATGGCCCGCACTTCTGCGACTTCAGAGACATCGCCCAGCCGGGCAAAAGCCTCTCGCTCCTCCGGGCTTGCCTGCACTTGCGTCAGCTGCACCTCGAGATCACCGCCCAGGATCACCTGCCCGCGCTCGGCCAGCCCCTCAACGATGGCGTCTGACAAGCTGCCGACGCCCGCGATGGCGAACACGCCCACAAGCAGGCAACCGAACAGCAGCCTGAGGCCCCGTAAACCGCCGCGCAGGTCGCGCAGAGCGCCATTTCAGCGCCAGATGCATGGAATTACTCCGCCGCCTTGAGCTGGGCCGCGGGGTGGTCCGCCACGATCCGCCCGTCCCGCATCTCGATCACGCGCGCGCAGCGCCGCGCCAGATCCCGGTCGTGGGTGATGAGGATGAACGTCGCCCCCTGCTCCGCCTGCAGGCGAAACATCAGGTCGATGATCTGCGCGCCGGTCGCGCCATCGAGGTTGCCGGTGGGCTCGTCCGCGAACAGCAGGCGCGGACGCGGCGCAACCGCGCGGGCCAGCGCCACCCGCTGCTGCTCCCCGCCCGAAAGCTGGGAGGGGTAGTGGCCCAGCCGGTGGCCGAGGCCAACGGCCTCCAGCTCCTTCGCTGACCTGGCCAGCGCGTCGGGAATGCCCGCCAGCTCCAGCGGCGTCGCCACATTCTCCAGCGCCGTCATGGTGGGGATGAGGTGGAAGGCCTGCAGCACGATGCCGATCTTGCCGCGCCGGGCGCGGGCCAGCCCATCCTCGCTCAGCCGTGAGAAGTCCTCCCCCGCTACGTCGACCGTCCCGGCGCTTGCCCGCTCCAGCCCCGCCATCACCGCCATCAGCGACGACTTGCCCGAGCCCGAGGGCCCGAGAATGGCGACCGTCTCGCCGTCCCTGACCGTCAGGTCGAGGCCGCGCAGGATGTCGACGCTACCCGCGCCGCTCGAAAGGCTCAGTTTGACGGACTGGAGCTTGATGACGGGGGAGGCAGCGTCCATCTTGTTCCCTGACTTCAGTACGAGGGGAAAACGTAACTATGCTCATGGGATACGGCCTGTTCAAGCAATTGCTGGCCCCGCTCGTCCTTGGCGCGGCACTTGTGAGCGCGGGCGCACCTGCCACGGCTGCCCCCTCGCCTGCGCCCAAGGAGCCGCAGCGCCTCATCCTCGCCTTCGGGGACAGCTTGACTGCGGGCTACGGCCTTCCCGCCACCGACGGCTTCACCCGCCAGCTGGAAGACGCGCTGAAAAGCCAAGGCCTCAACGTGCGGGTGCATAACGCGGGCGTATCGGGCGACACCACCAGCGGCGGGCGCAGCCGCCTCAGCTGGGTGCTGTCTTCCATGAAGCAGAAGCCGGATCTGGTCATCCTCGAGCTGGGCGCGAACGACGCCCTGCGCGGCATCGACCCCAAGCTCACCCGCGCCAATCTGGATGCCATACTGACCGAGCTGAAAAGCCAAAACCTGCCGGTGCTGCTGGCGGGCATGTATGCCCCGCGCGGGCTGGGCGCGACCTATTACAAGGCGTTCGACGCCATCTATCCCGAGCTGGCGAAGAAGCACAACGTTGCCCTCTACCCCTTCTTCTTAGACGGCGTGGCAGCGGACCCGGCGCTCAACCAGCGGGACGGCATCCACCCCAACAAGGCGGGCGTAGCCGTGATCGTCAAGCGCCTCGCGCCGCATGTGCGCCGGGCACTGCAAGGCTCGGGAGCCCGCGTCGCGCGGTAGCGCCGGACAGGCAAAAGGCCATCAGAAGAGACCCTCGACGAGAAGGGTTGACTTCCGGCCATCGCCTTTGCGTGATGAAGGCATAGATATCTGGAGGGGGCTACCTGCCCTGCTCGCCTCAACGCCGGGAGGTCTTCCCATGCGCCTGTTCGTTGGCATCGACCCGCCCGACCCCATCAAGGTCCTGCTGCTGTCCGCCATGGGCGGCATCTCCGGGGCTCGCTGGCAGCGGGACGACCAGCTGCACCTCACCCTCCGCTTCATCGGCGAGGTGGACCGCCACATGGCGGCGGATGTGGCCGCCGCCCTCTCCGGCGTGCACCACCCGGAGATCACCATTTCCCTGCAAGGCACGGACGTGTTCGGCAAGTCCGGCCGGCCCGACACCCTATGGGTGGGCGTGACGCCGGAAGAACCGGTCAAGGTGCTCCACAACAAGGTGGATCAGAGCCTGGCCCGTGTCGGGTTGGTGCCGGAGAAGCGGCAGTTCAAGCCGCACATCACCATTGCGCGACTGGGCGCGCGCATCGGGGCGCTGAGCGGCTTTCTGGAGGAGTCCGGCGGCCTCACCAGCCCGCCCTTCACGGTGAAGGACTTCTGCCTTTACGAGAGCCGCCTCACCCACGAAGGGGCCAACTACACGATCCTCGAGCGCTATCCGCTGGGGGACAACGGCTGGCTGGCCGGAGAGACTGAGGATATGGAGGAGGCCGGACCGGAAATGGGGGGCGGAACCGGAGAGGACTGACAGGGCTCCTTGCCCCGCCCTCCTTGTTTTGTCAGTTGACACCCAGGGGCCAGTTATGGCGAAACACCTTAACGCCCTGCCGCACCGGCAGGCGCGCCGCGCTGGCTGCCCGAGCATACCGTTCCGGACAGCTCCTGTTCGTATCGCGGCAGATGTGAGTGGCGAGCGCCCTTAGCTCAGCAGGATAGAGCAACAGCCTTCTAAGCTGTGGGTCGCAGGTTCGAATCCTGCAGGGCGCGCCATCCCTTTCAAGCCGTTACAACTGCGCGAGCCATTCCTTGCCTTAACGCCTGCCGCGAAGCATTGACCCTTCATTTTCCCTGTGAAACTAGAGTCTGCTTCCAGAACGACGCAGGATCGAGAGCATGAGGAAAACAGCATATTCGGTTTTAGCTGTCGCCTGTGCAGCGTTAACGGCCATCTCGGCACAGGCCAGCGCGTGCGATCTTGATGACCTCGTGGGCTACACTCTCACGGAAAGGAAGACCATCCACGGAAAGGAAGACCATCGAGGGTTACCTCGATGACAACGCCAAAGGCATTAAGAACGATTTCAAAGGGTGCCGTTCGGGAAGGACGATTATTTTCAGTGACGACACGGTCGTTGCCTGCACCGAAACCAGCTATGGCAATGCTCACCAGCCTGAGGCCTATGTCTTCGACAACGGACGGCGATGGAAAATGTGCGTTGACGGCAAACTATACGATATCAAGCCGCACCACAGATAATCGGTCCGCCATCCTCCACTGGATACGCGCTGCTCTCCAGCCAAACCCTCTGGATCATCCTCTCCGTTTGTTGCACACCTGGGGCAACAGTTCAGGAGTTCGATGATGATGAAGAACCTCTCCGCCGCCCTGCTCTTGCTCGCGGGCACGGCCCTCTCCGCCACGGCTCATGCCCAAGCTGCCAACAACCCGGCTCCCATCAGCCCCGAGCGTCTGTCGCAGGACACGAAGACCCTCGCCTCCGATGCGTTTCAGGGCCGCGCGCCGGGCACGGCGGGCGAGAAAATCACCATCGACTGGCTGGTCGGGCAGCTGAAGGCCATCGGCCTCGCCCCCGCCGGTCCTAAGGGCAGCTGGACCCAGCAGGTCCCGCTGGTGAAGACGCAGGTGAAGTCCGGCACCATGCAGGCCAGCCTCAATGGCGCAGTCACGCCGCTGGCGCAGGGCCGCGAGATTTACGTCAGCACCGTGCGCCCCACCGACCAGGTGAAGATCGACAATGCGCCGATGGTGTTCGTCGGTTACGGCGTCACCGCCCCCGAACGGGGCTGGGACGACTTCAAGGGCATGGACCTGAAGGGCAAGGTCGCCGTGTTCCTGGTCAACGACCCGGACTTCGAGGCCCCCGCCGATGCCGATGCCACCGGCAAGTTCGGCGGCCGCCGCATGACCTACTACGGCCGCTGGACCTACAAATATGAGGAAGCCGCGCGGCGCGGAGCCATCGCCGCCTTGATCGTGCACGACACGCCGGGCGCGGGTTACGGCTGGGAGACGGTGGCGGCCCCGGCCGGCGAGAATTATGACATCGTGCGCGCTGACCCAACCTCGCGCGTGCTGCTGCAAGGCTGGCTGGAAGGCGCGGCAGCCGAACGCCTGTTCGCCAGCGTCGGCCAGGACCTGAAGGCGCTGCGCGCCAAGGCCCGCCAGAAGGACTTCCGGCCGGTGCCGCTGGCCGGCGTGACCTTCTCCGCCGACCTCGCCATCGACCAGACGCGGGTGATGAGCCACAATGTTCTGGCCAAGATCCCCGGCACCAAGCGCCCGGATGAAGCGATTCTCTACGGCACGCACTGGGATGCCTATGGCATCGGCGCGCCTGCCGCCGATGGCAGCACCGTCCGCGCCGGGGCGAACGACGACGCGCTGGGCGTTGCCGGTCTTCTCGAAATCGCCCGCGCCTTCAAGGCTGGCCCAGCGCCTGAGCGCACCGTCGCCTTCGGCTTCTGGACCGCCGAGGAGCGCGGCCTCCTCGGCTCCGAGGCCTATGCGGTGAACCCGGTGATTCCGGCCAGCAAGACCGTCGCCAACATCACGCTCGATATTCTCAACACCGGCGGCCCTGCCCGCGACGTGCTGCTGGTGGGCAACGGCCAGAACGAGCTGGAGGACGGCCTCGCTCGCGCCGCCGCCGCGCAAGGCCGCACGGTGACGCCCGAGGCCCTGCCCGAGCGCGGCCTGTTCTACCGCGCCGATCACCTGTCGCTGGCGCGGCGCGGCGTGCCGACGCTGCTGTTCATGGCGATCAGCGGCGCGCCGGACCTGGTGGAGGGAGGACGCGCCGCCGGTGAAAAATGGCTGAAGGACTACATGGCCTGCTATCACCAGACCTGCGACCGCTGGACGCCCGAGCTGGACTTCCGCGGCGCGGCGGACGACGTTTCGCTCGCCTATACGATCGGGCGCGATCTCGCCCAGTCGAACCGCTGGCCGGAATGGAAGCCGGGCTCCGAGTTCGGCCCGATCCGCGCCGAAAGCCTTGGGAAGAAATAGGCTGCCTTTTATGCGGGGGGGATCACCGATCTCCCCCGCATTCCCTTTCATTTTCTCAGGCCGCACGCTTCAGGAATGGTGTTCCCCTTTCCGCCCCGCGTGCTGAGAAGAAGACCAGGCACAGCTTGATAAAATGAAGGGGAGCCATGGCCCACGCCAGGCTCCCCTTCCTTGTTTCCGGAATTCCGGCTCAGTAGGTGATGGTGATGGTCAACGTATCGCTGTACGTCCCCGCCGTCACATTCTGGCGCTCGTTGATCCGGCCGTAAACGGCGTAGTTGCCGCCCGTCGCCGTATCGGAAACCGTGCCAGTGTTGCCCGAGCCATCGCCCCACACCGTGGTCCGCAACGGACTGGTGTAAAGATTATATTGCAGCGCGCTGCTGCCATTGGTCATGGCGCGGGAGGTAAAATCTCCGCCCCCCGGCCCCAGGGCGATGGTGTAGCTGGCAACGCCATCGCACGACACGGCAATATTGCCCACACCGTCGGTCGGCGCGGAGGCCAGCGGATCATATCCCCCGAATGCCACGCCCGGCGAGCTGACCGAGCAGGTAGCCGCAGCGGCGCAGGCCGACCAGCCGCACCCAAGCAGCAGGAGCGTAACCGCCGCAACCGCGCCGCGCCGCGCCAGCCGCCCGAACATCAGCCGATCATTTTGCATTGAACTTCTCCCAGGTCGGGCTGCGGGTCATCGGTTTCCGGCAGCGAGACGGTGAAGGTGCAGCTCTGCTCGCCCCAGGTCGCCTGAAGCGGCGTGTTCTTGCCAAGGCCGGTCACGTAGGTGATGCCGCCGGGCGCCACCGCAAATTCCTCGCGGCCATCCGCCACGCGCACCTTCGCGCCCGCCGGCAGCGGCGTGCCGTCTGCCTGCAGCACGGTCATCATCGCGCCGTGCGACTGCTTGGCCGTAAACTTCACAATCACGCCGCTGCGATTGTATGGCCGCACCGTCTTCTCAAACGCGCCGGAGGCAAGATCGAGCGGCAAATCGGCCTGCTCGATCCGCAAGGTGTTTTTCTCATAGGGGCGCAGGCGGGGAATAATCGCCACGCCCTTGCTGTTGGTCTTGGCCACGGGCTGGTTCTCGGCATAGACTCGCACGTTCTTCACCTCGCCCACCTTGACGGCGGCGAAGCTCTGCTCCAGCCGGCGGGCGGTGAACACCTCGCCCTCGATCAGCCCGACCGAACCGGAAACGGTGGCGCGCACGGCGGCTTTGCCGTTGGCGCGGGTGGCCTCCACATCGTAGCGGCCGAAATCGGTCTGGTAGCTGAACTGGCCGTAGAGCCGCTCATCCGCTCCCCTGTCGACTTCAGCGCGATAGCCCACGCCCTCGCCTTCCGGCAGGTTCTGCTGGAAGGAGGCACCCAGGGTCGTCTTGCCGCCGGTGTGCTGAACGCGGGTCGACGCCGTGCGGCGCGGGCCCAGCGGAATGCTAAAATAAGCGCCGAGCATGGTGTTCTTCTGGCCGCTGAGCGATTTCTGGGCCGTCAGGTTAAGCGAGCCGACATCCCCGATGCGGAACATGGCGCTCGCGCCGGCCATCTGCACGTCGCTGTCATCACGGCTGTCGCGGTAGAGGTAGTTGAGGTTGACCGAGCCAAAGCTGGTCGGCACGCCCGCATAAACCTGGGTCGTCTGCGCCACGGCATGGCGGTCGGATGCAAGGCCGACATAATCGTAGTTGCGCGTGGTCAGTTCCGTGCGCGCGCCGAAGCTTACATCGCGCCACAAGCTCTCGAAGCCCAGCCCCACCATGCCGCCAGTGCCCTTGTCGCCCTGGCTGGCCGCGGCGGAAACCGTGAACACGCCAACGCCCGGCCACAGCGTGCCGGCCGAAAGGCTTGCCATGCGCTGGTCCGCCGTCGCCTCCAGGTGAGCCTCGCCGGTCAGCCAGTCGGTAAAGCCGTAGCGATGGGTGCCCGATACGACAAAGTCGCCATAGCTGTTGCTGCGGCGCGCATAATCCTCACGCAGGAACCCGACCTCATAGGAGTAGTCGTGCAAGCCCTCGCGCAGGATCTTCGTTGAAGCGTAGTAGGACTGGGTAGTGACGGTCTCGCGCCCCAGGGCATCGCGCACCACCAGGCGCACGTCGCCCGTGCCAGTCATCACCGGCACATCGGTAATCTGGAACGGACCCGCCGGCACATCCTGGCTGCCGCGCAGGGCATTGTTCACATACACGTCGACCGTCGAGGGCAGCGCCGCCGAGCCGCCGATGGTTGGCATCGGCAAGGTGATGAAGCCGGGCTGCACCGCGAAATTCCGCGCGAACTGCACGCCGGAAAACCGCAGCGGCGCGCCGCCGATGCCACCGCGCGTAATGCCATCGCCAATCCGCAGCGAACGCATCCGCTCCGGATCATCGATCGACCAGTTGGTTTCCAGACGCACGAGACCAGCCTCGCCCCGGTTGCCAGGCATCAGGAACCGGCTGGTGCCATAGCCATGGGGCGAGTAGAGCCCGGCTTCGAAAAAGCCGCTGACGTCGGTCTCGCCCTCGCCGTGCTGGGCGTAGATGTCGTAATTGAGGAAGCCGCCCCAGGCCGATTTTGTCATCGGGCCGGTTTCCCGGCCATCGAGCTTGGCGTTGTTTGCGTTGAAAAGAGTAGCGGCCGCCGAGATGTTCAGGCTCTGGGTCGTCTCGTCCACCGTGGCCTTCAGGCCATCAACGCCATCGAGGGCATAGTAGGTCTCGCCATCGAGGACGACGGTGCGGGACGAAATGGCCCGCATCCGCCATGCTTCAAGACTGGCCTTGGACGCATAGACAACGCCGGCGTCATCGCGGGCGAACAGGGCGGCCTCGCCCTGGGGCTGGCCGTTCAGGCGCACCTCAAGCAGGGCCGCCTGCAGGTCCTGCGCGTCGCCGTTGGCCCATGCGCTGGGCGCACCCAGAGCAGCGGCAACGGCGAGCGCAAGAACGGCATGGCTAGCGCTTCTCGAGAGTGAGGGATTCCTGGTTTTCGCCATGGGCGGTTTTCGTCACCAGCTGAAAAGAGGCACCGGGGGTCAGCCCTTCGGGCTTGCCGATTTTCCATTGCCGGGCGCTGCCGGGCAGCACGACGCCCATGGTCTTGCTCAGGTTGATGCTCTTGCCCGAAGCGGTCTTGGCGTTCAGTTCCAGAACCTGCTCGTGCAGCGAACCGCTGTTGCGGCCTTCCACCACCATGTTGCCGTCGGTATCGCGCCAGGCTGACCAGCTCAGCTCCGACTTGCCCTCGGTTTTGGGCAGGGCATACAGGGGCAGGTTGAGACGCAGCACCATCTGAACGGCAGTCTTGCCTTCGATCTGCTGCGGAATTTCCTCGACGATGACGCGGTAGGTACGCTCCGCGCTCGTATCGCGCTTGCGGAGGCCGACGCGAACCGTCTGCGATCCCTTGGCGGGAATGGTCACGATGGGCGGCGTTGCCAGTACATCCTTCGTTGGCGTGTACACGTCCGCGCCGTTTTCCTGCGTCCAGGCAAAGGCTGAAATCCGCACTGAGAGCGGAGCGTCGTCCTCGTTCCTGATCGTCAGGGCTGCCGTCGCCTTGTCGGCCGGCAGGTTGATATTCACAGGATTGACCTGGAAAGAGCCGGCAAGGGCGGCCTTGCCCGGAAGCAAGGCCGCAAGGGAGCCGGCGATTACTGCAGTTGCCAGAAGGCAGCCGCGCATCGCAGTCATTCGAGCCATTCTCTGCTCTTCAGTTTTTTTGAGGAGAAAGACCGGCCTTAGTAGGAGACGGTCATCACCACCGTGTCGGTGTAGCCGCCGCCGCTGGCGGTCTGGCCCGCCGGAATGCGGCCGTAGATCGTCTGGGTCTGGTCGACGCCGGTGCCGGTGCCGGTGAAAGCACCCGTCACGGTCGAGCTGACGCCATCACCCCAGGCGGTGGTGTAGGTGTCGGTGTACAGCTGGTACTGCAAGGTATCCGTACCAGCCGCGCCACCGGTCATGCGGCGGGCATCCACGGTCGCCGTCTGGCCGGCGCCGGCATTGGCATAGAGGGTCCAGGGCGTGCCGTTGGTGCACTTCACGTTGACGGTGCCGGTGGCCTCTTCAGCGGTGGCGTCGGTCACGTCGAAGCTGCCGAAGTCAATCGTGCCAGCCGAAACGGTGCAGGTCGAGGCGACCGTCGCATTGACCGTCAGGTTGTTCGTGCCGGTCGCAGCATTGGCGCTGCCGGCAACGCCGAGCATCAACGCCGCGCCACACAGGGCAACCAGAGCTTTATTGCTATAAGCAAACTTACGTGCGTCACGCATTTGCTACTGATCCTTCAAAAAGCCGCCTCTTCCTGGCGACCGGTTGGTTGGGGGAGTGTGTCCGCGGTCAACCGCTCAAGGTTGCCGAGCCTATCTGCCTTTATTCATTCGCAGAACCCGCTCGCCTTCGGACAAGCGCGCTTATACATGACGGCGGCGCGTTTTAAAGAAAAAAATCATGGAACCGATGAAAATTTCTTCAATATTGTCAAGCTAATGGCGTAGCTGAAAGCAGTTTTACGTCCCAATAGTTAATATATTTAATGGCTAAGCTTCGTTTCACTTCATTTATTCGCCGGAAATTCCTTAAATTCACTCCGTCGATCAAATTTCAATTGTTAATATTTTACGATGCGTAACGTAAACGAGGTCGTTCCGTCACAATCAATCCCGGCGGCCCCACGACCCGACTTCGGGGCGCTCACAGGACATGGGCACGGCCATCAGGCCGCCGAATCAGCGCGCCTGCCCGCCCCCGCATCCGCAATGACATGACCATCAATGGGGCTTAAGCGGCTGTATTCTCAGATAATTATTTTTGGCTGGCCACCGCGCCGCCCGATTCTGTCTGCCGGCCACCCGGCCGAACGGAGGGCCGGCAGCAGTCGCCAACGGCCTCGGCGCCCCACGATTGGCCTTCACCACAACCGGGCAGCCAGATCCTCCGAAGACCATGGTAAACAATATATTATCCGACGATCCTTTTGATTTTCCGCGGGAAATATAATGTTGCTGTTAGGCAATAATTAAACCTTCCCCCCTTAGCCTTTCCGCCGGACAGCTGCTCAGGCGCCCCACGCCCTCAGGAACAACCGCCATGACGCAGCCTGGGAGTGATGCTTGTTCGGCAGGGGAAGAGTACGACCAACATGCACACAAAGGACCGTCCCCTCTCCAATGAGTTTGATGAAGCCAAGCTCAACCTCATTAGCGCATGCATTATTCGGGAATGGTCACGCATCAGCCTGCGGTTGCGGGTTTGCCTGAAGGCTCTTGGCGTCACCGTTCCAAGAGTCTCCGATCCGTTCGGGCTTCACGCCCCGGAACAGATAAGCCAATGGAGCCGCAGCCTCACCCCGCACCTCATCGGAAAAAGAGCGGCGGAACTGCAAAGGACAGTCGGGAAACTGCGGAAGGCTGTAAAATGCCGCAACGCGATTTGCCATGGCGAGCCGCAATGGAACAGGGATGCTCTGGGCGACTATCAGCTGTACTTCACCTTGGCCACGCTGGAGGCCAGGCCGCCGAAGCAAGGAACGCAGGATCTTCTCAGGCAGCCCCTCCAACTGTTTAACAACGGCTTCCTCCAGCCCGACGAAGCGGAGGTTTATGTCTACGATATTGATGAGCTGACGAAGCTGGCCTCTGAAATGCCCGCCCTGCGCCAGAGCGTCGAAAATCTGAGCGCCATTGCCGTGTCGAGAAGCGGGCGAAAGCCCGCCGCGATCAGGCGTCCGCTCTGGCGGCGCCAGCTTCGTGTCCGGGCATGGAAAGCGCGGGGCATGATCGTGCGCCTGGCCCGCTGATCCCCCAATTCAGGAGGCGATGCCATAATCGCTTTCAGGCCATTTCAAAGCCAAGCGGCCCTCAATTTGAAGCATCGGCGTCTGGATAACTCCAGGGGAGAGCAAAAAACGCCTCTTGCGTAATGAAAAATTATTTGTGACTGTTTTTCGCAGCACTCGGGAACCAAAGGGGGAATCCTATGGCCAAAGCCACCACCGTGCGTGCCAAGGCTGCATCCAAAGCTCAACCCAAATCCGCAGACAAGCAGGCGGCCAAGCCGTCGGCCACCGAAAAACTTCTGGATCGCCTCGCCAAGCGTCTTGAAAAAGCGGAGAAGACCATCGCCGAGCAGAAGGCAAAGGTCTCTGAGCTTTCCAAGACCGTCAAGGTTCTCGAGAAAGCGGCGAAGAAGAACGGTGCGGCATCCGCCGAGCCGGTAGCCAAGAAGGCGACGAAGGCCGACAAGGTTGCGGCGAAGGCTAATGGCGCAGCCAACGGTGCCGCGAAAAAGACGACGGCCAAAAAGTCCGCCGCAAAGAAGTCCACGGTGAAAAAGGCCAACGGCGCGGCCAAGAGCGCCAAGGCCAGCGCCCCCAAGGCGCCCGCGCAGACGCCGCCGGCTGCGGTTATTGCCGCCGCCGCGCCGCGCAAGCGTGGCCGTCCGCGCAAGAACCCGCTCTGATTTTTCTCAGAACAGACCCAATTCGCTGAAGCCGCCGTCCTCGCAACGGCGGCTTCATTGCATCTGGGCCTTACCGGATGACGGAGGGCCACCCCTCGCAATAAGGAAGAGGGAGGCGACCACCCAAAAGAAAAGCCGGGCACATGACCCGGCTTTCCTGATGACCCAACGCCCTTGCAGCGCTCAGGCGGGCAGAGTGACGAGCCCGCCGGTGCCGTCCTCCCGGCCGAAGCCGAGCTGCTTGCCATCGCGGGAAAAGGCAATGGCGGAGACCGGCGACGCCTCGTCCGTCCGTCCGGCGACCAGGACTTCCTGCTCGTTGTCCGTGCGGAAAAGCAGCACCGCCCCATCGGCAAAGCCCGCGGCAAGGATGCCCTGCCTGGGGTGCGCGGCAACAACCGTGCACAGCGCGCCCAGGCCGAAGCGCTGGAGGCCCGCCTTGCCCATCGGCCCGTTCTTGTCGGTGAACGGCCACAGGATCACCGCTTCCGCGCCGGAGGTGGCGAGGTACTTGCCCTTGTCCGCCCAGGCCATGGATTTGGTTTTGGACGGGTAGCCGCCCATCCGCATGTCCGTAAGGTCGGCGAGCCGCCAGCCATGCAGGCTGTTCTCCTGCATGGCGGTCATCACGAACCTGCCGTCCGGGCTCCAGGTGACGAGCGTGTGAGCGCCCTTCCAACCCAGCACCAGCGGCTTGGGCGCATCCGAGTTCACCCACCACAGCGAAACGCCATTGTAGTGGGCGCACGCCAGCCGCTTGCCCTTGGGGTCGAACGCCAACGCCTGCACCGTGTGGTCGTGCGTGATGGTGCGGAAAATGCCCTTCACGGGCTTGGCCACATGCACCGTCCTGCCGGCGGCGAAGGCAATGCCGCTGCCCTCGCTCGCCGCCATTTTCTCGATCCACTTGCCCGGCAGCTCGGCCACGTCAATGACCGTGCCGTCGGCGCGCGTCAGCTTCACGCAGCCGTCGTCTCCGCCGGTGGCGATGCCGCCGTCATAGGCGCTGGCGCACAGAATGCCGCCGTCGTGAATCTGGCGCGGCGGATTGGCACCGAACGCCACCTGCCCTTCGGTCGTGGCGAAGGCGAGCCCGCCCGCCACCGGCACCACCGCTTCGACAAAAGCGCCAAGGTTCAGCGCCTGCCCGTTGTCGTCCATCAGCGGCATGGGGTTAGGCCACGCATGCCTGGAACTGCTCGTTCAGTTCCTTCGGGTCCAGATTGCGGCCGATGAGCACGAGGCGCGACACCCGTGCTTCGTCCTTGCCCCAGGGCTTTTGCAGATCGCCATCGAGGATCATGTGCACGCCCTGCACCACGAAGCGCTGCTCCTCGCCCTCAAAAGCGAGAATGCCCTTGAGGCGCAGAATATCCGGCCCCTTTTCCTGAGTCAGGTCGCCGATCCAGCGGGTGAACAGCTCGCCCAGCAACGGCTTTTCCGACCGCAGGGAAACGCTGGTCACGCCCTTGTCGTGAATGACGTTTGGAGCCGCATGCTCCTCGTGGTGATGGTGGTCGTGATCGCAGTGCTCGTCGCACGCGTGGTCATGGTCGTGATGGTGGTGATGATGATGGTCGTGGTGGTGATGGTCTTCCTCGGCCAGGAAGCCAGGGTTGGCTTCCAGAATGCGCTCCAGGTCGAACGCGCCGCGATCGAGCAGCTTGTCCACCCCGATCTGCGCCTTCTCGGTGAAGTGGATGACCGCATAGGGGTTGATCCGCTTCACGGCCGCTTCCACTTGGCGCAGCTCATCAGGCGTCACCAGGTCGATCTTGTTGATGAGGATAATGTCGGCAAAGCCGATCTGCTCCTGCGCTTCCTTGGAATCCGCAAGGCGCAGCAGCAGGTGCTTGGCATCGACCACGGTGATGACCGCGTCCAGCTGCGTCTTGGCGCGCACGTCCTCGTCAACGAAGAAGGTCTGCGCGACCGGGGCCGGGTCCGCCAGGCCCGTGGTCTCGACGATGATGCCGTCGAACCGGCCGGGCCGCTTCAGCAGGGTGGAGATGATGCGGATGAGGTCGCCGCGCACGGTGCAGCAGATGCACCCGTTGTTCATCTCGAACACTTCCTCGTCGGTATCGACCACCAGATCGTTGTCGATGCCGATTTCGCCGAACTCGTTCACGATCACGGCATACTTCTTGCCGTGCGGCTCGGTGAGGATGCGGTTGAGGAGCGTGGTCTTGCCGGCCCCCAGATAGCCGGTCAAAACGGTCACAGGGATCTGCGCCATGCGTCTGTTCACCTTTGTTACGTCAGTTTCCCCCGGTAATTGGCGACCCGAAGCCGCTTCGTCTAGGGGGAGCGTCGATCCGGCGGCATTTCCCTGCCGCCTGGCCGCGCCCCTCCTATATAGGGTGGGCAGCGGGGCTGTGTAATTCTAATGTATGAACATTCCGCCCGGAGTGCGAAGGAAGTATCCTCCCCCCGGCGTAACTACGGGCAATGCGGCCTGTTTGTCGAAAGCCAGAAGATACTTCGTCCACTCGGTTTTATCTGTATTCGGGAAGATTCATGACATCGCGGCGACGCCTCGCCATCATCGGCGCCTTTCTTGTTCTTGCTGCCATCGGCTATGCCGCATGGTCCTTCCGCTCCTCCGACGCCCCGGTCTACCAGACCGTTGCGGCGGAGCGCGGCGACATCACCACCCACATCACCGCCTCTGGCAGTCTTCAGGCCGTCGGCACGGTGGAGGTGGGCTCGGAGGTCTCCGGCCTCATCAAGGAGCTGTATGCCGACTTCAACACGCCCGTGAAGAAGGGGCAGGTTCTGGCCCGCATCGACCCGAGCACCTTCGAGGCCCGCGTGCTTCAGGGCGAGGCCCAGCAGGCCACCGCCCAGGCCCAGTTGGACCAGGCAAAGGCGGATCTGAAGGAGGCGGAGCGCGACTATGAGACCAAGCGCAAGCTCTCCACCAGCGGCTGGTATTCGGCGCGCGGCACCGAAACCGCCGAGGCGACGCTGGAGAAGGCCCGCGCCGCGGTCAAGCTGGCCGAAGCCAGCCTTCTGCAGGCCAAGGCGAACCTGAACCAAGCCCGTATCGACCTCTCCCGCACTTACATCCGCGCGCCGGTGGATGGCGTCGTCATCAGCCGCGCCATCAACGTGGGCCAGACGGTCGCCGCCAGCTTCCAGACCCCCACCCTTTTCACCATCGCCGAGGATCTTGCGGAGATGCAGGTGGAGGCCGAGGTGGATGAGGCCGATATCGGCTCGGTCGCGCCCGGCCAGCGGGCCGAGTTCACCGTGGACGCCTACCCCGATCAGGTCTTCCACGGGGAGGTGAAGGAAGTGCGCCTCGCCAGCGGCGACACCGAGCAGGAGCAGACCACCTCCACCGGCGTCGTCACCTACACCGTCATCATCACCGCGCCCAACAAGCAGGGCAAGCTGCTGCCCAACATGACCGCCAATGCCACCATCTACCTCGGCGAGGTGAAGGACGTGCTGAAGCTGCCGATCATGGCCCTCAGCTATGAGCCAACCGCCATCGCCGCCGAGGCCGCCAGCCGCGCGACCGGAGGCTTCGGCCCGCAGGGTGGCCCGATGGGCCCGCCCCCAGGCGGCAATCGCAAGGCCAACGGCCCGCACCCCGAGGAGGGCAAGCCCGCAGGCGCCAAGGGCCAGCCGGGCACGGTGTGGGTGCTGGCGCAGAACGGCGAGCCTGAGCGCCGACCCGTGTTCACCGGCGTTCGCACCGACGAGGAAGTTGCCATCGTGGGCGGCAAGCTTCAGCCGGGCGAGCATGTCATTATCGGCGAGAGCGCCCCTGGAGCCGCTTCATGACGACGGCGAACGCCATGGCCGCCGTCCGCGCCGCGACGCCGGGCGAGCCGATCATCCTCTGTGAAAACCTCACCAAGCGTTTCCGCATGGGCGATGAGACGGTCCACGCGCTCGAGAACGTCTCGCTCACCATCCGGCGCGGCGAGTTCGTCGCCATCATGGGGCCGTCGGGCTCGGGCAAGTCCACGCTGATGAACCTCATCGGCGCGCTCGACACGCCCACCGAAGGCTCCATCACCATCGGCGATACCGTGCTTCGCAAGGCGAGCCAGGGAGAGCTTGCCGAGCTGCGCGGGCGCACCATCGGCTTCGTGTTCCAGCAGTTTCACCTGCTGCCGCGCATGACGGCGGCGGAGAACGTCGCCATGCCGCTCATCTACCGGCGCGATCCGGTGACGGACGGCGCGGAGCGCGCCCGCCGCTGCCTGGAGCGGGTGCACCTGGCCAACCGCATGGGCCACCTGCCCTCCGAAATGTCGGGCGGGCAGCAGCAGCGCGTCGCCATCGCCCGCGCACTGGTGAACGACCCCCTGCTTCTCCTGGCGGACGAGCCCACCGGCGCGCTCGACAGCCGCACCGGCGCCGAGATCATCACCCTGTTTCAAGAGCTGAACGCGGGCGGCCTCACCGTCGTTCTGGTGACGCACGACGAGCGCGTGGCCCATGCGGGCAACCGCATCATCCGCATGCGCGACGGCCGGGTGGAAGCAGACGAGGCCAACGCCGACATCTGGCGTCCGCTGGTGAACGCCTGAGAGCTGATCCCATGAAACTGATCCCCTCCCTCCGTCTCGCCACCCTGTCGCTCAAGGCCCACAAGCTGCGGAGCGCGCTGACGATGCTCGGCATCATCATCGGCGTGGCGTCGGTCATCACCATGGTCTCCATCGGCCAGGGCGCGCGCGACAAGATCGATGCGGAAATCCGCGCCATGGGCACCAACCTGATGATTATTTTTCCCTCCGGCGGGCGCGGTCCGGTCCGCAGCGAGAGCAGCACCATTCCGATGGTGGAGAAGGATGCCGAGGCCATGAAGCGCCGCATCTCCGGCGTGGTGGCCGCCGCCCCGGTGCGGTTTGGCCAGGGCCAGATCGTCGTGGGCGGCAGCAACTGGGAAGCGACCTTGCTGGGCACCAACAACGATTTTCTCATCGCCCGCAACTGGGCCGTCGCCGAAGGGCGCGATTTCCGCCCGCTCGAAGAGCGCAGCGCCTCCAAGGTGGTGTTGATCGGCGAGTCCGTTCGCAAGGAGCTATTTCCCAAGGGCGGGGCAATCGGGGCCACCATCCGCATCAACCGCGTGCCCATGAAGGTGGTTGGCATTCTCGCGCCCAAGGGCAGCGGCAGCGGCCAGCGCGACGAGGACAACGTCACCATCGTGCCGCTGAAGACCGCCCAGTCCCGCCTGATGGGCAGCGGCGACCGCATCGCCGGCGAAATCCACGCCATCTTCGTCAAGACCTCCAGCCAGGAAATCATGACCCGCGTTCAGGCCGAAATCGAAAGCCTGATGCGCGAACTCAAGCGCACGCCCGCCGGTGCAGATGCGCCCGTGCGCGTGGGCAACCTCACCGAAATGATGGCGCTCCGCACCCAGACCACCCGCACCATGACCGCGCTGCTGGGCGCCATCGCCTCCGTGGCGCTGGTCGTCGGCGGCATCGGCATCATGAATATCATGCTGGTCTCCGTCACCGAGCGCACGCGCGAGATCGGCCTACGCATGGCGGTCGGCGCGCGGCCCGAGGACATCCTCAGCCAGTTCCTCACCGAAAGCGCCCTGCTCTCGCTGGTCGGCGGCCTCATCGGCGTCGCCATCTCGCTCCTGCTGGTGTTCGGCATCAGCATGCTCGGCGCGTTCGATGTGACGCTGAACATGCAGATCGTGCTCGTCAGCCTGTTCTTCGCCGGGCTCGTGGGCATCGTCTTCGGCTACTACCCGGCCCGCAAGGCCTCCCGCCTCAACCCGATCGAAGCCCTGCGGTACGACTGATTTCCGGCTTTTGAGTTTTGTTTTTGCAGAGGGTCTCGGACCCTCTGCACTCCCATTCGTTTTTCGGGCACGCCTGTCATCAAGGTCACGGCCCTGTTCTGATCTGGAATTTCACAGGGCCGCGCCCCTGCCCGCTCGCACGGCGCAAAAACGAATGGGGGTCAGAGGGGACAAGTCCCCCTACATAAAATCCCTTAAACCCTACACCGCACCCGGCACGCTGGCCTGCGCCCATGCCTTGAAGAAGCCCTCGATGGTTTCTCTGGGAATATTGCGGGTGATGAAGACCAGCTTCGTGCGGTGGTCGTCGTCCGGCCAGCGGTCGAGATAGACGGGGTCGTGGAGGATGTGCTGCACGCCGTGGATGGCGACGGGGCGCTCCGGATGCTCCTCCAGCTTCACGATGCCTTTGACGCGCAGCAAATCCGCGCCCTGATTGGCGGTGAGCAGCTGCATGGCCATGGCGAAGGCGAAGCGGCTGATCGGCTGATCAATCACCAGCGAGAAGGAGCGGATATCCTCCGAATGGCGGGTTACGTCATGATGGTGGTCATGATCGTGGTGATGGTGGCCATGATGGTGCCCGTGCCCCGCTTCCACCGCCTCGGCGGCCAGCCAGTCGCGCACATGCTCCGGCTTCATGTCCGGGCGGAAGGTGAGCGTGTCATCGACGATGGAGCGCAGGTCGAAATCGGGCGAGGCCGTGTCGACAATCACCGCGCTCGGGTTCAGCACCCGCAGCCGGTCGAACAGGCCCGCCCCCTCGCCCGGTTTCAGCAGGTCGGTTTTCGTCACCAGCAGCCGGTCGGCGACCGCTGCCTGCTTCATCGCCTCTGGCTGCCTGTCCAGCGTGTCCGGGCCGTTCACCGCGTCGATGACCGTCACCACCTGCGCCAGCCGGTAACGACGCGCAAGACGCGGGTCGACCAGCAGCGTGTGGATGACCGGCGCGGGGTCGGCCAGCCCGGTCGTCTCGATGACAAGGCGGGAGAACAGTGGAATCTCGCCCCGCTCCGAGCGCTCCATCAGCATCAGCAGCGTGCGGCGCACGTCGCCGCGCACCGTGCAGCACAGGCAGCCGGAAGTCATCTCCACCACGGCTTCCGGCGCGGCCTCGACCAGCATGTGGTCAAGCCCCACTTCGCCGAACTCGTTGATGACGACGGCCGTGTCCGAAAAGCGCGGATCGGCCAGCAGGCGCTTCAGCAGCGTGGTTTTGCCGGCGCCGAGAAAGCCGGTGAGAATGGTGACGGGGATCATCATGGTAATGATATAGAATCACATCACCGAAAAGAAAAGTAACTTTATTACTACATCAGCAGTCAGGTCCATGAATCTTCTTGGGAATTTTTTAAATTAAGCCATTAAGCCTATACTCTTATCAGTTACGATTGCGTCATTAACTGAATTTCAAAAACTCCCTGAGCGAGACATGGCGCAGATGGATTAAGTTTATCCATCGTAGGGAGTGGCTAAGGTGTTTATGCTTAAGAGTTTTTTTACGGACCTGCGTATTCGGTCAAAGCTCGGCATCATAGTGGGCGTTCTTGGCATAACTGCCCTGGCCATCGCGCTGATCGGCGCCAACGCCATCAAGGTTTATCGCGAACACGTCGTGGATATCGACCTTGCCGCGCAGCGCGCCATCCAGGGGGAGAAGCTGAACAGCCTGATCCTCTCCATCGTGATGGACTCCCGCGGCGTCTACATGTCCTCCGATCCCCAGAAGCTTGAGAAGTTCGCAGCGGGCATGGACAAGGGCATCGCCCAGTTCAATCAGGTTCTGAACGACTGGAGCAAGCTCATCAGCGATGAGCGCCGGCAGGAATTCGCAGCGCTCGAGCGCGAGGCCAGGACGTTCGCCCGATATCGGACCGACATGGCGCGCGTCGGGCGGGAGCAAGGAAATGAGGCGGCCCGCGTGCTTGGCGACAACGACGCGAACCGCAGCAGCCGGCAGGCGCTGAATACGCGCGTCGAGGCCTTCGCCAAGGTGCAGGCGGCCGATATCGTGCAGACCCGCGCGGAGCTGCAGGCCTTCCATGCCCGCAGCCTGCGTCTCATGCTCACCGTCGCCATCGCTGGCGTTGGCATTGCCGTCCTCGCCTCGCTCGTCCTGGGCCAAAGGCTGATCGGCCGTCCGCTGGTTCAGCTGGCCGAGGCGGTGAAGGGCCTGACCCGTGGCAATCTCAACGTCGTTATCGACGGCAGCGAGCGCCGCGACGAAGTGGGCGACATCGCCCGCGCGCTTGAGGTGTTCCGGGAGCAATCCCAGCGCAATGCCGAGCTTCAGGCCCAGGTGGAGAACGAGCGCCTTGAGGCCCAGAAGCTGATGGAGCAGCGCATCAATGAAGTGAATGCGGAAAACCTGAAGCTGATGGAACAGGCCGAGGCCGAGCGCCGCGCGGCTGGCGAGCGCCAGCGCGCTGCCCTGTTGGACATGGCGGCTGAACTCGAGATGTCGGTTGCCGGCATTGCCGAGCGGCTGACCGAAGCCGCCAGCGGCCTTGAGGACTCAGCCACGCGTATGGCGGAGTCCTCCACCAACTCGCGGGAGCAGGCGCAAACCGCCACCAGCGTCACCGAGAACACGCGCGGCGGCATCAACGCCGTGGCGGCCGCCACGGAGGAGTTGACCAGCTCCATCTCGGAGATCACCCGCCGCATCAGCGAGACCTCGGACATGGCCATCAAGGCCAAAACCCAGGCGGACCGCGCCAACGGGCAGGTTCAGCACCTGGCGGAAGCCAGCCAGCGCATCGGCGAGGTGGTCACCCTCATCAACCAGATCGCCGAGCAGACCAACCTCCTGGCGCTGAACGCCACCATCGAGGCCGCCCGCGCAGGCGATGCCGGCCGCGGCTTCGCGGTCGTGGCAAGCGAGGTGAAGACCCTGGCCAACCAGACGGCCCAGGCCACCGACGAGATCACCACGCAGATCAGCGCCATTCAGGCGGCGACCGACACCACCGTGACGGTCATCAACGACATCGGCACCATCGTGAACACGGTGAGCGAGATGTCGGCGACCGTGGCCTCGGCGGTGGAGCAGCAGAGCGCCGCGACGCAGGAGATCAGCCGCACGGTGCAGGATGTGGCCACCGGCACCGTGCAGGTGGTCAGCAACATCACCTCGGTCGAGAGCGCGGTGGCGGAAAACGCGACCGACGCGCAGCAGATGCTGGAGGCCTCACGCGGCGTCTCGCGCGAGGCCCAGGTGCTGCGCCAGCAAATCCACGAGTTCCTCAGCGCCCTGCGCGCCGCGTAAGCGGACGAGCAACCGCGCGAACGAAAAGGGCTGGATGCGCCTTGCATCCGGCCCTTTGTTTTTGTCGAACCGTCCTCGCCGGATCCCCAGCGCGCGCCACGGCCCATTCAAGCAAAGGAAGGTGCAGGAGAGGCCACGCCTCCCCTGCAAAAGAAAGCAACCCGTCGGATCTTAACCCCGTCGGGTTTTAGCCGTTGACCACCTTCCAGGTGCCATCGGCCTGGCGGCAGGCAGTGCCGTAGGCCTGTTCCTGCTTGCCGCCGATGTTCACCGTATGGGTATATTCGCGGCAGTTCTGGCCGTTGTCGTTCTGGTAGGCCGGCTTGGCTTCAACCCAGCCGCTGTGGCCGCTGTCCGGGTTCTGCCATTCGGTGCGGGTGCCCGAGCGGCCGTATTCCAGCGCTTGATACTGGGCGCGCTCGGCCTCCAGCCGGTCGGCCTTGTCGAGCCCGCGGCCGACCTGATTGCCGAGGAAACCGCCGATCAGCGTGCCGGCCGCAATGGCGATCACGCCGCCCGAACCGTCATTATCGATGGCCGAACCGGCCCAGGCGCCAAGGCCTGCACCCGCCAGCGTGCCGATGCCTTCCTTCGTGCCGTATTCCTCGCATGCCGACAACGGCAGAGCCAAGGCGACCAGCGGCACCAGCGCCCAACGCGAAGACCCCCGAAACTGCATAAAACCGTCTCCATTCAAACGCCAATTTGGTTCACTATCGCCACGATAGGCCCGGCCGACTGAACTGCGGCTGAACATACCAAGGCGCGGATCTCAGGGCGTCAGGCGCTGGCCGCGCGGGGCAGCACCAGCACCACGGCAAGACCGCCCAGGTCTTCGGACTGATCGAGCCAGACCTTGCCGCCCATGATGTCCGCAATGTCCCGCACAATGGCCAGGCCGATGCCGGTGCCCTTGGAGCTCTGGTCGAGCCGCACGCCGCGTTCGAACAGCAGGCTCCACGATTCCACCGGGATGCCGGGGCCATTGTCCTCAATGACAATACGCAGGAAACGCTGCTGTCCTTCGTCCGTATCCGGCTTTACCGTCACCCGGGCGTGGCCCCGGCCATATTTGGCCGCATTGTCGAGGAGATTGCCCAGCATCTCCTCCAAGTCCTGCCGCTCGCCGCGAAATTCCAGCGTGGAATCGCCCTCGATCTCCACCTGGAAATCCTTCTCCACGTAAATCCGCTCCAGCGCCCGCTTGAGGCTGAGGAGCGATGGCCACACGGGCGTGCGGGCGCGAATATCAGCCCGGCGGCCGAGGACGCGCGCGCGCGCCAGGTGGTGATCCACGTGGCGGCGCATCAGGGCCACCTGCGACAGCACCGTCTCGCGCAGGGCCGCGCTGTTGCCGTCCTGCGCCTCGTTCATCAGCACGCTCATGGGCGTCTTCAGCGCATGGGCCAGATTGCCGGCGTGGGTGCGGGCGTGCTCCGCCTGCGCCTCGGTGTGGTCGAGCAGCGCGTTCATCTCCTCCACCAGCGGCAGAATCTCGGGCGGAAACCGGGCCCCGTCGATGCGCGTCGCCGCGCCCGAGCGGATCTGCGCCAGCGCCTTTCGCACCTGCCTGAGCGGGCTGAGGCCATAGGTGGCAAGCAGCGCGCCCATGGTGAGCAAGCCCAGCGCCAGGATGGACAGCGACCAGATGAGCACCCGCCGGTAGGCGGCGATTTGCGCGTGCAGCTCGTTGACCCGGATGGCGACGGCGAAGCGGAACACCGTGTTCGAGCCCGGCAGCACGGCGTCGCGCTCGGCGATCCGCAGCTCCTCCCCACCGAAGACGGTGATGGTGCGGATCGTTCCATCCTTGGCGGGCACGTTCGGGTTGTAGGGCAAGGCCCGGTCCCACAGCGAGCGGGAGCGGAACGGCGTTTTCCCCGGCGCGGAGACCTGCCAGTAGAGGCCCGAATAGGGTTCGAAGAAGCGCTGGTCCCCCAGCGGGCGCGTACTGCGAACCTCGCCGGTGGGATCGATCTCCGCCGCCGCGATGGACGAGCGCAGGAACTGGCGCAGCTGGGTATCGAAGCCTTGGGTGAGGTTGTCCGCCAGCACCCGGTCAAGCGCGAAGCCGCCCGCCATCAGCATGGGGATGATCCACGCCGCCGCCATGAGAACCAGTCGCCGCGACAGCGACCCAGGCTGAAACAGCAGAAAATGGAGCTGGTGCTTCTGGCCGATCACACGAGACGCCTGCTCAGGCCGAGCCGGGGTCTTCAAGGCAATAGCCCAGCCCCCGGACGGTCCGGATCAGATCAACGCCCAGCTTCTTGCGGATGCGGGTGACGAACACCTCGATGGTGTTCGAATCCCGGTCGAAATCCTGGTCGTAGATGTGCTCGGTCAGCTCGGTGCGGGAGACCACCTTGCCCTTGTGGTGCACCAGATAGGCCAGCAGCTTGTATTCCTGCGCCGTCAGCCGCACC
Source organism: Pedomonas mirosovicensis (assembly GCF_022569295.1). Lineage (NCBI taxonomy): Bacteria > Pseudomonadati > Pseudomonadota > Alphaproteobacteria > Sphingomonadales > Pedomonadaceae > Pedomonas > Pedomonas mirosovicensis. The sequence goes on along the minus strand of NZ_JAKFIA010000001.1, from coordinate 1,483,807 downwards.
GGCTCGCCGTTCACCGTCACGCGGCTGGAACGAGTGTCCAGCAGCATGGGCCCCACCTCGATCTCCGAGGTGGCATGGCCGCTGGTACGACGGATCAGCGCGCGCAGGCGGGCCAGCAGCTCCTCGATCTGGAATGGCTTGGCCAGGTAGTCGTCCGCCCCCGCATCCAATCCTGCCACCTTGTCGGACCAGCTGTCGCGGGCGGTCAGCACCAGAACCGGCATGGCAAGGCCTTCCCGCCGCCAGGAGTCCAGCACGGCAAGCCCGTCCATCTTGGGCAGGCCGAGGTCGAGCACGATGGCGTCGTAGGATTCGGTGGAGCCGAGGAAGTGCCCGTCCTCGCCGTCGCTGGCGGCATCGACAGCATAGCCTGCCGTCTCAAGCGCGCCCTTCAGCTGGCGCTGCAGCGTCGGCTCGTCTTCCACCACCAGAATACGCATGAAACCCCCTGCTCTTGTCTTGCAGAACGCTTAGCGGCCGTGAATGCCGAGGATGCGCCCGTTCTGGGCATCCACGTCCACCCGGACAATCGCTCCGTTCGGCCGGCGATAGGTCAGACGATAGACATAGGCGCCTTCTTGCAAAGCGCCATCGTCAATCTCCACGCCCATGTACTCGCCCTTGATCTTGCGCGCGACGATCGCACGCACCTGGTCGAGCGAGAGCATCTGACCTGAGCTGACCCCCCGATAGGCGGCATCCTGCTCCGCCGTGCGAACCATGACCCGGCTATAGGTGCCGGGCAGAGGCGTGAACGCCGCCAGGCACATGGCCGGAGCAATCATGCAGAAGGGAAGAAGTCGGCGGTTTTTCATGTTCCTTGAAAACTACCCTTGCGCCAGTGAACCGCCCATGAACATATCCAGCCCCATCGGTCAATTGCTTCTTAGCCTTGCCTACGACAGGTTCGCAACATGTCTGCCCCTATTCTTTCTCTTGAGTCCATCGGTGTACAGCGCGGCGAAGGGTGGCTTTTCCGTTCGCTGGATCTGTTCATCGGAGAAAGGGACCGTCTCGCCCTCGTGGGTCGCAACGGCGCGGGCAAGTCGACCCTGCTCAGCGTGATCGCCGGCCAACTGGAGCTGGATGAAGGCCGCCGCGTGGTGCGTCCGCGCGCCCGCGTCGTGCTGCTGGAGCAGGATCCGCCGGTGGAGCGATTCCCCACCCTGCGGGACTTCGCGCTGAGCCAGGGCGACCAGCCCCAGCCGCCGGAGCCGCACGAGGTGGCGAAAGTCGCCGAGGAACTGGGCGTTGATCTCGACCGGCCCGCCGCAACCGCGTCCGGCGGCGAGAAGCGCCGCGCCGCCATCGCCCGCGCGCTCGCGCTCGACCCCGACATCCTGCTGCTGGACGAGCCCACCAACCATCTCGACCTTGCCGCCATCGCCTGGCTGGAAGGGCGGCTGCGCCAGTTCTCCGGCGCCTTCGTCGTCATCAGCCACGACCGCATGTTCCTCTCCCGCCTCACCCGTTCCACCCTGTGGCTCGACCGGGGCATGGTGCGCCGGGCGGACGTGGGCTTCGGCGGCTTCGAGGCCTGGCAGGAAAAGGCGGAGGAAGAGGAAGCCAAGGCTGCCGAGCGGCTGGACGCGAAACTCAAGCTGGAGTTGCACTGGCTCCAGCGTGGCGTCACCGCCCGGCGCCGCCGCAACCAGGGCCGCCTCCGCAAGCTTCAGGAAATGCGCGCGCAACGCCGCGCCATGACCGGGCCGCAGGGCGTCGCCAACCTGTCGCTGAATGAATCCGAGCAGAAGTCCAAAACCGTCATCGACGCGCAGAACGTCACCATCGCCTTCGGCGAGCGGACGATCCTGAAAAACCTCAACCTCAAGATCCAGAAGGGCGACCGCATCGGCATCGTCGGCCCCAATGGCGTTGGCAAGACGACGCTGCTCAAGCTCCTCACCGGCGAGCTGGAGCCGACCGAAGGCGAAATCCGCATCGCCAAGACGCTCGACCGGGTTGTGGTCGACCAAGCGCGCCGCCTGCTCGAGCCCGGCAAGTCCGTGCGCGACATTCTGGCCGACGGCGGCGACTGGATCGAAGTGAACGGCAGCAAAAAACACGTGGCCGGGTATCTGAAGGAGTTCCTGTTCGACCCCGGCCTCGTGGATGCGAAAATCGAAACCCTCTCGGGCGGCGAGCAATCCCGCATTCTCCTCGCGCGCGAATTTGCCCGCCCCTCCAACCTGCTGGTGCTCGACGAGCCGACCAACGATCTTGACCTCGAGACGCTGGATCTCCTGCAGGAAATCATTTCGGAATATCAGGGCACGGTGCTGCTGGTCAGCCACGATCGCGACTTCCTTGACCGCACCGTCACCATGGTCATCGGCCTCGATGGCTCGGGCAAGGCGGACATCGTGGTCGGCGGCTATTCGGACTGGGAAGCCAAGCGCCAGCCGGAGGCCTCCAACGTCCGCTCCATCAGCGACGCGAAGAAGTCCGCCGCCCCTGCCCCGGCCGCGCCCAAGAAGCAGACCAAGCTTTCCTACAAGGACCAGCGCGAGCTGGACAACCTGCCCGCTGAAATCGAGCAGCTGGGCACGAAGATTCAGGAGCTGGAAGCCACGCTCGCCGACCCCGAGCTTTACACCAAGAACCCCGACAAGTTCGCCAAGTTCTCGGCCGATCTGGAAGCCACGCGCAACAAGCTGGCCGAGCGGGAGGAACGCTGGCTGGAGCTGGAAGAACTGGCCGAAAGCCTCTCTAGCTGATTTTTACCCGGATATAATTGACGGGCGTATTATATCCGGGTAAAACCCCTTTGCACACCACAAAGGGATACCGCCATGATTGATGCGCTCGCCGCCAGCTACACCGCCTTCGAGGGCCACCGCCGCCTTGCCACCGGCTCGCTGTTTGAGGCCGCCCGCGCCGCCAAACAGGCGCTGGCACGGGATGAGCACGCGCCCATCCTCATCTTCCACAACGCCACCAGCCGGCAGGCCGAGGTGGATTTTCGCGGCACTGAAGAAGACGTGCTCGCCCGCCTCCCCGCCGAGGAACCCGTCCCAGCCCGTGATACCGCCGCTCCCGCACCTGATGCGCCGCGCGGCCCCGGCCGCCCCAAACTCGGCGTCGTCGCGCGGGAAGTCACCCTCCTGCCCCGCCAGTGGGAGTGGCTGAACAGCCAGCCCGGCGGCGCATCGGTTGCCCTCCGCAAGCTGGTGGACGAAGCCCGCCGCCGCCACGAAGCCACCGACCGCCGCCGCGCGCTTCAGGAAGCGGTGGACCGCTTCCTCCTCGCCATGGCGGGCAACCTGCCGCACTACGAAGAGGCAACGCGCGCCTTCTACGCCAAGGACCAGCTGCGCTTCGAGGCCGCCACCGCCGACTGGCCCGCCGACATCCGCGCGCACGTGCTCTGGCTCATCGAGGCTTCCGAGGCGGATTACTGGGTGCAGTGATTGGTTCTTTGAAAGTGTATTTATTGCAGAGGGTCTTGGACCCTCTGCACTCCCTTTCGTTTGAAAGGGCCGCGTTTCCCGCGTTTACTGGATGAGGTTCTACAGGGCCGTGGTTCCGGCGCGAAAGCTCGGCAGGATTGGCGCGGCCCAATCTCTCACAATCCAGAGTGCACGGCGCTGGATGATCGCGCGTCCCGAAAATGAATGGGAGGTGCAGGAGGGCAAGCCCCTCCTGCAAAAACAAACTTCCTGAAACCAGAAACCCTACCGCACGAACAGCCAGGTGCTTTCATCCGACAGGTGCGGATCGAACCGGTAATTGTCCTCGGCGAAGTCTTTGAGCGCTTCGGGGCGGTCGATGCGGTTCGCGCAAATGTAGCGGGCCATCTGGCCGCGCGCCTTCTTGGCGGAGAAGGAAATCACTTTCAGCTGATTGCCTCGCCGCTCCTTGAACAGCGGAGTGATGACCGGGGCCGCCAGCTTTTTTGGCTGCACCGCGCCGAAGTATTCCTGACTGGCGAGGTTGACGACAGCCCTGTTGTCGTGCCCCGACAGATGGTCATTCAGCAGCTGCGTGATGGTCTCGCCCCAGTAGCCGTAGAGCGTCTTGGCCTGCGGCGTGCGGAAGGCAATGCCCATTTCAAGGCGATAAGCCTGCATCAGGTCGAGCGGGCGCAGCACGCCATAAAGGCCGGAGAGAATCCGCACATGGCCTTGTGTGAAATCGACCGTCTCCGCATCCAGCGTCTTCACGTCAAAGCCGGTGTAGACATCGCCGTTGAACGCATAAATCGCAGGCCGGGCATTTTCCGGCGTAAATGGCGTCGTGAAATTCGCAAATCGCGCCACGTTCAGCTCGGCCAGCGCATCCGAAATGCCCATCAAGGCTTTCAGATCCTCCGCCGACAGCTTGCGCGCATGGCCCACCAGCTCAGTCGCCCGCGCCAGCAACTGCGGCTGCGTCGGCTCCACCAAGGGCAGCGGCGTCTCGAAATCGAGGGACTTGGCGGGAGAAAGCAGCGTCAGCATCTGGCAGGGTCCACCGGGAACAAAAACTCCCCCGGCTTGTAAAGCGCGCCCGTGCGGACCGCAACCGGTGGCCTTCCATCAGGGAGGCAAGATTTTTTGCAGAGGGGCTTGCCCCTCTGCACTCCCATTCATTTAGGGCCGCGCCCTTAATACCGCGCTCGGCCCATTAAAATTCCATGCAGAATACGGCCACGCCCCTTCCCACCGGCACAGCCTGAAAACGAACGGGGCGCAGGGGACCGAGACCCCTGCAAAAAACCAAACCTCAGCCGTTGTGCCTGGCGATCCAGTCCTTCACCACCGGGGCGATGCGGTCGCGCCAGGTGCGGCCGTTGAAGATACCGTAGTGGCCAACGCCTTCGGCCATGAAGTATTTCTTGCGGGCCTTGGCGAGGCCGGTGGCGAGCGTCAGCGCGGCCTTGGTCTGGCCGAGGCCGGAGATATCGTCCCGCTCGCCTTCCACCGCGAGAAGCGCGGTTTTCTTGATTTTGGCGGGGTCGACCAGCCGCTCGCCACGATAGTGGAGTTCGCCCTTAGGCAGCAGGTGGTCCTGGAACACGGCCTCCACCGTTTGGAGGTAGAACTCCGCCGTCATGTCGGCAACGGCGCGGTATTCCTCGTAAAACTTCTTTTTCGCCTCGGCGCTTTCGCCGTCCCCGTCCACCAGGTGATTGAACATCTCCCAGTGGCTCATCAGGTGATCGCCGAGGTTCATCGACATGAACCCGGCCAGTTGCAGGAAACCGGGGTAGACCCGCCGCCCCGCGCCCGGATGGTGGGCGGGCACGGTGGCGATGACGTTCTGCTCGAACCAGGCGAGCGGGCGATTGACGGCGAGGTCGTTGACGGCGGTCGGGTTCTGGCGGGTATCGATCGGCCCGCCCATCATGGTGAGGCTGCGGGGCGTCGCCGGGTGGCCGCCTTCAGACATCAGCGCCACGGCGGCGAACACCGGCACCGAAGGCTGGCACACGGCGATCACATGCGCGCCCTCCCCGATCTCTTCGAGGAAGCGGATTACATAGTCGATGTAATCATCCAGATCGAACCGGCCGTCGGAGAGCGGCACGCATTTGGCGTCCCGCCAGTCGGTGATGGTGACATCGTGGTCCGGCAGCATCTCGGCGACCGTGCCGCGCAGGAGCGTGGCGAAGTGGCCGGACATGGGCGCGACCACCAATACCTTGGGATCCTGTCGGTCAGTGTCGCGGCGAAAACGCTTCAGCTGGCCGAACGGCAGGCGCAGCACGATTTCCTCATGCACCATGACCGGCCGGCCATCGATAACGGTCTCATGAAGCCCGAACTTCGGCTTGCCGTAAGGCTGGGTGGAGTGGGCGAACACGTCGAGCGCGGCGGCAACCATGTTGCCCGCGTTGGTGTAGGCCATGGGGTTGAGCGGGTTCTGCCACAGGCTTGAGCCCACCTTGGCCAGGGCGCTCGCCTGGGCCAGCGCCTGTTTCTGGAACTCATACCACTCGTACAGCATCGGCCAACCGTCCCGCTCCATCCCAAACTCTTATGGCCCATTCTTTTCGCACTTGCAGCATAAATTGTGCAAATGCTCACAAGCTCCAAACATGAATAATGATTCAACTTGCAATTCCAGCCCGGAAGCCGCCAAGAATAGGGGCAGCTTTCGTGCAAGACAGGAAAGAGGACCCCGCCATGGCCAATGCCGCGAACCTGATATCCCTCGACTCGCTGAAGGGAAAAACCGCCGCCGTCACCGGCAGCACCAGCGGCATCGGGCTGGCGGTGGCCGAGGCATTCGCCGGGGCCGGCTGCAACGTGGCGCTGAGCGGCCTTGGCGATGCCGCGGCCAACGAGGCCCTGCGCGCCCGGCTGGAGCAGCAGTATGGCGTGCGCGTCACCCTCAACAGCGGCGATCTCTCCAAGCCCGCCGAGGTGAAGGCCTACATCGAGGATGCCATCGCCGCCTTCGGCAGCATTGATATTCTGGTGAACAACGCGGGCGTCCAGTTCGTCTCTGCGGTGGAGGAGTTCCCCGACGACAAGTGGGAGCTGATCCTCGCCCTCAACCTCTCCTCCGCCTTCTATGCCACCAAGGCAGCGCTGCCGGGCATGAAGGCGCGCGGCTGGGGCCGCATCATCAACATCGCCTCGGCCCACGGGCTGGTCGCCTCCCCCTTCAAGTCGGCCTACGTGGCGGCCAAGCACGGCATCATGGGTCTCACCAAGACCGTGGCGCTGGAATGCGCCGAGACCGGCATCACCTGCACCGCCATTTGCCCCGGCTTCGTCAACACGCCGCTGGTCCAAGGCCAGATTCGCGATCAGGCCAAGGTCCACGGCATGCCGGAGGAGAAGGTGGTGCGGGAGGTGATTCTCGCCTCCCAGCCCTCCAAGCGGTTCGTCGAGCCGGAGGAGATCGCCGCCATGGCCCTGTTCCTGTGCTCGCCCGCGGGCGCATCCATCACCGGCGTTCCGGTGTCGGTCGACGGCGGCTGGACCGCCCGTTAAACGATCCAAGGAAACCCGCAGGCCGGGCCACGCGTTCGACTGTCACAACAGCAGTTTGGGACACGTCGTGCAAAGCCCAAGGTCCGGAATGCGAAAGCCTTTCTCCTCCCGCGCCGCCATGGCGCGCAGCCGGGCCGGCCTTGGCGGCGGCGCGGTTTGCCGTGGCGCTCGCCCCCTTGCTGCTGGCTGTGGCTGTCCTGTCCGCCTGCCGGCAGGACCCCACGCCCCAGCCCCTGCCCGACCCCATCACCGACAAGCCCAACCAATCCGTTGCTGCCAGCGCCTTTTGAGCGATCAGCGTTGCGTTCCTGACACCCTTGGCTGCTGACTTCATCCCCTCTTGTTACGCGGCTTGACCCGGTGCCCGTCATCGGCGAAGGGTGGGCGGAAATTCGCGCAGCGCAACCCGAAGTTCACGCAGGGAATTATGGCCGAACGGTTCTTTTTTGCGGCCCACTATCTGACGCGTATGCCCGCCACGGCCGAGGAGTCCCGCCCCCTGCCGGACGGCACCTCCGTCTGGTTTCCGGCCGTAGGGCTCGCCCTTGGAGCAGGCGTTGGGTCGTGCTTCGCATCGCCTCCGTTGTCGACATCTGGTTCGCGGCGCTGGCTGGCGTCGTCGTCTGGACGCTGATTACCCGCGCCCGTCCGCTCGCCGGGCTGGCCGCCTATGCCAGCGCCCCCGACGAGGACGACCGGACCGAGGTCAGCCAGTATGCCCGCCCGTCCCCCATCGGGATGCCGATGGCGACCATCGCCGTTGCGCTGCTGCTCCTCACCCAGCTCGTCCTGCTCATGCTGCTGACCGTGCGGATGGATTATGCCGAGTGGGCCACCCTGGCGTTGGCGCTGGGCTGGGCGCGCTTTGCGCCGCTGGTGTGGGTGAACACCGCCACCCGGCTGCGCGCGGGCGATGCCGCCCGCCTGTGGCCCGCCGACCGCGCCATGACCGCCCGCTGGGCCGTCGTACTGTTTGCCGCCAGCTTGGCCGTAGATTGGTCCCTGCTGGCCGCGCCCATCACCGTCATGGGATGGCAGGCCTGGCTGCGCCGCAGCCGCACCGGCATCTCCGTCACCGGCGTGCTGGCCGGCATCGCCGTGGTGGAAGGCGTGGCGCTCGCCGCCGTCATCATGCGCGGCATGCTCTCGCCGTTGGGCATGGAATAGCGCCGCGCCGCCAAACGGGGCGAGACATCACCCCGGAATACCCCGTAAACGCCCACAGAGGCCCCTTACAGCGCCAAAACCAACCCGCCCGCTACCACCCTAGCCGGAATAGGCAAAAACCTCTGTACGGGCGTTTAAACCCCATTATCGGCGATTTGCCTGTTTGGTTATTTTTGTTTCGGAGATTCTCCAAATAACCGCGAGGGTCCGAGACCTCCCTGCAGACAAATTACCTGACAGCCTGCCCAAACACTGCGGAGACCGCCTCCACCAGCGGGCGGACGTGATCTTCGGCAGACAGTCCGGCCGTGGCGGGGGAGCGCAGCAGCACGAGGCGGCGGCGCTGGTTGAAGCCCGCGAGCGGTATGCGGACGACCTCCGGGTGGGCATAGCTTTCGGGCATCACGGTGATGCCCAGCCCCGCCCCCCACCAGCGCCAGCACCCGCTCGTCGCTGACGGAGCGGAAGGTGAAACGCGGGCGCACGTTGCGATCGGTGAAATGGCGGCTGGTTTCGGAGAGCACTTCGCAGCGCTGGCGCACAATCATGGGTTCGTGCATCACGTCTTCGGCGCTGAGCACCGGCCGATCCGCCAGCGGGTGGGATGCGGACAGCGCCAGGGCATAGCCCTCCTCGAACACCGGGCTTACGGCCACGCCGGGGTTCTCGCCCCGATCCAGCGTCAGGGCGAAGTCCAGGCTGCCGTCCTTGAGGCGGTTGGCCAGCTCATGCTCGGTGCCCTCCACCAGATCGAGCGGCAGGGCTGTGGGGGAGCGACGGCACTCCGCCACCAGCGCCGCCATCAGGCTCGCGGGGATGGTCACCAGCACGCCGAGCCGGGCAACGGTCGCCTGTTCGGTCTCAGCCACCTCCCGCGCCGCCACGTTGCACAGCTGCATGATCTCGCGCGCCCTGACCAGAAACCGGGTGCCTGCGGGGGTGAGGAACACGCGGCGGCCGGAGCGCTCAAACAGGGTGACGCCCAGCCCCTCCTCCAGCTTGCGGATGCCCGCTGACAGGGTGGGCTGGGTGATGTTGAGGCTGGCGGCGGCCTTGGTGAAGCCGCCCGCCTCGATCACTGCGATGAAGTACCGAATCAGGTAGATTTCAACCATAGATGACATCTATGGCAGAACGCTAAGAATATCAATTTTACCTATGAAAGCGCCGCCCCTAAACCTTGGAAGCCGATCATTCCGCAACGGATCGACGCTCGGGAGGCTGTTCCTGCCGCTTTTGGCGCGCCGCGACCTATATCGGGGCTGCAAGGAAGTGGCTCCGGACTATCTGGGCGAGCAAGCAAGGCCGGGGAAACTGAGGCCGGGGAACTGAGGCCAGGGAACTGAGGCCAGGGAACTGAGGAACGAGGTGCATGGCAAAGAGTAAGCGGGCGTTATCCCCTGTTTCCGAAGCGCGCAGCAACAGCGACGTGATGCGCGAACTGGTGGCCGACCTGAAGGAAAAGATTGCGGCCATCGCCGAGGGCGGCTCGCCGGAAGCGCGGGAGAAACACATCAAGCGCGGCAAGCTGCTGCCCAGGGAACGGGTGGAGCGGCTGCTGGACCCCGGCACGCCGTTCCTCGAGTTCTCCCAGCTTGCGGCCTATGAGGTCTACGACGACGTGATCCCGGCGGCCGGCATCATCACCGGCATCGGGCAGATCGCGGGCCGCCTGTGCGTGATCGTGTGCAACGACGCGACCGTGAAGGGCGGCACCTACTACCCGCTCACGGTCAAGAAGCACCTGCGGGCGCAGGAGATCGCACGGGAGAACCACCTCCCCTGCATCTACCTTGTCGACTCCGGCGGGGCGAACCTGCCCAACCAGGACGAGGTCTTCCCCGACCGGGACCACTTCGGCCGCATCTTCTACAACCAGGCGAACATGTCCGCCGCGGGCATTCCGCAGATCGCGGTGGTGATGGGCTCCTGCACGGCGGGCGGGGCCTATGTGCCCGCCATGTCGGACGAAGCCGTGATCGTGCAGAACCAGGGCACCATCTTTCTTGGCGGCCCGCCGCTGGTGAAGGCGGCGACCGGCGAGGTGGTGAGCGCGGAAGACCTTGGCGGCGGCGACGTGCATGCCCGCCAGTCGGGCGTGGCCGATCATTTGGCCCGCAACGACGCCCACGCGCTCGATATCGCCCGCAAGATCGTGAACACCCTGCCCGCCCCGCGCGTGCCGGACGTGGCGGTGCGCCAGCCCGTCGAGCCCAAGTTCAGCCCGGAGAGCCTCTACGACATCATCCCCGCCGACAGCCGCACGCCCTATGATGTGCGGGACGTGATCGCGAGGGTTACGGACGGCTCGGTACTGGACGAGTTCAAGCCGCTCTACGGTACCACGCTGGTGACGGGCTTTGCCCACATCTGGGGCATGCCGGTCGGCATCATCGCCAACAACGGCATCCTGTTCTCGGAGAGCGCGCTGAAAGGCGCGCACTTCGTCGAGCTGTGCTGCCAGCGGAAAATTCCGCTGCTGTTCCTCCAGAACATCACCGGCTTCATGGTGGGGCAACGTTACGAGAACGCCGGCATCGCCAAGGATGGGGCCAAGCTGGTCACGGCCGTCGCCTGCACGCAGGTGCCCAAGATCACCGTCATCATCGGCGGCTCGTTCGGCGCGGGCAATTACGGCATGTGCGGCCGGGCCTACAGCCCCCGCTTCCTCTACATGTGGCCCAACGCTCGCATCTCGGTGATGGGCGGCGAGCAGGCGGCCAACGTGCTCGCCACCGTCCGCCGCGACAACCTGGAAGCCAAGGGCAAGCGCTGGCCGCAAAGCGAGGAGGAAGCCTTCAAGGCGCCCATCCGTGAGCAATATGAACGGCAGGGTCATCCCTATTACGCCAGCGCGCGTTTGTGGGATGACGGCGTGATCGATCCCGCCGAGACCCGCAACGTCGTCGGCCTGTCGCTCTCCGCCGCGCTGAACGCGCCGGTTCCGGCGACACGGTTCGGTGTGTTCCGTATGTAACGGCGTTTAGGAGACCCCTAAAATGACGGCCCTTCTTTACCAGATCGATGAGCGCGGCGTGGCGTACCTGACGCTGGATCGCCCGGACCTGCACAACGCCTTCAACGAGGAGCTGATCGCGGAGCTGAGCGACGCCTTTACCGACCTCGCCTCCCACGACCGGGTGCGCGCGGTGGTGCTGCAGGGCAACGGCGCGTCGTTCTCGGCGGGCGCGGACCTGGACTGGATGCGCCGCGCCGCCCACTATGACGAGCTGAAAAATCTGGAAGACGCCCAGCGCCTCTCGGACATGCTGTACCTCATGGACAGCTGCCCCAAGCCGATCATCGCCAAGGTGCATGGCAATGCCTACGGCGGCGGCGTTGGCCTCATCGCCTGCGCCGACATCGCCATCGCGGTGGAAAAGGCCCGCTTCGCTTTGACCGAGGTGCGGCTAGGCCTTATTCCGGCGGCCATTTCGCCCTTCGTGCTGAAGGCCATCGGCCCGCGCCAGGCGCGGCGCTACTTCCTCACCGCCGAGCCGATTTCAGCCGCCTGCGCCAAGGATATCGGCCTTGTCCATCAGGTGGTGGCGGATGAGACAAGCCTGCACGATCAGGTGGAAATCACCATCGGCCTCTTGCTCGGCAACGCGCCGGGGGCTGTCTCCGCCGCCAAGGCGCTGGTGCACGATTTCGCCGAACGGCCAATCACGCCCGAGCTTCGCTCGGAGACCGCCCGCCGCATCGCCTCGCTTCGCACCTCGCAGGAGGGGCAGGAAGGCATTGCCGCATTTCTTGAAAAGCGCCGTCCGAACTGGGTCCATTGATGCGTCGAATCCTGATCGCCAACCGGGGCGAGATCGCCCGCCGGATCATCCGCACCGCCCGCCTGATGGGCATTGAAACCGTCGCCGTCTATTCGGATGCGGACGCCAACGCGCCGCACGTTCGCGAGGCAACGCTCGCCGTTCACATCGGCCCCGCGCCCGCAACCGAAAGCTACCTGCGCGCCGATAAAATCATTGAAGCCGCGCTGAAAACCGGCAGCGACGCCATCCACCCCGGCTATGGCTTTCTCTCCGAGAACGCCGCCTTTGCCGACGCCTGCCTTGGGGCCGGGCTCATTTTTATCGGCCCCGGCGCAGACGCCATCCGCGCCATGGGCCTCAAGGACGGGGCCAAGCGCCTGATGCGGCAGGCGGGCGTGCCGATCGTCCCCGGCTATCAGGGCGATGACCAGAGCCTCGACCGGCTCCAGCGCTCCGCCAACGCCATCGGCTACCCCATTCTCATCAAGGCGGTGGCGGGCGGCGGCGGCAAGGGCATGCGCCGCGTCGATGATGCGGACAGCTTCGCCGACGCCCTGCTGGCCGCCAAGCGCGAGGCGGCCCGCGCCTTCGGCAACGACAGCGTGCTCATCGAAAAATACCTCACCCAGCCGCGCCACGTGGAAGTGCAGGTGTTCGCCGACACCCACGGCAACGTCGTTCACCTGTTCGAGCGCGACTGCTCCCTCCAGCGCCGTCACCAGAAGGTGGTGGAGGAAGCCCCCGCCCCCGGCCTGCCGGAGAGCATCCGCAAGGCCATGGGCGAGGCGGCGGTGAAGGCCGCCAAGGCGATCAATTACGTCGGCGCGGGCACGGTCGAATTTATTCTCGACGTGTCGGAGGGCATCGAAAAAGCGCCCTTCTATTTCATGGAAATGAACACCCGCCTGCAGGTGGAGCACCCGGTCACCGAATTTATCACCGGCTATGATCTGGTGGAGTGGCAGATCCGCGTCGCACGGGGCGAGGCGCTGCCCGCCAAGCAGAAGGACATCAGGATCCACGGCCACGCGGTCGAGGTGCGCCTTTATGCGGAGGACGCCGAGGGCGGGTTCCTTCCCTCCACCGGCCGGCTGGAGCGGCTGCATCTGCCCGCCAACCAGGCCGGCGTGCGCGTGGACAGCGGCGTTGAGGAAGGCCAGGAAATCACGGTTCACTACGACCCGATGATCGCCAAGCTCATCGCCCACGGCACGGACCGCACGGTCGCCATCGACCGGCTTGTCAACGCGCTGGACGCCACCATCGCCGTCGGCCCCAAGACCAACCGGGGGTTCCTCGCCCGCCTTATCGGCCACCCGGCCTTCCGCGCCGAGGAAATCGACACCGGATTTATCGAGCGCCACATGGGCGAGCTCGCGCCCATCATCAACGTGCCGGATCGGCTGCTGGCGCTCGCCGCGCTCGCCGCCGCCACGCCGCGCGCCGCGCCGGACATGTCCTCGCCGTGGACCGCGCTGCGCTCCTGGCGGCTGAACCTGCCCTACCGGCAGAGCGTCGATCTGTTCCTGCCAGACAATACCAAGCGCACCGTCACCCTCACCCGCACGGCGGAAGGCATGATTTCCGTCGGCGGATTGGATGAACCACTGCTTGCCAGCCCCGCCTGGCGCGACGACTACCGCTTCGAGGTGGACTTCTCCGGCAGCCTGGCCCGCGCCACCGTGCTCGCGCACGAACATTCGCTGGAAGTGCGCGTGGGCGGTCTCACCTTCCACTTCGGCCTGCGCGACAATGCGGAAGGCGATAAGGGCGCGCTGCCGCGCGACGGCAAGCTCATGGCCCCCATGCCCGGCAAGGTGCTCGGCATTTTCGTCAAGCCCGGCCAGAGCGTCGAGGCGGGCGACCGCCTGCTGGTGCTGGAGGCGATGAAAATGGAACACCGCCTCACCGCGCCTGCCGCAGGCACCGTCAAGGCCGTGCATATCGGGGAAAACGATCAGGTACCCGAAGGCCGCCTGCTCATCGAACTGGATGTGGAGCAGGCATCGGCATGAAGGGCACGGCCCGATAAAAATGAATGGGAGGCGCAGGGGGATAGCCCTCCTGCGAAAAAGGACAAACGGAAATAACCCGATCTGGGGGGACGAAAAAAATGACCATGAACAGCCTGCGTTTTGACCACGGCGAGACCATCGACATGCTGCGCGAGACGGTGGCCGCCTTTGCGCGCGATGAGATTGCGCCGCGTGCGGAGGAGATTGATCGCACCAACACGTTCGCGCGGGATTTGTGGCCGAAGCTGGGCGCGCTCGGCCTGCACGGCATCACGGTGCCGGAGGAAAGCGGCGGCTCGGGTCTTGGGTATCTGGCGCATTGCGTGGCGATGGAGGAGATCAGCCGGGCCAGCGCCAGCATCGGGCTTTCCTACGGCGCGCACTCGAACCTGTGCATCAACCAGATCAACCGCTGGGGCACGAAGGAGCAGAAGGAGAAATATCTCCCCAAGCTTATTTCCGGCGAGCATGTAGGCGCGCTTGCCATGTCCGAACCCGGCGCGGGATCTGACGTGGTGTCGATGAAGCTGCGCGCTGAAAAGCGCAACGATCGCTTCGTGCTCAACGGCAATAAAATGTGGATCACCAATGGTCCGATTGCCGAGACGCTGGTGGTCTACGCCAAGACGGACGTGAACGCCGGCCCACGCGGCATCACGGCGTTCCTCATTGAAAAGTCCTTCAAGGGCTTTTCCACCGCGCAGAAGCTGGACAAGCTGGGCATGCGCGGCTCTGACACCTGCGAGCTGGTGTTTGAGGACTGCGAGGTGCCTTACGAGAATATTCTCGGCGAGGAGGGCAAGGGCGCGGCCGTTCTGATGTCCGGCCTCGATTATGAGCGGGTGGTGCTGGCGGGCGGCCCGCTTGGCATCATGCAGGCGGCGATGGACGTGGTGGTGCCTTACGTGCACGAGCGCCAGCAGTTCGGCCAGCCCATCGGCACCTTCCAGCTGATGCAGGGCAAGCTGGCGGACATGTACACGACGCTGAACGCCTGCCGCGCTTATGTTTATGCCGTGGCGCAGGCGTGCGACCGGGGCGAGACCACCCGTAAGGACGCCGCCGGATGCATTCTCTACGCCGCCGAAAAAGCCACGCAGGTGGCGCTCGACGCCATCCAGTGCCTGGGCGGCAACGGTTACATCAACGATTACCCGACCGGCCGCCTGCTGCGCGATGCGAAACTCTACGAGATCGGCGCGGGCACGTCTGAAATCCGCCGCTATCTCATCGGCCGCGAACTGTTCGAGGAGACGGCGTAAGCGCCTCTCCTCCCGATTATCGATTTTTTGTCAGCAACCTGTCTGTCCAACAAAGGCCTTGAGGCCGGGTTCTCCCCGGCCTCTTTTTTTATGCCTGATTTTCTCGTCACTCGGTGCGAAACCGCTGCCCGATAAAGATGCAAAGGGCCGCGAACGCCACCAGCCCCACCATGCCGCCCAACCAGGCGTAGGTGGCGGCATATCCCACCGTTGCGATTGCGGGCTGGGTGATAATAGGCGAGATGAACTGGCCAATGAAAATACTGGCCGTCAGCCCGCCGGAGACACGGCCTCGCACCCTTGCCGGAGCTTTCTGCAATGCGGCGGAGGCCAGATTGGGCATGATAAGCCCCAGCCCTGCGCCCACCATTGCCATTGCCCCCAGCGCATCGCCGAAGCCGCCGGCACGGGCGGTCAGCAAAAGCCCCGTCGCCAGCAACGCAAAGCCGAAGGCAAATACCAGGGTCAGCCCCAACCGTGCGCGCACGCGGGTGTAAGCGAACGCCATAATGGCCGACACCACATTGACCATGCCGATGGCAAGGCCGGCCCGGCTGGGTTCGGGAACGCCCAACGTATGCAGGAAGAACGGCAGCTGGGTCGGCATGGCGTAGAAGGCAACGCTGTTGGCGATCGCCGCAAAAAATACGCCTGCCAGCCCCACCCATAGCGCCGCGCCGGATGTCTCGTCAGACGGGCCCGCCTCGCCCCGGCGCGTGGCGGCGGGCGGCTCGGCCAGAAAAAGCGCGATGGCAGGAAGCAAGATCAGGGAGAGGCCATAGATGGCAAACGGCGCCCGCCAGTGGCTTTCCGCCAGAACACCGCCAACGGTTAGAAACACAATGCCGCCAAGGCTGGTGAAACCCGCCTGCAACCCCATGAACCGGCTGCGCGCGGCACCCAGGAAATAATCGCCCACCAGCGCCGTGGTTGCCGTCATGACGCCCGCCACCGCCACGCCCAGCAGCGCCCGGCCCACGAGCAGGCTCGGCAAGGTATCAAGCACCAGGCCGGACAGGCCTGCGACCCCATAAAGCGCCACGGCGCTGAGCAGCAGCGGGCGCCGGCCCCAGCGGTCTGCCACCAACCCGGCCAGCGGCGCGCACAGGGCAATGAACAGCGCGGGCATGGTCAGCACCAGCCGGGTGAGCAGCGCCGCATGTCCCTGTCCCGCAAACCGTGCCTCCAGCGCCGGCAGCGAGGGGGCGATGGTCGCCCCGGCCATGATGGTGAGGCTACTCGCCAGCAACAGCACCAGCCCCCGCCATTTCTCACCCTCGCGCACGGGCGGCGGCATGCCATTGTTTATCGGCACCAGCGCCCGGCCAGGGGCAAGCGGCGGCAGCCTGAATTCCAGCTCCGCCCTCACGCCGCCTTCTCCCCATAAGACATTGCCTGTCGCCCGCGATGCAGGGCCGCTGCCCACCAGTGCAGTCGGTTCAGCACGAAAGCCAGGGTCTTGCCCGGCCCCTCGGGCTCCTTCATCTGACCTGCGTCGTCGAACAGCGTCCAGGCATTCGGCAGCGCCACGGAATCGCGAATGGTGACCGCATGCAATTCGGCGAAGACCTGCCGCAGCTGTTCCACCGCCCGCAGCCCGCCCGATATGCCGCCATAGGAAATGAACGCCACCGGCTTGGCCTGCCATTCGCTGTAAACGGCATCGATGAGGTGCTTCAGCGGCGCAGGGTAGCCGCGGTTATACTCAGGCGTCACCACCAGGAAGGCATCGGCCTTGCCGATCCGCTCCGCCAACTCCCGACGCTCGGGCGTATCCTCGCGAACGTGCCAGGCAGGCGGCGCCATCGTTGCCGGGTCGATCAACTGTACCTCGAACCGGCTGTCCGCCGTAATCTGCTCCATGGCCCAGTCGACAATGGTATCAGCGAAACGCCCCTCCCGCGCGCTGCCGTAAATCAGCGCCAGATTGATCGTCTCTTCCATGAGATGCTCCCTCGTCTTTTGTTTCAGGAGCACTTCTGATAAAACCTCAACCATAGTTGAGGTCAATGGGAATTATTTCGATGACACTCATCGACGGAGCCAAACACAAATCATCGCTTTCCGTGGGCGAGGTTGCGGCCCGCAGCGGCGTTTCCGTCTCCACCCTTCATTTTTATGAAGCCAAGGGGCTGATCCGCAGCGAGCGCAGCGCGGGCAACCAGCGCCGTTATTCCCGCGCCGTACTGCGCCGCATCGGCGTCATCAAGGCCGCGCAGAGGATCGGCATACCGCTCAACGACATCCAGCAGGCGCTCAGCGCCCTGCCGCAGGAAAAACCGACCGCCGAAGACTGGGCCCGTCTCTCCGCCGCCTGGCGTGATGAACTGAATGATCGCATCAATCGCCTCACCCTGCTGCGCGACCGGCTGGATGGCTGCATCGGCTGCGGCTGCCTGTCGGTGAGCAGCTGCCCCTTGCGGAATCCGGACGACAGAGCTGGGCAGAGCGGCCCCGGCCCGCGTTATCTAGAGCCGGGGTTTTCTCCGCCCGCGAGCGGATGAAACTGTTGTCAACGCGGCAGTCGATCCGCGCGAAAGCCGCCCGCCACTGTCTTGCTCAAAACTGGAACAGCCCCAACGCCGCGCGCACCTCCGCCAGTGTTGTCTCCGTGCGGGCGCGGGCCTTTTCCGTGCCCGCCTTGAGAATCGACAGCACATAGCCGGGGTCCTTCGCCAGCTGCGCGCGTCGTTCGCGAATGGGGCGAAGCAGGTTTTGCAGAATATCCTCCAGCCGCCGTTTCACCACCATGTCGCCAAGGCCGCCCCGGCGATAGTGCGCCTTCAGGTCCTCCAGCCCGCTCCGGTCCTCGTCGAACGCGTCGAGATAAGCGAAAACCACATTGCCCTCCACCATGCCGGGGTCGCTGGCGCGCAGATGATCGGGGTCGGTGTACATCTGCCGCACGGCAGCACTGATTTCCTCCGGCGCGGCGGAGAGCGCAATGGCATTGCCCTGGCTCTTGCTCATCTTCGCCTTGCCATCAACGCCTGGCAGACGGCCCATGTTCGGAATGAGCGCCCTGCACTCGGGCAGCACCTCGTGCCCCGCCTGCCGGTTGATGCGACGCACGATCTCGTTGCTCTGCTCGATCATCGGCGCCTGGTCTTCCCCCACCGGCACCAGCGTCGCCTTGAACGCGGTGATGTCCGCCGCCTGCGCGACCGGGTAGCAGAGAAAACCGGCCGGAATATCCCGCTCGAACCCGCGCAGGCGGATTTCCTCCTTCACCGTGGGGTTGCGCTCCAACCGCGCCACGGTGACGAAGTTGAGATAAAGCAGGGTCAACTCCGATAGCGCAGGCAGCAGCGATTGCACGCAGATGGCGGATTTTTGCGGATCGATCCCCACCGCCAGATAATCCAGCGCCACCTCCAGTACGTTGCGGCGCACTTTTTCCGGATCATGAGCATTGTCGGTGAGCGCCTGCGCGTCCGCCAGCAGCAGGAACTGCTCACGGCTTTCCTGCAGGGCGACGCGATTTTTCAGCGAACCCACATAATGGCCCAAATGCAGCGGACCAGTGGTGCGATCGCCGGTCAGGATGATCGGGCGGCGATCGGCCGGATTTTGCGGATGTCCCGTAAGCATGGCGTTTCTCCTGGTATGGAGCCGCCGTGGGAGGATGCGCGGGAGAAAAAATCAACGAACCATGCCAGCCTCACCCCGGCGGCGATGGTCGTTTGAAAAAAGAAAAAGACGACGCGCCGCTCCCTAGAAGGAGCGCCACCAGCGCAGGGCAACGGTGTGAGCGAAAGTCGTCATGCTCAATTTCTTGCCACACCGGCGGGCCGCAATGCAAGCGCCGCGACGGGCGATGGCCTGTGAATTTAGGCTACAGCCCCCAGTCGCATACCAGGCGAGAGGTTTGCTCGTCCCCCGTAATCTCCACCCGGCCGAACGGGGTTTCCTCCGGCGGCACGGAGATCAGCGCCTCCGCCGGCTTGGGGTGAAAGCCGTGGCTTTCCAGAACCGGTTGGGTGCGGGACACCGGAGCATCGAACACGATGGCCATGCCGAAATAATCGCTCTCGATGCCATAGACGCCTTCCACCGCCCGCACCGGCAGACCCAGCCAACGCCCTCGCAGCGCCATGCTGATGGTGGCATGGTCGGCCGCGCGGCTAATGACCATCGGCGCGCCGATTGCGTTCGCGAAGCGGGGCGGCACCACCGGCTGGCGTGGATGGGGCTCATCCCGCTGGTCATAGGATGCCATGGTGTCATAGAGTTGCTTCAGCGGCTCGCCCGGCTCGCACTCCGCCGGATTGGCGAAAACCAGCAGGTCATCCAGCGCCTCCAGCCGAGGCTGGGGTTGCATCTCTTGCCTGCCGTGCGTGCAGGCTCCCAGCAGAGCCGCCGTCCCAAGAGCCAAGGGCCAGCGCATCCGGGCAGTCATCGCCATTTCCGTTCCTGTGGAGCAGGGTTGTTAACCAAATTTAATGGAAAACCAGCCGCCGTGAAGGGCTGCAAGGACGGCAACCTGCATGTTTCCACAAATTTTTTTGCGGCCCGGCCACCAAGGGCCATTGATCGCGCCGCATCGTTTGCCCTACCCCTGCGGTAACGGACGAGGCTTGCGATCCATGACCCGCAGCGACGGCTTGCCCCACCCTGATTTTCCGGTTCTCGCCCGGCGACTCGGCGCGATTCTGGCGGGTGGCCAATCCAGCCGATTCGGGCGCGACAAGGCAGAGGCTTTGCTGGCGGGCAAGCGGCTTATCGACCATGTGGCAGAGCAGCTTGGCCCGCAGGCGGGCAGCCTGGTGGTCATCGGCAGCCCGCCGCGCCAGGGCCACGACACCGTGCCCGACCGTCCTGCCCCTGGCCTTGGCCCGCTGGGCGGTCTCAATGCCGCCCTTCATGAAGCGCAGCGCCGGGGCCTGCCCTGGGTGCTGAGCGTCCCCTGCGATGCCGCCTGCTTTCCCGCTGACCTTGCCGCGCGGCTGGCGGACGGGCTTGGATGCGCCCCGGCCGCCTACGCGCGCAGCGATGAGCGGGACCACCCCACCTTCGGCCTGTGGTCCGTGGCGCTGGCTCCCGTGCTCGATGCCTGGCTCGCCATCGATCGCCCCCCGCGTGAGCGCGCCATCCGCCGCTGGGCGGCAAGCGTTGGCGCGGTTGCCGTCAACCTGCCGGATGGCTCCATCGCCAACATCAACACGCCGGAGGATCTGGCGGCACTGACGCGGACCATGGGCTAAGCCCGCGCTTCAGGTTCGATGCCCTTTGATTAACGTCGGCGAATTTTACACTGCGCCGGCATCCGGTGCGGAGAAGCAACGATTTTCCGCCAGGATAACGACACCTTCGATTTCACCAGCGGCTATTTCACCGCCGCATGGCAGGATGGATTGACGATTGCGATTGAAGGCTACAAGGCAGGAGATGGCGTGGCCGACTATATGGTCAACCTGACCCTCGACATGTATGCGTCAACATATTTTTCGGCAAACTGGGAAGACCATGTTACCCTTCGCCTTGTCAGCCTCATCCCCGGCATCGAGAACCCGGCAGATATAGGGGAAGGCACGCAAATTGTGATGGATCATCTGATCTTCAACGAGAACAGCACGACGGTGCCGGAGCCGGCGGCCCTGGGCCCGCTGGGCTTGGGGGCTATTTTCATCGCGGCCGGACGGCACCGCAAGGCCGCCTGATTTCGCGCGCAGACGGCAAGAGAGCACCCCGGCTTCGGGATACTCCTTCTCCACACCTCACGCTGGAGCCAGGCCGAGCTGGCTTAGCCTTGCCTGCACGAAGGCCACCCGCTCGGCAAGCGATACGCAGGGCAGCGACACCGGCTCGTAGCCATAGGCGATGTAAGTTTCCACCATCGCCTCATAGGTGCGAACCGCCTCGTTCCATGTCTGCTTGCGCTCGCTGTCCTGCCGGAAGATCTCCCGCCACGGTGGGGCAAAGAACACTTGACGGCTATAGCGGAACAGCTGCGCTGCCCGGTCCACATGGGATGGAACGGGCAAGCCGCACAGGCGCAAATATCCCGCCACATCGGGCACACCCCGGTCGAAAATTACCGGGCCTTGCGTGTTCTGCGCCATGCGGTGTGAACGCAGTTCCCAACCCAGCATGAGTTCGGCAAACGCGCGCCGATCTGCCCACGGCAAGGCCTGGCCATCGATAGCCACCTGATCCTGGATAATCGCCCGCCCCGCCTCCGGCGCGCAGGTCAACCCACGGGCAGACAGGGCCTCGACAAGGCTGGTCTTGCCCGACCCCGGCCCGCCGGTGATGACGAACAGGCGATCGCAATGATTATCACCCACATCCATTCCTTCTCTGAAGCGGTTTGGAAATTTTCCAGGAGCGGCAGATTGCCCTTCGGCCTGCCGAACCATGAAACCACGCGCCGGGGCTTGGTCATGCCCGCCTTCCCGATGCGGCGCCTGATCGCTATGATGACGGCCGGGGCTTACTGGGAATGAGGAGAACCGGCCCATGTATGAACTTTGGTCGGCGCGCGGCTCGGGCGGCGCGATCATCGAAGCGATCCTGACGCTGGCCAATGCGCCAGTCCGCATCATCGATGCCCCGCCATGGGAAGACGGGCCGCACCTGGAGAAACTGCGCCAAGTCAATCCACTGGGTCAAGTGCCGGTACTCATCCTGCCGGACGGAACGGTGATGACCGAAAGCGGCGCGATGGTGCTGCTGCTGGGCGAACGCCACCCGGAGGCGGGCGTCGTCCCCGCGCTGGAAGACCCGCTGCGCCCCGCCTTCTTGCGCTGGCTGTTCTTCGTGACCGCCAGCATTTACGCCACCTTCCGCTTCGACGATCATCCTGAGCGTTGGGTATCGGGCGAGGACTGCCGGACAGAACTGCGCGAACGCGTCGGCGCGGCTCGCAAGGCCATGCTTCGCCAGCTGGATGACGAGGCAGGCGCGCCCTTTTTCCTGGGAGATCGTTTCACGGCGCTGGATCTTTACATTGCCACGATGAGCCACTGGAAGCCTCGCCTTGACTGGGTCAGCAAGAACTGCCCCCGGCTTGATGCCATTGTCCGGCGCATCAAGGCCGACCCACGCCTTGAGGGCGTGCTCATCCGGCACTTCGGCTAGAGAAGGCCTCGGTTCGCCAGGGGACCTCCCCCCTTCCACCCCATTCGTTCTCAGAGGCCGCACCCGGTCAAAGCCAATGTGCAGCCACGCGAAGTCCTGCAAGCGCATAGGGCGATAAAGGCCGCGGCCCGATAAAATGAAAAGGAGCGCAAAGGAGCGAAGCCACTGGCTGAGCGCCCCCCTGCAAAACAATACGTTCCAGGCATTGCGCCCATTATACCGGCCGGTGTTCCATGCCATGCGCGGGGGAAATGAACAGCACCAGGCCGGGCGTGTTGACGGTGAGCCGGTGCCAGCAGCCGCATGGCACAAGCACGGAGCCGACCGCATCCAGCGGCAGACGCCGACGTCGCCCGCCATTCTGGTGATCGAGCACCAGGGTAAACGATCCGGTTTCGGCAATAACCAGCCGGTCACCCCTGGAATGGCGTTCCCATGTCGCCATGTCCGCCTCCAGCCAGTAGGCGGAAACGAACCAGCCATTGTCCTCCTGCGCCAGGTGGGATGCAGCCGGGCGGGAAACCGCCGCGCGTCTCTCTGGCGTGGAAGAGGAATCCGCCAGCTCTTCCCAGAACGCCTCGGTGAGCGGCACCGCCGTGGCCCGCCCATGGGCGCCCAGAAAGACATAGGTTTCCGTCAGGTCCAGATTGAGGGTGGACTGGCCTCCCCCTGCCCGGCCCTGACCCGACGCGCCGCCCGGCCGGTCCTTGCTCAGGCTGCCCCCGGCAAGGGGCCATCGGTCTGGCCCGTATGGGTGGCGAAGCTCCAGCGGTAGCCATTCGGGCAGACAAGCGCGGCCATGCGATCGCCCCAGAACATGTCCTGCGGTTCCGCCTCAACCCTGGCCCCGGCGGCCCTGGCCTGGGCGCAGAGCGCATCCACGTCGTCGTGATACAGGTAGAAGGTGACAGGCATGGTAACGCCGAGCGTCGCCGGGCTCTGCGCGGCGCAGCCCTGCGCCCCCTCGGGCGAGAACATCACCGGCGTTTCGCCGCGATACTGCATTTCCACATACTGCGGCGCGCCCTGCTCGTCCCGCACCACCATGCCAGGAGCGAACCCGAAGGCGCGGCTGTAGAAGTCGAGGCTTGCATCGGCATCCTTCACCGTGAGGTAGATGGACAGCCAGGGCATCTGAGGCGCGCGCGGATCAACCCGTTCCCCAGCCTGCGCTGCGTTTATCTGTGCCGTGTTCGCCTGTGCTGCATTGGCGTGGCCGCCATCGACTGAGTGCAGAGTCATATCGTTCCTCCCCATATCCATGCTCTGGCCCGTGCATGCCAGGCCTGCTCTTCAATGCCCCCGTATCCCGGAGCATGAACTTCAATTCATCAAAGCCACGATCAGACTAGAACATTTAGCGAACAGCAACAAGCAGCCCTATAGTCTAATGATCAGCTGGAGCGGCGCGTTGCCGTTGCGGCAAACTCGGCGCGGCTGAGCCGTCGGTCCGCATCCTTGTCCGCCGTGCTGAAGCGGGTAGCCGTGGCGACCGCATATTCCTCAAAGTTCAGCTGGCCGTCGCCATCCTTGTCCAGCCGGTTGAAGCTCTTGCGGCGCAGCGCCAAAAACTCCTCCCGGCTCACGGCGCCATCCTTGTCCCGATCGTAGCGGTTGAAGCGCCGCGCTTCCCGCGCCTCGGCGTTCAGCGATGGACGCGACCGGGCGCTCTGCGGCGCGGCGGACGGCAAGGATGCAGCAGACGGCAAGGGCGCGGCCGATGGCAAGGGCGCGGCCGATGGCAAGGGCGCGGCAGGCGCAGGTAAAGCAGGTGCGGGCCGGAAGGGCGCAGGCGGAGGCGGAGGCTCCTCCCGAGGCGTGGCCAGCCAAAGGAAACCGCCCGCCAGCAACAGCGCCACCCCTGCGCCGGGCAGCAGCCAGCGGGTCACGCGCCCGGCGATGGCGGCCCGCATCTGGACCGTACTCCCTGTCATGGCCAGCTCCGCATGAG
Source organism: Pedomonas mirosovicensis (assembly GCF_022569295.1). Lineage (NCBI taxonomy): Bacteria > Pseudomonadati > Pseudomonadota > Alphaproteobacteria > Sphingomonadales > Pedomonadaceae > Pedomonas > Pedomonas mirosovicensis. The sequence goes on along the minus strand of NZ_JAKFIA010000001.1, from coordinate 1,459,642 downwards.
GGATGTCTCAGGCGGCCTGCCGGTTCGCCGCGGGGTTCAACCAGCAGACGCCTTGGGAGAGCAGCTTAGCCCATTGTCGCCGTGCCGTCAGCGAGGCAAGAGTCGTAGAAGAAGACGAGCCCGCAGGCCGCCGCGCGTCAGTAACGGCCGGTGGAGCCGGCCCAGAACAGGCTGATCTGGCGGCGAAGCGCGCCCCGCTCCAGATCGGCCGAGCGAATGTCGAAGCCTGCCGCCTTGATGCGGGCGAGATAGTCCCGCACCAGCGGGGCCAGCAGCCAGGCCGGGCGCGACCGCGCCGAGGCCCGCCGCAGCACCGGCCGGGCGGCTTCCAGCGCCTCGGCCGCCGCGGCGTGGACCGCCCGCACAGCGTCCACCACCTCCGCGCCGATTTCGCCCTGATAGAGGCTCTCGGGCTGGAGGCCCACCTTCACCAGTTCGTCGGCGGGCAGCATCACCCGCTGCATGGCGGCGTGAAAGCCGATAGCGCGGATGATGCCGGTCAGCGTCCACGCCTGCCCCACCCAGCGCACCGCCTTGGTGAGCAGCGGATCGGGCGCATGGCCCAGGCATACCCACAGCGCCGCCTCGGCCAGCGCGCCGCCACTGAGGTCCGCATAGGCGCACAGCTCCTGCACGCTGGAGGGCTGCTCGCCATAGACATCGGTCAGCCGCGCCTCGATGCAGCTCTCCAGCAACGCGCGCGGCACGCCCGCCATCACCACATGGGCGCTGATGGCCTCCAGCACCGGATGCGGCCGGGGCGCGCCGGCGTAGGCGGTCTCCACCCCCTCGCGCCACCAGGTGAGGCGGATATCACCCAGCATGGGCTGGGAGACCTGCTCGCGCACCCGTGCAAGCTCCACATTGAAGGCATAAAGCGCAAACAGCGCCGGCCGCGCGGACTCAGCCGCATAAAGCGCCGTGAGATACCGGTCGTGATCCTGCTCGCGGACAAGCTCCGCGCAATGGGCATCTGCTTTCTGCATTCGTCGCACCTAAACGCCTGACCGCCGACATGCAACAACGCCTTGCCGCTTGTGGGCAGGAATGGGGCAATTCCGGCCTGCTGCTGCCACATTCGCGGGGCTCTCTGAAAGGTGAGCAGAAGATCAGCCGTTTCCAATCCCTGACTCACTCAGAGGAGAGTGAACGATGAAGCCCTATCTTCTTATCGCCGCAACAGGCCTCGCCCTCACCCCTGCGCTTGCCCCCTCGCTCGCCAACGCCCAGTCTGCCCAGCCCGAGCTGTTCAACGGCCCTTATGCCGGCGCCGAGATCGGCTGGGAAGACAACCGTGGCGATTTGGGCAACGGTTTCAACTACGGTGTCTTTGGTGGTTACAACGCCCAGGTTGCGCCCCAGATCGTCGCGGGCGTCGAGGCCAAGGCGGCGCTGTCCACCGCCGACGGCGACATCGGCCCGGATGACGAAATCCGGGCGGGCCGCTCGTTCGGCATTGCCGGCCGGGTTGGCTATCTGGCCGCCCCCACCACCCTGTTCTTCGGCAAGGTGGGCTATGAGAACGTCCGCACCCGCCTGGAGTACAACCCCGATCCGCTGGGGCTCGACAACGGCTTCAATAACGACGCCATCGTCCTCGGCGGCGGCGTTGAATATGCCATCATGCCCTCGGCCACCTTGCGCGTTGGCTACGACTATACCAACGGCGAGGATGGCTTCCGCCGCCATCAGATCAAGTCGGGCATAGCCTTCCACTTCTAGGCGATTATCCCGTCTTTTCTGACGGCCCGTCTTCTGTTCCGCGTCCCCTCCCCACGGCCGCCCCGGTTTCCCGCCCGGGCGGCCGTCTCGACTCTGCCTGGAAGCGCTTCGGCGGTCAAAAGCCCTCCTTATCTGAACCGAAAATGAACGGAAAAGCGCTTTTAAATCAAATGCTTCATACTTCCGCCTAGGCAGATTGTTACACTTCCATGTCAGCCCGTCGCTTCGTCAAAACGTTTCGCCGCCATGGACCCGAAATGAGGCAAAAACGGCTTCATTCCGGCCATTTGCCGCCACAATCGGCTCCGATCTCGGATGCACGGGAGGCCCCCTCCTTCCGGAAGTCCATGAGGAGTATCATTATGAAGACCTATCTTCTCGCGGCCGCTGCCGCTCTTAGCATGACCCCCGCTCTCGCCCACGCCGAGGCTTTCAACGGCGCTTACGGCGGCGTTGAACTGGGCTGGGAAGACACCCACGGTGCAATTGGCCAGGGCCTCACCTATGGCGTGATCGCCGGCTACAACAAGAAGGTTGCCGACCGCCTGGTGCTGGGCGTTGAGGGCAATGCTGCCCTGTCGACCGCCGACGAGACCTTCGGCGCCGGCGCCGATGAGGCCGAGGTCGAGGCTGGCCGTACGTTCGGCATCGCCGCCCGCGTCGGCGTGCTGCCGCTTGAGAACACCATGGTCTACGGCAAGATCGGTTATGACAACATCCGCACCAAGGTGAAGTACGCGGACGATAAGGACGGCTTCAACACCGACGCCCTGGTTCTGGGCGGCGGCGTCGAGTACGCCATCACCCCGCAGGCCACCGTGCGCGTGGGCTACGACTACACCAATGGCGAGGAAGGCTACCGCCGCCATCAGGTGAAGACCGGCGTGGCTTTCCACTTCTAGTCCGGTCAGGCCTGCCTGTCCCGGCCCCCCGTAGGGATCAGGCACGCCGGAGGAACGGCCGCCCAGGCACTGCCTGGGCGGCCGTTTCTGTTTGGGGCACCTTCTATTTGCCGCCCTGTTCCTCGCCAGCCCCGCCCTCCTGCTTCAGGCGATCGGCAAGGCGCTGCGCCGAAGCTTCCGCATAGGCCGCGCACGCCTTGGGGTCGATGAAGGGGTTTGTCTCCGGCTGTTCGCCCAGCCGGGCAAGCTTGGCATCCCAGGCCGGCTGGTCCGGATGGGCCGTAATCAGGATATCGCATGGCACGGCGCGCATCCGCGCGAAACTGCGGCCATAAGCCTCCACGATTTCCTGATGCGCGGAATCGGAAAAGCGATAGTCGTCCGGCGCAACCGGATTGAGGCTGGAGGCGAATACCACATTGGCGCAGCGCTTCCCCTCGCAGCTTTGCCACGCCCAGCTCATCGAGCCCGCCGTGTGGCCCGGCGTCGCCACGGCCGTTACCGTGGTATCGCCAAGCGTTATCGTGTCCCCGTCCTGAACGACGCGCACCCCGCGCACGGCCGGAAACGGCGGCAGCCAGGAGAACTGGGGATCATCCGGCCCGCTCCACCCCGCTTCCAGCACCTTGGCCCCCTCCGGGCTCGCAACCACGGTTGCGCCCGTATCCCGCGCCAGCGCCGCCAGCCCACCGGCATGGTCGTAGTGCGGCTCGGTGCTGAGGATCAGCTTGATGTCGCGAAGCGAGAAGCCGAGCTGGCGGATATTCTCCTCGATCATCGGCACCGCCTGCGGCACCGCGCCATCGATGAGGATAAGCCCGTCCTTGGTGTCGATCAGCGCCACGCTGAGGCCGCCGAAGCCGACGAAGTAGGTGCTGCCAAAAAGGCGCTCCGGCGTTTTGGGCGTCAGCCACCTGCTTGCAAAGTCAGGCGCGATCGGGCGCAAAAGCGGATCGTCACCGGCCTGCGCCGGCAGGATGGCGGCCACCATTATCCCAATCAAGCTCATGGCTAATCGCATCGAGCGTCTCCAAATCCTCTCTGTTCGGCTGATGCCTGCACAGTGCCGAACGGAGCGGCGCGCGACAAAGCATCATTTCTCGACAGAGCCATGAAATTATTTCATGTTTTATAGATGGACCGCGCCCAACTTCCCCTCAATGCGCTGCGCGCCTTCGAGGCCGCTGCCCGCCACCTCAGCTTCACCCGCGCAGCGGCTGAGCTGTGCGTCAGCCAGGGGGCGGTGAGCCATCAGGTCGCCCAACTGGAACGCCGCCTCGGCACGCCCCTGTTCCGCCGCCTGCCGCGCGGCCTTGCCCTCACTGACGAGGGACAGGCGCTTGTCCCCGTTGTCGCCGACGCCTTCGACCGGATCGGCGGTACGCTCGACCGCTTTGCCGGCGGTCACCTGCGCGAGGTGCTCACCCTCGGCGTCGTCGGCACCTTCGCCGTCGGCTGGCTTCTGGCGCGCATCGACGACTTCTCCCGCCTCCACCCGCACATCGACCTGCGGCTTCTCACCAACAACAACCGCGTCGACCTGGCGGGCGAAGGGCTGGACCTCGCCATCCGCTTCGGCGACGGTGCCTGGCACGGCACCCACGCCGACCACCTCATGGACGCGCCGCTGACGCCCCTATGCGCCTCGTCCCTCGCCGCCCGCCTCACCCATCCGGAGGACCTCGCCCGCGAGACCCTGCTGCGCTCCTACCGCGCTGACGAGTGGCCGCGCTGGTTCGAAGCCGCAGGCATGCGCTGCCCACCGCTCAAGGGCGCGGTGTTCGACAGCTCTGCCCTCATGGTCGCCTCGGCCACCCTTGGGCGCGGCGTTGCGCTGGCGCCGCCCGCCATGTTCGAGCAAGACCTGCGAACCGAGCGTCTCGTGCGCCCCTTTCCCATCGAAATCCACTGCGGCAGCTACTGGCTCACCCGCCTCATGTCCCGGCAGGACACCCCCGCCATGGCCGCCTTCCGCCAGTGGTTGAAGGATACGGTCTGAAGCGGGATCGCCGCTTCCCTCGTGCGCGGAGGCGCACAAGTAGAGATTATGCAGAGGGATCTATAATCTCCTGCACCCCCTGTTCATTTTTCGGGCCGCGCCTGTCACCAGCTCCCGAGCCATCCGCCACTCACATTGAATGATTTTAGGGAGCGTCTTCATCTCCTCTCCAGCCCGCACGACGGCCGGGACCGGGCGCGGCCTGAAAATGCCGGGAGGTTGCCAGGCGGGTCCGCGACCCTCCTATGAGCCTGTAATTCAAACCAAAAGAAAAGCGCGGCCCCGAAGGACCGCGCTTATCCGTTCTTGCCGGAGCGGAAAGCCCGAACCGCTCAGCCGATTGGCAGCAGGGCCGCCGCGATACGCCGGTTTTCGGCCACCAGCACGTTATAGGTGCGGGCAGCGGCGCGGCTGTCCATGAAATCCACCGCCAGGCCGGTGGCCCGCAGTGCGTCCAGCAGGCTTGCGGGCGGGCGGGCCATGGTCGGCCCGGTGCCGATGAGCAGCACCTCGATGGGCGGCTGCTCGCTCGTCACCAGCTGGAAGTCCTCCACCCGGGCGTCGGCGAGGTTCGTGACCGGCCAGGTTTCCACCCGTTCTGGCGTCACGATCACGCCGCCCTGATGGGCGATGCCGCCCACCCGGTAGCCGCCGGCCGTGTAACCCTGGATCGACAGGGCTCCCTGACGCGGCGGCGTGGCTTCCAGCTTCGCCATCAGAGCGCCGCCTTGCCGGTCTTTTTCAACCTTGCTGTCGCCCTTGCCTTCCTCATTGGCGAGGAAGGTGTGCGGGCCGACCTTCATCCAGATCAGCAGCGGCGCGGCCACGTAGATGGACGAGAAGGTACCGATGACAACGCCCAGCAGCATGGCGGCGGTGAAGCCGCGAACCACCTCGCCACCGAAGATCAGCAGCGCCAGCAGCGCAAGCCCCGTGGAGAGCGAGGTCATGATGGTGCGCGACAGCGTCTCGTTGACCGTGAGGTTGAGCAGCGGCTCCATGTCCATCTTGCGATACTTCCGCAGGTTCTCGCGAACGCGGTCGTAAACGACGACGGTATCGTTGAGCGAGTAGCCGACCGTGGTCAGCAGCGCCGCCACCATGTTGAGGTCGAACTCCATCTGGGTCAACGCCAGGAAGCCGAAGGTGATGGCAACGTCGTGCACGAGGCTGAGCAGCGCGCCGACGCCAAACTGCCATTCGAAGCGGAACCAGATGTAGATGGCCACCGCCAGCATGGCGAGGCCGATGGCCAGCGACGCGTCGGTGAGCAACTCGCCCGACACCTTGCCGCCCACGGATTCCACGCGGCGGAAGCTGACGCCGTCGCCGTAATCAGCGGTCAGCGCCTCCTTCACCTTGGCGACGGCCGCCTGCTGGCCCTTCTCGCCGCCTTCCTGCTGGGGCAGGCGAATGGCGATCTGCCGGTCGCTGCCAAATTCCTGCAGGCTCACGTCGCCCAGATCCAGCCGGTTCAGGTCGCCGCGCATGTCGTCAAGGTCGGGGGCCTGGGTGAAGCCCACCTCCATGAGGATGCCGCCCTTGAAGTCGATGCCGAAGTTGAGGCCCCGCACCGCCACCAGCGCGATGGACGCGATGATGAGCAGCACCGAAAGGGCCGTGGCCACATACTTCCACTTGAGGAAGTTGATGTTGGTGTTGTCGGGGATGAGCTTGAGAAGCATGGATCATCCCTCCCCTTACAGAACCAGCTTGGCCGGGCGCGCGCGCTTCAGCCACAGCACGTTGAACATGCGGCACACGGTCACGCCGGTGAACACCGAGGTGACGATACCGATGGTGAGCACCACCGCGAAGCCTTTGACCGGGCCCGAGCCGAACCACATCATCAGCGCCGCCGCGATCACGTTGGTGATGTTGGCGTCCCAGATGGCGCGACTGGCCTCGCGATAACCGGCATCCACGGCATTCAGAGTGCTCCGGCCATTCCGAAGTTCCTCGCGGATGCGCTCGAAGATGAGCACGTTGGAGTCGACCGCCGTACCGATGGTGAGCACGAGGCCTGCGATGCCCGGCAGCGTCAGTGTTGCGCCCAGAAGCGACATGATGCCGATGATGAGGATGACGTTCAGCACCAGCGCCGCGTTGGCGAACAGGCCGAACCGGCCGTAGGTCATGAACATCAGCGCCAGCACGACGACCGTGCCGATGATCGAGGCGATCATGCCCGCGCGGATCGAGTCGGCGCCGAGGTCCGGACCCACGGTGCGCTCTTCCAGAATCTGCAGCGGAGCCGGCAGCGCGCCGGCGCGCAGCAGCACGGCCAGGTTGTTGGCCTGCTCCACCGTGAAGCCGCCCGAGATGATGCCCGAGCCGCCGAGGATGGGCTCGTTGATCCGCGGGGCCGAGATCACCTCGTTGTCGAGGATGATGGCAAACGGCTTGCCCACATTCTCGGTGGTTGCCTGGCCGAAGCGGCGGCCGCCCGTCGTATCGAAGCGGAAGGAGACGACCGGCGCGCCCTGATTGTAGCTGGGCTGGGCATCGGCCAGTTCCTCGCCGGAGATGATGACCCGGCGGCGCACGGCGATCTTCTGCTCCGGCGCATCCTGCATCGGCAGCAGCTCGGTGCCCGGCGGCACGCGGCCGCTGGCGATATCCTCCGGCCGGACGTCCGTGTTGACCAGCTTGAACTCAAGCTTGGCGGTCTTGCCGAGGATTTCCTTCAGCTGGCCGGGATCCTTGAGGCCCGGCACCTGAACGAGGATGCGGTCATCGCCCTGGCGGACGATGGTCGGCTCGCGGGTGCCCATCTCGTCGATACGGCGACGCACGATCTCGATGGACTGGGCAACTGCCAGCCGCTTGCGCTCGGCAATGCCCGCCTCCGTCAGCTGCACCGTCACGCGGGTGCCGTCGCTGACCGAGACGTCCATGTTGCGCTGGCCGGAGAAGCTGCCGCCAACCGGCTGGGAAAGGCCGCGCATGGCCTCCACCACCGCATCGACATCCGTCGGGTCGCGGACGAGGAAGCTGACAGCGGTTGCTCCCCTCTCGAAATCTCCGTAGCCGATGCGCCCGCCATCCGCGCGCTTCGTCTCGCGCAGGGTGGTGCGGACAGAGTCCTCCAGCGTTTCAATTTGCTGCTTCACCACGGCCTGCGTGTCGACGGCCAGCAACAGGTGCGAGCCGCCGCGCAGATCAAGGCCCAGGTTGACGTGCTTGTTGGGCAGCCAACTCGGCCAGCGGGCCACCTGGGCTTCGGGAAACAGGTTCGGCAGGGCGAAAAGCGCGCCAACAATCAACGTCAGCGTGATCGCCCAGATCTTCCAGCGAGGGAAATCCAGCATGGTCGGGGCCGATGGCCTGATTATTTCTTGACGTCGTCGTTGGCCGGCTCGCCCTTGGCGCGCACCTCAGCCAGCGTCGACTTCACAACCTGCACGCGGACGCCTTCGGCGATTTCCACCTGCACTTCCGTCTCGTCAACGCGGGTCACCTTGCCGACGAGACCGCCGGAGGTCACGACCTTATCGCCGCGCTTCACGTTGTTCACCATCTCGCGATGCTGCTTCATCCGCTTCTGCTGCGGGCGAATGAGGAAGAAGTAGAAGATGACGAAGATCGCGATCAGCGGCAAAAGCTGCATGAAGGGGTTGGCGCCGCCAGCAGCGGCCCCGGTCGCGGTTTGGGCGTATGCAGTAGAAATGAACATCGTCCACGGTTTCCAATTGGTCAGAGATGTGGCGGCGACTATACAGACGACACCCCATTTCGCAATGTTTGACGACGGCGCGGCTCCATGAGGGGCCTTTGCCGCCGGTTCACCCGTTGCGGGGCAAGCCTGGCAAATGGGGATGGACCAAGTGACGAGCAAGTGCCAATGACCGAAATCCTCCCCCTTCTCGCCCGCATTGCCGATGCGCTCGACCGGCTCGCGCCGCCGCCTGCGCCGGAGGTCGACCTGACCGCCTATCCCGCCTACGTGTGGGACGGGGCGCACCAAACCTTCCAGCCGGTGACCGCCATCTCCCGCGTGCCGCTGGACATCCTGAAGGGCGTGGACACGCAGAAGCAGCTGCTGCTGGAGAACACCCGCCGCTTCGCGCAAGGCCTGCCCGCCAACAACGCGCTGCTGTGGGGCGCGCGCGGCATGGGGAAAAGCTCGCTGGTCAAGGCCGTCCAGGGCCACCTCCTCACCGAGGAAGGGCTGGACTTTGCCCTCGTCGAGATCCACCGGGACGACATCGAAACCCTGCCCCAGCTCATGCGCCGCCTCGGCCAGGCGCAACGCCTGTTCCTGCTCTACTGCGACGATCTGTCCTTCGATGCGGGCGACAGCCGCTACAAGGCGCTGAAGGCCGTGCTGGAAGGCGGGCTTGAGGGCCGGCCAACCAATTGCCTGTTCTACGCCACCTCCAACCGCCGCCACCTCATCCCGCGCGACATCATGGAGAATGAGAAGCGGGACGCCATCAATCCCCGCGACGTGGTGGAGGACAAGGTCTCCCTCTCCGACCGCTTCGGCCTGTGGATCGGCTTCCACTCCTGCGATCAGGACAACTTCCTCGCCATGATCGAAAGCTACATCGCCTACTACAAGCTGCCGATCAGCATGGAAGACGCCCGCCCCAAGGCCATCGAATGGGCCGCCACCCGCGGCTCCCGCAACGGCCGCGTCGCCGCCCAGTTCATTCAGGACCTGGCAGGCAGCCTCGGCGTGCGGCTCGCGTGAGTTTGGAGTGAGTTATTGTTTTTGCAGAGGGGCTTACCCCTCTGCACTCCCTTCACTTTGTCGGGCCGCGCCCTGCATGAACGGCGCGCTTGCTGAGATTTCAGGGTTCTGGAACGCGCCCTTCATCAGCCGTCTTGCTCCCCCGCCCATCCAAGGCGCGTCCCTTTAAAACGAATGGGGGATCGGAAGGGGGACCGCGTCCCCCTTCCATCTTTAGTTTGTGTACCTTCCATCACCCCACCACCAGATCGAGCGCGATCAGCGTCATCATCACGGCAATGAGGCCGTCCAGCACGCGCCATGCGGCAGGTTTGGCGAACAGCGGCCGCAGCAGTCGCGCGCCGTAGCCAAGCGCGAAGAAGAACAGGAACGAAGCGGACATCGCCCCGAGGGCGAAATTGACCTTGTGGCCGTCGTACTGGGTGGAGATCGAGCCCAGCAGCACCACGGTGTCGAGGTAGACGTGCGGGTTGAGCCAGGTGAAGGCAAGGCACGTCAGCAGGGTTGCGCCGAGCCCCAGCCCGGCCTCCTCCGCCGGGTTGAGGCTGCCGCCGCTCCGCAGGGCCGAAAGGAGGCTCCGCGCAGCGTAGAACAGCAGGAACGCCGCGCCGCCGTAGCGCATCACCGGCTCCAGCCATGGCAACCCGGCGATGATCGCGCCGAACCCGGCAACGCCCACGCTGATGAGCGCCGCGTCGGATAGGGCGCAGACAAGGCACACCGGCAGCACATGCTCCCGCCGCAGGCCTTGGCGCAACACGAAGGCGTTCTGCGCGCCAATCGCCACGATCAGCCCCAGCCCCAGCATCAGGCCCGCGCCATAGGCCCCAAGGTTCTCACCGCTCGTCATCCGCCTCTCCTTTCGCGGATTGACTAGCCGGGTTACGCTTCTTAGGAAAACTAAAGTTTCTAAGCTTGATTAAGCAAAACTAATCCATGCTCGACTATGCCAGCCTGGAAGCCGTGGCCGCCGTGGTGCAGACGGGCAGCTTCGAAAAAGCCGCCCGCCAGCTCGGCATCACCCCCTCCGCCGTCTCCCAGCGGGTGAAGCTGCTGGAGGAGCGGCTGGGGGCCGTCGTCATCGTGCGCGGCCAGCCCTGCACCGCCACGCCCCTCGGCACCCGCCTCTGCCGCCACGTGGAAAGCGTCGGCCTTCTTGAGCACGGCCTTCAGGCGGACCTTGGCGGCCTGCTGCCCGGCCGCCGCCCGGCGACGCTGCGGATCGCCGTCAATGCAGACAGCCTCGCCACCTGGTTCATCGACGCCATGGCCGCAACCGATGGCCTGCTGTTCGATCTGGTGCTGGACGATCAGGACCACAGCGCGGACTGGCTGCGCCGCGGCGAGGTCAGCGCCGCCGTCACCGCCCACGCCGAGGCGGTGCAAGGGTGCAGCAGCCGCCCGCTCGGGGCCATGCGCTTCCTGGCGACCGCCAGCCCGGCCTTCATGCAGCGCTGGTTTGCAAACGGCATCGACGACACCGCACTCGCGCAGGCCCCCTGCCTCTGCTTCAACGCCAAGGACGCGCTCCAGGCCCGCTGGATCGCCAGCGCGACCGGCCAAACCATCGCGCCGCCCACCCACTGGCTGCCCTCCAGCCACGCCTTCGTGGATGCCGCTCTCGCCGGCCTCGGCTGGGGCATGAACCCGGAACCGCTCGCCCGCCCCCACCTCACCGCCGGGCGCCTGGTCGAACTCCAGCCCGGCACCGCGCTCGACGTGCCCCTGTTCTGGCAGTGGTCCCGCGCCATCGAGGACGCCCTCGCCCCCATGACCACCGCCGTCCTCACCGCCGCCAGCCGCCATCTGGCGCAGTAGGTTTTCATGTTAGTCATTTGTATTTTATGATTTTTTGCAGGAGGGACTTGTCCCTCCTGCACCTCCCTTTCGTTTATCGGGCCGTGCGCGGCATGAAGGGCGCACCTTCTGGATTACGGATTATTGGAACGCGCCCCCGTTCATCCAAGGCGCGGCCCTATAAAAACAAATGGGGGATCTGAAGGGGGACCGCGTCCCCTTCCATTCCTAACTTTCATTTCTTATCCCCCTTCTCCTCGCGGCGCTGTTCGTCCAGCTTTTCCTGCGCTTCCTGGGCTTCCTTGCGGGCGTCTTCGCGGGCCTCCTTGGCAGCCTTGCGCTGCTCTTTGGCGCTGTCGGCTTCGGCGGCCTTGTCGGCGGCTTTCACCTCGGCGCTGTGAGCGCCCGCCAGCACCGGCGTGCAGTTGGTGTCCTCCTCCTCGCCGATATCGAGGAAGGCGAGGATGGCGGCAAAGGGCGTCGCCGCCACACCCAGCGCCGCGCCTGCGCCGCCCCGCGCCAGCAGCTCGCCCGAGATGGGGTTGATGGCGGGCTGGGCGAAATAGCCTTGCAGGCCAATGGGCGATTGGGCGGAGAACAGGCTCGGCTTTTTCGAATCCGCCTCGATTTCCAGCCCCAGCCGCTCGTCGCGGAAGGCAAAGCCGCCCCGGCCGCGGATTACCGCGCGCTCCGTATCGATGAGGATGGGGTCGGCCACGGCCTGCCCGTCCTTCACCGTGAAGCCGATGAGGCCGCAGCGGATCTCCGCCGGTTCCTTCAGGTCATCGGAAATTGCCGCTTCAAGGAAGCCGCCGATGTCCAATTCCACCAGCTCATTATTCCGCACCCACAGCGTGCCCTGCGGCAGGATCAGCACGATGCGCCCGTTCGATGAGCCCAGCGACTTCCGCACCGTGTCGCCAAACCCGCGCAGTTGCAGCCGCCCGCGCAGGGTGCCGGTGGTGCCGTCCGCCAGCGCCCCGAAGGGCTCAAGCAGGCGCGACAGCCGGACCGGGGACAGGCGCAGGTCGTAGTCGGTTACCACCTGCTCCTGGCGCGCATCGATGTTCACGTAGGCGGTCAGCCGCCCTCCCGCCAGATCGATCGCCACGGGGTCCAGCCGCAGCAGCCTGTGGTTGAGCGACAGGGTGAGGTCGAGCTGGTTGATGGGCACGTTGCCCGTATCCACGCTATCGGCGCGGTAACGCACCTCGGCGTCGAAGGTGCCGAGGGATTCCGTGGCCAGCGTGGCGTTGGGCAGAAGCCAGGGCCGCCCGCCCTCCACCGTGATTGCGCCCTTGCCGCCCTGCTTGTCGAGCCGCTGGGGATCATAGCCGATCCACGGCCCCACATCGATGATGTCCAGCTTGCGGCTTGTAAGATCCGCCTCCAGCTTCAGCCGCTCCCCGGTGCGGACGGACAGCGTGCCCGCGATGTCGCTGTCGCCGAACCGCCCTTTGAGGTTTCGCACCCGCCACACATCGCCGTCCTTGCGGGCAATGCCCGCGACGTCATAGCTGCGGGTATCCGGCACCACGACGCCGATGAGCGAGAACGGCGCGGCCAGCGTGCGCCCGCGCGAGGCCACCCTGAACTCCACCCCGTCGAGCGTGGTGGTGCCCGGCACCTCGCCCGCCACCGTGACGTGGGAGCCCGCCACATCCACCTCCAGCGTCATCTTCTGCCGCCCGCCCCCGGTCAATTCGCCCGTCTGGCTGCGCCATGTGGCGTCGATCTTGAACGGCAGGCCGTGGGAGCGCCCGGTGCCTCGCGCCCGCAGCGGCTGATCGAGCGCGTTGTCGGTTACGTCCACGTCGCCGATCCGCATGTCCAATGCCATGTCCGCCTTGCGGTCGTCATAGCGCACGCGGCTGTCCACCACCCGCGCCGCCGCGATCTCGGGCATCTCGAACGGCTTGTCCGTCTCCTCCCGGCCCAGATCCCACGAGGCCCGGCCGGTCCTGTCCCGCACCAGATTGGCATTGCCCCGCACCAGATCGAGGCTCCGGAACTTCACGTCGCCCACGAACAGCGGCAGCACGCGAATGGAAGCATCCAGCCGCTCGGCGCGGAACAGGGCGTTCTTGCCCTGCGCCTGCTTGCCGACCCACGGCGGATTGCTGATGGAGAGGTTCTCGGCCCGCAGCCGCACGTGGGGGTCGAGGTAAAGCTGGAAGTCCCCGCCCACCATCACGGTGCGGCCGGTCATCCGGCTGGCCAGCGACGTGGCCGGTTCTTTGAGAAAGCTGCCCTTGGTGATGTAGAGCACCACAAACAACAGCAATATCAGGCCCGCCAGGCTCGCCAGAGCGATGGCGATCCCCTTGCCGATCCGTCGCCATGGGACTGCGTTGCTCACGCCTTTAGAACGGTGGCGACCCGGCCTCGTTCCATTGGCGACCCAGCATCACTGGCCCGCAAACGGAAACGGGCCGGCCCGCATGGGGCCAGCCCGTCCCTGTATTCGTTTCAACTTCCGGGCGCTTCCCGCGCCCTGTCTCCAGGCGGAGACGCCGGGGCTTACTTGCCCAGCTTGAAGTTGCCGAAGCGCTTGTTGAAGCGGGAGATCATGCCGCCATGATCCATGACGCGCTGGTTGCCGCCGGTCCAGGCCGGGTGCGACTTCGGATCGATCTCGAGGACCATCGTGTCGCCTTCCTTACCCCAGGTGGAGCGGGTCTGGTAGGTGGTGCCATCGGTCATCTGGACGGTGATGGTGTGGTAATCCGGGTGAATGTTCTGCTTCATGGCGTGCCTCGCTTCGGCTGGTTGCCGACCAGTCCGTCTGAAAGAAAGCGGGCTTCTACAAGAAGCGGCAGGGCGACGCAAGGGGGCGGCGCAATGCAGGGAAGTTTCTATGAAAAGGCAAACGCCTTCCCCGCCATCCGCCGGCCGTTCTGCGGCAAAAGCGAATCTGGCGCGATTCTGCGTGCTTGGCTATACGCACGCAACCTGCTGCGACGCATCGGCCCGGGTGTTTCCAGCGTGATTGTGCTCCTGTAGCGAGGCTGATAAGGGTGCGCGCATGACCGACCAACCCTCCGCTCCCCTCCCGCTCCCCTCGGTCGCCGCCTGTCGCAGTTGCAGACCGTGTGGCGTTTTGTTCAGCGTTATCCGGGCCACCTGACCGTTGCCATCATCGCGTTGCTGGCGGCCTCGGGCGCGACCCTCGCCATTCCGCAGGGCTTCCGCTACGTGGTGGACCACGGCTTCGGCGCGAAGGACCCCAACGCCATTACTCCCTACTTCCTTGGGCTCCTCGGCATCGTCGGGGTGCTGGCGGTGGCAACGGCGCTGCGCTTCTACTGCGTCACCTGGCTGGGAGAGCGGGTCATCGCCGACCTTCGGGCCGCCGTGCACCGGCACCTCCTGACGCTCTCGCCCCAGTTCTTCGAGGTGAACCGCCCGTCCGAGATCGCCTCGCGCCTCACGGCGGACACCACCATCATCGAGCAGGTGGTCGGCACCTCGGTTTCCATGGCGCTGCGGAACCTTATTACCTGCGTGGGCGGCGTCATCCTCCTGTTCATCACCAGCCCCAAGCACGCGGCGCTGCTGATGCTGGTCATCCCCGCGACGGTCATCCCCATCATCATTCTGGGCCGCAAGGTGCGGACGCTCTCCCGCTCCAGCCAGGATGCGGTGGCGGAAGTGGCAACGCTGGCCGACGAGGCGCTGGGAGCCATCCGCGTCGTCCAGGCCTTCACGCAGGAGAAGCGCGAGTCCCAGCGGTTCAGCACCATCGTCGAGGGCGCGTTTGCCGCTGCCCGCCGCCGCTTCACCGCCCGCGCAGCTCTCACGGCGCTGGTCATCCTGCTGATCTTCTCCGCCATCACCTTCGTGCTGTGGGAAGGCGCGCGGGACGTGATTGCCGGCAACCTCTCGGGCGGGGCCATCACCGCCTTCGTGCTGTGGGCGGCGCTCGTTGCCGGCGCCATCGGCTCGCTGACCGAAGTGTTCGGTGACGTGATGCGCGCTGCCGGCGCGGCCGGCCGCCTGTCGGAGCTGCTGCGGGCCGATCCCATCATCACCGCCCCCGCCCAGCCGGTCGCCCTGCCCGTGCCCCCCGCGCGGCGAGGTCGAGTTCGACCATGTGAGCTTCGCCTATCCCACCACCACCGACGCCCCGGCCCTGCACGACCTGCACCTCTCCATCCGGCCGGGCGAGACCGTGGCGGTCGTCGGCCCCTCGGGCGCGGGCAAGTCCACCCTGTTCCAGCTGATCCAGCGCTTCTACGATCCGCAGAAGGGCGAAATCCGCATCGATGGCGTGCCGCTCCCGCAGGCGGACCCGCAGGAGTTGCGCTTGCGGCTGGCCGTGGTGCCGCAGGAAACGGTGATCTTCGCCGCCACCGCCTATGAGAATATCCTCTATGGCCGCCCCGACGCCACCGAGGCGGAAGTCTGGGCAGCCGCCGAGGCCGCCAACGCCGCCGAGTTCCTGCGCGCCCTGCCGCAGGGCATCCACACTTACCTTGGCGAGTCCGGCGTGCGCCTCTCCGGTGGCCAGCGCCAGCGCCTCGCCATTGCGCGGGCCATCCTGCGCGATGCGCCTATCCTGCTGCTGGATGAAGCCACCTCCGCGCTCGACGCCGAGTCCGAACGGCTGGTGCAGAAGGCGCTGGAGCGGCTGATGGAAAAGCGCACCACCCTCGTCATCGCCCACCGGCTGGCGACGGTCGTTCGCGCCGACCGCATCATCGTGCTCGACAAGGGGCGCATCGTGGCCTCCGGCACTCACCAGCAGCTGCTGGCCGAAGGCGGCCTTTACGCCCGCCTCGCCAACCTCCAGTTCGATACGGCTGCCGAGGCGGTGAGCTGATCTTTCGCCCGATCCATCACGAAGCTGGAGCCTGCTGTTCCCGCCGCCGCCTGCCCGGCAGAATGCCGGAGGCCCGCAGCGCCCACCACACGGCAACCGGCTGGAAGGCAAGCCGCACCCAGTAATACCAGCTTGCCCCCGGCAGGCCGCTGACCGACAACCCCTCCACGGCGTTGCGGATATTCGCAGGGAAGACGCACACGAAGTAGACCGCCAGCAGAGCCCCGGCGAGTCGCCGCGTCCGGGGCAGCAGCAGCCCGATCGCCCCTGCGATTTCGCACAGGCCAGTGAACAGCACGATCAGGTCAGGCCGAGCCAGCACCTCGGGCACCATGGGGATGTACCGCTCCGGCACCAACAGATGGTCGACCCCGAAGAACAACAGCGCGGCGCTCATTCCCCAGCGCATACATGCCGCCTGCTCCATAAGGGCGCGTATTCCAAACAGCCGCCCCACAAGAGCAGCAACGAGCGCACCAACCACAAGAAACCCAAAGAACAGCATTGCGTCCCTCCCTCCAGCCCAAGCGGTCCGTGCGGACCTTATGTTGACACCGTATACATAGCCCAATTGTGTACAGTGTCAACATACGGAAGGCACCTGCTGCCTGCTTGCTTCAGGCGCCAGCCAAGTGGATGCGATGAGGGCAGATCGCAACGAAGGCCCACGCCGTGGGGGGGCATGGCAGGGCCTTGCGGGAAAGAGCGGGGTCAGCAAGGAATGGCAGGCAGCGCCACTCCGTCTGGGTTCAGCGGGCCGCAGGCGTTGTTGCGGCCAGCGCCTCGGCCAACTGGGCGCGGATGGCCTTGAGTTCGGCCACCAAGGCGCCGCTCCGCTGTCGTGCGGCGGGCGCAGCTTCAGCAAACTCTGCCGAGCGTTTAGGAGCGGCACTCTCCACGGCGCGCTCCAGCGTGGCTTCGGCCATCTCGACCGGCATCACAGCCACGGCGGCTGCAATATCCTTGGGCGCGGTGCCGGCATTATCATCGCTGGCTGGTCCGGCAAACGCCGGGGCGCTCGCCTGCGCCAGTTCGGCGGACAGCGCCGCCGCGTCCACGGCGGGCGTTTCCCCGGCAGCCGAGGCAGCGGAGGCCACGTCTGCGGGTGCACTCTCGGCATCCGCATCACGACCGGCCTCGGCAACCGCTTCGCCTTGGGCTTCCGGCTCGGCTCTAGGCGCGGCCTGCGCCGACACGTTGTCATCCGCCGCGCCATCCGTGGCAACAGCGGCCAGGGCCAACGGCACCGGCCCTTCGCTGCCCATCAGCGCTTCCACCAGCGGCCGCGCGCCCTGCTCCTTCAGCAGCTTCTGCGCGCCCTTGATGGTATAGCCTTCCACGTGCAGCAGGCGATGAATGACCTGGAGGAGTTCGATATCTTCCGGACGATAGTAACGCCGGTTGCCACCCCGCTTCAGCGGCTTGACGGCGGGAAACTTGGTCTCCCAGAACCGCAGGACATGCTGGGGCACGCCAAGGCTTTCGGCCACCTCGCTGATGGTGCGATAGGCTTTGGCTGACTTTCCCTCACTCATTCCCGCAATGGTCCTCACGCTGTAACCGTTATCCGGCAGCCTGCAATCAGGCCGCGGTCAGGAAAATCCTAAAGGATCGGGTTGAAGCGCCGGCAATGTCCAGATGGCCGGGGCCCCATGGGCCCCAGGCCACTGCTCAGTCGCTTGCCCCGCCGCTGCCGCTGTTGATGCGGTCGCGCATCACCTGGCTGGCCTTGAAGGTCAGCACCCGGCGCGGATCGATCGGCACTTCCTCGCCGGTCTTGGGATTGCGACCGACGCGCCCGCCCTTCTGGCGCAGGACGAAGCTGCCGAAGGAAGAAAGCTTCACATTCTGACCCGACACCAGCGTATCGGAGATCAGAGCGAGCACCTGCTCGACGAGCGCAGCGGACTCAGCCCTCGACAGACCGATTTCCTGATAGACGGCCTCGCTCAAGTCGGCGCGCGTGACTGTATTGCTGGACATGACGTCGCCTTTGCCCTTCTGTCACCACCGAAGTAGTGAATCCTACATGACTGGACTGTGAATAACAACGCCGGCCGAATGTTCCGGTGCCAATGGCTGGGCCGAAAAACCCTTTATCCCCAACGCACCAGCGCGCCGCCCCAGGTGAATCCACCGCCCATTGCCTCCAGCAGCAGCAGATCGCCCGGCTTGATCCGCCCGTCGCTCACCGCCGCGTCCAACGCCAGCGGCACCGAGGCCGCCGAAGTGTTGGCGTGCTGGTCGACCGTCACCACCACCTGGTCCATGGAGAGGCCCAGCTTCTTGGCCGTGCTCTCGAGAATGCGGCGGTTGGCCTGGTGCGGCACCACCCAATCGATGTCTTGCGGCTCGAAGCCGGCCTCGTCCAGCACCTCGCCCACCACCGAGGCCAGATTCTCGACGGCGTGGCGGAACACCTCCCGCCCCTTCATGCGAAGATAGCCGGTGGTGCGGGTGGAGGACGGACCGCCATCCACATACAGCATGTCGCGATAGCGCCCGTCCGAGTGAAGGCGGCTGGCCAGCACGCCCCGGTCGGTGTGGATGTCCTCGGCCGGCGCCGCCTTCAGGACGACTGCGCCCGCGCCGTCGCCAAACAGCACGCAGGTGGTGCGGTCCTGCCAATCGAGAATGCGGCTGAAGGTCTCCGCGCCGATCACCAGCGCCACCTTGGCCTGACCGGCGCGCACCATGGCGTCGGTGACGGACAGGGCATAGATGAAGCCCGAGCACACGGCCTGCACGTCAAACGCCGCGCCCTGGGTCACGCCCAGCTTGCGCTGCACCTGCGTCGCCACGGCCGGGAAGGTATCGTCAGGGGTGGCGGTCGCCACCACGATCAACTCGACTTCGGATGCGTCGACACCCGCTTTGGCGAGCGCTCGCTTGGCGGCCTCGGTCGCAAGGTCGGAGGTCTTCTCGTCATCCGCCGCCACGTGGCGCTGGCGAATGCCGGTTCGCTCCACAATCCATTCGTCAGAGGTCTCGACGATCTGGGCCAGATCCTCGTTGGACATCACGCGCTGTGGCAGATATGAGCCGCAACCGATGATCCGGGACCGCAACGCGCCGCTCATGCATCCTCCGTGGGCGCCGCCGGCGTCGCGCGGAAGTTTTCCAGGTCCTGCGCGATCCTGCGGCTGATATCATCCGTAATCAAATCATAGGACAGACTGATGGCCGCCGCCATGCCTGCGGCATTGGCGCTGCCATGGCTTTTTACCACAAGCCCGTTCAAACCCAGAAATACGGCGCCGTTATGGTTGTTTGGGTCCAGGTGGGACCGCAGCGCCCTGAGCCCGCCACGGGCGAGCACATAGCCAAGCTTGGTCCACAGGGAATGGAGGAAGGCCCGGCGCAACAAGCCGGAGATCAGCTTGGCGGTGCCTTCGGCGGTTTTCAGCGCGATGTTGCCGCTAAAGCCGTCGGTCACAATGACATCGACATCGCCGACGCCGATCTTATCGCCTTCGGTGAAGCCCACGAATTCCATGGGCAGATCCGTATCGCGCAGGCGCGCGGCGGCTTCCTTCAGGTCGTCCGTGCCCTTCAGCTCCTCCTCGCCGATATTGAGGAGGGCGACCTTGGGCCGGTTGAGCCCGAGGACGGTGCGCGCAAAAGCCGCACCCATGACAGCGAACTGAACCAGGTTTTCAGCCGAACATTCCGTATTCGCCCCCAGGTCCAGCATCACCGATTCCGAGCGCATGTTGGGCAGCAGCGCCACCAGCGCCGGCCGGTCGATGCCTTCGTTGGTCCTGAGGATGAACTTGGCCATGGCCATGAGCGCGCCGGTATTGCCGGCGGAGACGGCGGCTTGCGCCTGCCCGTCCTTCACCGATTGAATGGCCATGCCCATGCTGGACGTACGGCTACGACGCAGCGCTTGGCTCGGCTTGTCCGAACCAAGAACCACGTCGTCCGTATGGATAATCTCGGAAGCGGCCTCAAGCTTTGGGTATTGCTTGAGGACCTTCCGGATTTCATCTTCGCGGCCGAATATCAGGTACCGGATCTCCGGAAACCGGACACGGGCAAGCTCCGCCCCGGCGAGGACCACGGTTGGCCCATGATCGCCGCCCATGGCGTCGAGCGCGATCGTCGGACCCTGAGCCATTCTAAGATTCTGAGCCGCTAGAACCTAACGTCAGGCCGACGCCTCGGTGATGACCTCACGGCCGTCGTAGTGGCCGCAAGCACCGCAGACATGGTGCGGCAGCTTCAGCTCGCCGCAGTTGGAGCATTCCTGATGGCCCACCGGCTTCAGGGCATGGTGGCTCCGGCGCATGTTGCGACGGGACGGAGTGGTTTTTCTCTTGGGTACTGCCATGGCACACCTAAAAAATGTCTTTTCGGGCCGGGAAACCCGGCCGCTCACATGAGCGCGCGACAATACTCATTCAGCGGCCAGATTCAACCCTTGTCAGCGGGATTATTGCGTTTTTGTGCAAGCCCCGAGAAGGGGGAACGCGCCAGGCGATCCTCTTCCTCGGTCAGAAGGAACTGGCGAACCTCGGCCAGCTGCTCATCCGAGGCGCGGGGGTAAGGATCCAGCGCCAGGGCCAGGGTTTCCGCGATGGCCTCGCCGACATCGAGGGAATCCCCTTCCAGAGGCAGCACGTCGAGGTCGCCCTCGCTGAGCTCAATCTCTTCTTCGGATTCCTCAACGTCGGGCGAGAACTGCAGTTTCAGGGCCTCTGAAACCTTCTGCTCCACCGGGTTGCTGGAGATGACGCAGGTCTGCACCACCTCCGCCGCCAGCTCGCCGGTCATAAGGAAGCCGGTTCCAGAGGGCTTGATCTCCACCTCGGCGTGCAGGCTCTTCACCTCGGGGATCTGGAAGCGCCGGGCGAGCGCCTCGCGCTCCCTCGGGGTGGCATCGACCACCATTCTGAGGCCATGGGCGGGAATCTTGCCCGTCTCGACCGGGCGGGACATCTCCGGTGGAATCATGCCGGTCTCGGTCATGGCCGCTCCTCCCCAAGTTGTCCGCGCTTCAGGTTGTCGAGGCTGAGCGCCGCGAACCGGGCATCGAGCGCGCGGGTGCGCTCCACCAGCCAGTCCAGCGCCTTCGGCCCCGGAGTCTCGCCCCGGTAGGCATTCCGTACCAGGGCGGCGGGCAGCTCGGCCGGGTCCTGCGAGGCCAGCGCGCCCTCGTAGGCCTGCTGGCGGCCATTCAGGGCCGAGACCATCTTCTGCACCTGCTTGCCGACCGAAAGGTCGCCCACGCCCATCTCGCGCAAGCTGTTGTCCATGTCGTCAACGAACAGCTCCAGAAGGCCCTTGGAGAGCGGCACGCCCGCCTCGCCTTCCTTTTTCAAACGCGCGAACGCCAGCGACAGTGCCAGCGCCAGGATGTCGAACCGGCCATCCACCGTGTCGGGCACCTGCCCCCGCGCATACCAATCCGGCTGGCGCACCAGATGAACCAGCGCCTCATAGAGGGTTTCGGCCTGCCGGCGCTTGCCGGAGTGTCCGAGGAAAGACTTGAACCAGCTCAAGGGAACGCTTCCTTATCGAATTCAGAAGTCCGGGCCTGCATCCGTTGCCAGATGCTTGCCCCGGCGCTCACAGGCGGATATGCAAGGCTCTTGATCCATCGTCAACGCGACGACAACGGAGATCGAGTCGATTATGCTGCATGGCCTTGCCAAAACCCTGCTCATCGCCGCCATTGCGGCCAGTACGGTAAGCTGCACCCGGATCAAGGACACCAAGGGTTACCTTGCCGACCCGCAGCTCGTCGCCGCCATCCAGCCGGGCATCGACAATAAGGAATCGGTCAGCCACACCCTGGGCCGGCCGTCGCTGCAGTCGGAGTTTGACCCGAACACCTGGTACTACGTCTCGCGTCAGACCGAGCAGCTCGCCTTCCTCAACCCGAAGCCGGTGAAGCACGAGGTGCTGGTCATCAACTTCAACGACAAGGGCGTGGTCTCCAAGGTCGAGAAGCTGGGCATGGACCAGATCGTCCATGTCGATCCGTCCAATGACAAGACGCCGACCCGCGGCCGCGACATCTCCGTGTGGGACCAGCTGTTCGGCAACATCGGCCGCTTCTCGCCGGCCAGCGGCACGCCGCAGCAATAAGCCCGGCAAGGCATGGGAGGCGCGCGCGCCTTCCGGCCAAGCGCCTGATTTTCCAAGCCGGTTTCCTGCCCGCCGGCAAAAAATTGCAGAAAAGAGAATTACGGTATTGGCAGGATCGGCTGGGGTTGATATAGACCGCGCCGAGTTTCGGGGGGCGCCGAGACGGAAACGCCAAGGCCCCTTATTCCCCGGTAGCTCAGCGGTAGAGCAACCGGCTGTTAACCGGTTGGTCGCTGGTTCGAATCCGGCCCGGGGAGCCACTTACGCGAAGGCCCAGATGATACGCTCATCTGGGCCTTTGTCGTATTCAGGTGTCGTATTTGGGACCCCTGCCCTGCCCGCCGCCGCAGGCCGCAAATTCCAAGCCCCTATTTATCCGCACGAATCACCGGCAAGAAAAACGGCGACCCCAAGGGGCCGCCGCGCAAGTTCGTCTGGTTGCAGTTGAGAGGCTGCTACTGGAATACGAGCGAAGTCAGCCTTTCCATTCGCCCGAAAGCATCCTGATGATGGCGGAGAAGTCCTTCCCTGCCCCGCCCAGGCCGTTGAAGATGGAATAGAGCGATTCCGCCTCCGCCCCCCAACGGGGTGGGCGCGCTCACCTGCTGCGCCGCCTCCATGGCAAGCCGCAGGTCCTTCAGCATCAGCGCCGCCGCGAATCCGCCCTCGTAGTTGCGGTTGGAGGGCGCGGCCGGCACCGGGCCGGGCACCGGGCAATAGCTCGTCACCGACCAGCACTGGCCGGACGCCTTGGAGGTGATGTCGAAGAACCGCTGCGGATCCAGCCCCAACTTCTGGGCGAGGTTGAAGGCCTCGCAGGTGCCGATCATGGAAATGCCGAGCAGCATGTTGTTGCAGATCTTGGCGGCCTGTCCCGCGCCCGCATCGCCCGCGTGGATCACCGCCTTGCCCATCTTCGCAAGAAACGGCTCGGCAGCGGCAAAAGCCTCTTCCGTGCCGCCCACCATGAAGGTGAGCGTGCCCGCGCTGGCCGCTGCAACGCCGCCGGAGACCGGCGCGTCCACCATCACGAAGCCCTTGGCGGTGGCGGCTTCCACCACGCTGCGGGCCGTCGCCACATCAATGGTGGAGCAGTCCATCATCACCATGCCGGGCCGGGCGGCGAGGAACACCTCGGTCTCATACACCTGCCGCACGTGCTTGCCCGCGGGCAGCATGGTGACGACCGCATCGGCCTGCGCCACGGCGGCAGCCACGCTTTCCGCCTGCTCGCAACCCTGTTCGACAACCCTTTCCAGATTGGCGGGCAACAGATCGTAAGCCAGCACCCGGTGCCCGGCCTTGGCCAGGTTGACGGCCATGCCGCCGCCCATGTTGCCGACGCCAATGAATGCAATCGTCGCCATCGCTTACCCCCTCAGCATCTCGCGCGAGATGACCACGCGCATGATCTCGTTGGTCCCCTCGAGGATCTGGTGCACGCGCAGGTCGCGCACGATCCGCTCGATCTCGTAATCCTTCAGGTAGCCGTAGCCGCCATGAATCTGCAGCGCCTCGTTGGCGACGCGGAAGCCTGTATCGGTGGCCAGGCGCTTGGCCATGGCCGAGAGCTTGGACTTGTCCGGCGCGGCGGCATCAAGCGCGCAGGCCGCCCGGTAGAGCAGCAGGCGCGCGGCCTCCAGCTCGGTCGCCATGTCGGCCAGCTTGAACTGGTTCACCTGAAAATCGGCAATCGGCTTGCCGAACTGCTGGCGGGTGCGGGCGTATTCGATCGCCCGGTCGAGCGCTTCCTGCGCGCCGCCCAGCGAGCACGCGCCGATGTTGATGCGCCCGCCGTCCAGCCCGGACATGGCGATCTTGAAGCCCTGCCCTTCCTCGCCGAGGCGGTTGGCCACCGGCACCCGGCAGTTATCGAAGTTGACGATGCCGGTTGGCTGGGCGTTCCAGCCCATCTTCTTCTCGTTGGCGCCAAAAGAGAGGCCCGGCGTGCCCTTCTCGACGATCAGCGTCGAGATGCCCTTCGGCCCCGCCTCGCCGGTGCGGACCATCACCACATAGATATCAGAATAGCCCGCGCCCGAGATGAACGCCTTGGAGCCGTTCAGCACATAATGGTCGCCATCCCGCTCGGCGCGGGTGCGAAGGCTGGCGGCGTCCGAGCCCGAAGACGGCTCGGTGAGGCAGTAGCTGGCGATCAGCTCCAGCGGGGCAAGCTTCGGCACCCAGTGGCGGCGCTGCTCCTCGCTGCCGTAGGTGTCGATCATCCACGTCGCCATGTTGTGGATTGAAAGAAACGCCGCGTGGCTCACGTCCCCCGCCGACAGCGCCTCGAAGATCAGCGCCGCGTCCAGCCGGGTCAGCGCCGAGCCGCCCACGTCCTCCCGCGCGTAGATCGCCCCGAAGCCGAGGCTTCCCGCTTCCTGCAACACGCTGCGATCCAGCGTCTTTTCCTCGTCCCAGCGCATGGCGTTCGGCCGCAGGCGCTCGCTTGCGAACTTGCGGGCCATGTCCTGAATCATCACCCGGTCTTCGGACAGCTGAAAATCCATTGCCGTGACCAACCCTTTTCGAGAACCGTTACTCTGCAAATACGTCCGGCCCGCCGCCGGGGCTACATTGACCCTCTTGCGGCAAGGCCGGACGCCTCCCCAAAACTTCGCGCGCCCCCGGCTCTTACCGCATCGTCGGGATGACGAAGGACTGGTCGCCCACGTCACCCACCGGCCAGCGCTGGGTCACCGTCTTGATCTTGGTGTAGAAGCGCACGCCTTCCATGCCATGCTGATTGGTATCGCCAAAGGCCGAGCGCTTCCAGCCGCCAAAGGTGTGGTAGGCCACCGGCACCGGGATCGGCACGTTGATGCCAACCATGCCCACGTTCACCCGCTGGGCGAACTCCCGCGCCGCGTTGCCGTTGCGGGTGAAGAGGGCAACGCCGTTGCCATACTGGTGCCTGCTCGGCAGCTCGATCGCCTCGTCCAGCGTCTCGGCGCGCACCATCTGGAGCACCGGGCCGAAGATCTCTTCCTGATAGCTCTTCATGCTCGGCTTCACATGGTCGAACAGCGACGGGCCGATGAAGAAGCCCTTCTCATAACCCTGAAGCTGGAAATCGCGGCCGTCCATCAGCAGCTCGGCGCCCTCGTCCACCCCCATCTGGATGTACGACTTGATGCGCTCGCGATGCGCCGCCGTCACCACCGGGCCATATTGGGCTTCGGGATCAGTGGAGGTGCCCACCTTCAGCTTCTGCACTTCGGGGATGAGGCGCTCCAGCAGGCCGTCCGCCGTCTTGGCGCCCACCGGCACCACCACCGGCAGCGCCATGCAGCGCTCGCCCGCCGAGCCGTAGGCGGCGCCCACCAGGTCGCGCACCACCTGATCGAGGTCCGCATCCGGCAGCACGATACCGTGGTTCTTCGCGCCGCCCATGGCCTGCACGCGCTTCCCTGCCGCCGCGCCGCGCTGGTAGACATAGTGGGCGATGTCGGAGGAGCCGACGAAGCTCACCGCCTTGATCTCCGGGTGGTCGAGGATGGCATCGACCGCCACCTTGTCGCCGTGCACCACGTTCAGCACGCCTTCCGGACCGCCCGCCTCGAGGAACAGCTCGGCCAGTCGCACCGGCAGGGACGGGTCCCGCTCCGACGGCTTCAGGATGAAGGTGTTGCCGCAGGCAATCGCCACGCCGAACATCCACATCGGGATCATGGCCGGGAAGTTGAACGGGGTGATGCCCGCCACCACGCCCAGCGGCTGGCGCATGGAGAACACGTCGATGCCCGGCCCCGCGCCTTCGGTGAACTCGCCCTTCTGCAGGTGCGGGATGCCGCAGGCGAACTCGATCACCTCAAGCCCGCGCTGCACGTCCCCGCGCGCGTCGGCCAGCACCTTGCCGTGCTCCAGCGAGAGCATCTCGGCCAGCTCGTCCATGTGCTGTTCGACCAGCGCCTTGAAGTTGAACATCACCCGCGCGCGCCGCTGCGGGTTGAGCGCCGCCCACGCCGGGAAGGCCTTCGCCGCCGCCTGCACGGCAGCATTCACCTCATCCTCGCTCGCCAGCGCGACGTGGGCCTGCACCTCGCCCGTGTTCGGGTTGAACACGTCGCTGAACCGGCCGGACGTGCCCGCCACGCTCTTGCCGGAGATGAAGTGGGTGATGTTCCGCATGGCTGGTCTCCCCTTCGCCAGAAAGTCGTTCCTCCGAACTGTAGTCTGTGCAATCATGCGAATAATAGATCGGTTTTGCGCCGATCAAATGTGCAGAAATGCTATGTTCGACTGGAACGACCTGCGCTTTTTCCTGGCCGTCGCCCGCCACGGGCGGCTGGTGGATGCTGCCCGCCGCCTGGGGGTCGATCACACCACCGTCGCCCGGCGCATCACAGCGCTGGAGCAGGCCATCGGCTGCCTGCTGTTCCACCGTTCGCCCCGCGGCCTGACGCTGACGGAAAGCGGCCAGCGCCTGGTTGGCCATGCGGAGCGCATCGAGAGCGAGACCGCCGCCATCAGCGCGGACCTCGCCGGGCAGGATTTCCAAATTTCAGGCACCGTGCGGCTGGCGACGCCGGAGGCTTTCGGCAGCTTTCTCGTGGCGCCCAACATGGTGCGGCTGCGCCAGATGTATCCCCAGCTCAACCTGGAACTGGTGGCGGAGAACCAGGCCATCAGCCTCTCAAAGCGGGAAGCGGATATCGCCGTGATGCTCGGCCGCCCGCCTTCGGGGCGCCTCTATGCCCGCAAGCTCACCGACTATAGCCTCGGCCTCTATGCCTCTGCCGAGTACCTCTCGCGCCACGGCCCCATCCGCGCCATCGAGGACCTGAAGGGCAAGGACTTCGTCTCCTACATCGAAGACCTCATCGCCCTGCCCCAGCTCAAGTTCGTGCATGATGTGGTGAACGACCCCGCCGTGCCGTTCCGGTCCAGCTCCATCAGCGCGCAACAGAATGCGGTGGGCGCAGGCTTCGGGCTTGGGCTCCTGCACCATTTTTCCGCCTGCCAGGACCCGCGCCTCATCCCTGTGCTTGCTGACCAGGTTCGAGTGGAGCGCGCCTACTGGATCGTGCTGCACGCGGACCTGCGCTCCATTCCGCGCGTCCGGGCCGTCGCGGAGTTTCTGCAACTGGTGGTAGATGCGGAAAAGGCCGCCCTTCTCGGCCCCTCCATGCCGGACCATCCGACCGCGCCGGACGACGCGACAGCGCTTGCTGAACGACGCGCCGTCCTGTCCGGGCAATAGAACGCCTCCAATAAAAGTAAACCAAATTACAAATTGATGCTTGGTTCAGCGAGAAGTCAGCATGCCGGCAATAGACGTTTCGCGCTGTTAACAGAAGGACACAAATGCACTAGCAAACAATCCTTTAGCTCATCCAATTGTAGCAAATGCCGCCGGTTTTATCGATTTTTTAGACGTCTACGCCATTGCGCGATCAACTTCCGGTAAGTTACCATATTCTTCGTACACCGCGCCTCCGGCGGGACCTTCCCTGACGAAATGAGATATGGCAATCGGCATGTACGATTCAGGCGCCACGCTTGACTGCACTCCCCACCCTGCCGAGGCCGCACTCGAAGCCTTGTTCAGCACGCCGCAGGGATTGCTCGACCTGCTGCCCATGGCGGTGACCATCTACCGGGCCAATGGCACGCCGGCGCGGCATAACCGGCGCGCGCTGGAATTGTGGCGTTGCGCGCCCGCGCCTGCGGGCGAGGCCGGGCCCTGCTGTTGCGGGTCGCTCACGCTCTTCCTGCCTGATGGCACCCCGCTCGCGCCCGAGGCCACGCCCGTGCACCTGGCCCTGAGGCAGGGCACCGCCACCTCCGGCCAGCCCATCCTCATCGAACGACCAGATCGCTCGCGCACCTTTGCAACGATCAGCGCCGCGCCGGTGCTGGATGCGGACGCGCGCGTCATCGGGGCCGTCTCCTGCGTTCAGGATACGCCGCAGCAGCCGCGCCGGGATATTCCGCCCGCCGACACGGCGGAACTGGCGGCCATTTACGAGCACGCAGGCGTTGGCATTGGCGAGACGGACGCAAGCGGTCGCCTGCTGCGGGTCAACGAGGCTTTCTGCGCCCTCACCGGCTACAGCCGGCAAGAGCTTCTGTCCCTCAACATCTCCGCTCTCGTGACCGAGGAGGACCGCGCGCGCGAGCATGAGTTCTACGTGCGGCAGGTTGCGGGGCAACTGGATCGCTATACGCTTGAACAGCGCCACATCCGGAAGGATGGCACCCAGCTCTGGGTATCCGTCACCTCTTCCGCCGTGCGGAGCGTGGAGGACGGCTACCTCTACAGTGTGCGCGTCGCGCAGGATATCACCCAATTCAAGCAGGTGCAGGAACGCCAGCAGATGCTGATGGGCGAGCTTAACCATCGCATCAAGAATACGTTGGCGACGGTTCAGTCCCTCGCCTACCAGACCGTGCGGAAAACACCGGATGCCCACACCTTCTACGAGAAGTTTCAGGGCCGCCTCATGGCGCTCAGCAAGGCGCACAGCCTGCTCACCCGCAGCCAGTGGTCGGGGGCGGCGCTGCGCGACATCATCGAGGACCAGGTATTGCCCTACCGCGAGGGCGAAGGGCGGCGCATCATCCTGACCGGCGACGCGGTGGAGCTGACCGCCGATCAGGCCGTAGTGCTGGGCATGGTGTTCCATGAGCTGGTGACCAACGCCATCAAGCACGGCAGCCTGTCCCAGCCGACGGGCGGCGTGCGGATCGAGTGGCACGTGATCGCCAACCCGGCTGACGGCCAGCCCCTGTTGCACCTGCTATGGCGGGAAAGTGGCGGCCCGCCCGCCCATCTGCCCCGGACGCACGGCTTCGGCTCGCTGTTCATCGAGCGCAGCACCCGCGACCAGCTGCACGGCAGCGCCCACATGGAGTTCCTCCCCACTGGCCTCAGCTGCCGCCTGGAAATACCCCTGAGACCGAACATGGAGAAACACGCCTGATGGCCAATGCCGCCGCGCCGCTTCCCACGTTGGAAGGCCTGCGCGCGCTCGTTGTTGAAGACGAGACGCTCGTGGCCATCTTTCTGGAGGATCTGCTGGAAGAGCTGGGCTGCGTCGTGGTCGGTTGCGCCGGGCAGGTGGCGCGCGCCCTTGCCCTCATCGAGGCGCTGCAGCCGGACATCGCCATCATCGACATCAACCTGGCCGGCGAACCCGCCTATCCCATCGCCGAGGCCATGAAGCAGCGCGGCGCACCGTTCATCTTCGCCACCGGCTATGGCGACGGCGCGGTGAGCCCGGAATGGCAGGATTGGCCGGTTCTGCACAAGCCCTACCAGCAATCGGATCTGGAACAGGCGCTGGTGAAGGCGCTCGCCCGGCGCGTCAACGTCTGACAGGCGCCACGCGGAACAGGCGCGCCAGAGCCAGCGCCCAAAGCAAGGCAAAGGCCCAGCCGCCGATCACGTCGCTCGGCCAGTGCACCCCGAGCCGCACCCGGCTGAGGCCGATGAGCCCGGCGAGCAGCAGGGCGGCGACAACCGCGCGCCGGCTACCGAAGAACAGCATGGCCAGGGCCAGGTAGGTGGCAAGGGAATTGGCCGCATGGCCGCTGGGAAAACTCTGGGAGTAGACATCAACGAGGTGCGCCTCGCCGGGTCGCGCCCGGTCCACCAGAAGCTTCTGCGCCTCCACCAGCACGCGCGCGCCGATAACAACGGAGAGCAGAAACAGCGCGTCGCGCGTGCGGCGTTTGGCGAGCAGGAATGCGCCAGCGGCGACCGCCAGGGGAATCAACGCCCGCCAGCCGCCGAGTTCGGTCACGAAGACCCAGAAGCCGACAAGGCGCGCCTCCCCGCCCAGATAAAAAGCGGACAGGAGGCCCCGGTCGAACGCCGAGGCAGCCCCGCCTTCCAGCAGGGCGGCCAGCCAGACCAGCGCCAGCGCCGGGAACAGCCAGATGCCCTCAGCCCCAATCCGCCGATCTTCGTCCCGCATCGCCATCCCCTGCCCCGGCCCCGGCCCTTGCCGTTTCATAGTCGCAAGGGGCCACCACCTCAATGGCGCGGGAGGCAACCTTCACCGTCACCGGGGTTCTCGCCAGCACCTCGCCGTCAATGGAAATCCGCAGGGAGGGCCGGGTGTCGAGGCGGAATTCCCGCCCCCGGAAATCCTCGGTGTGGGCGTTGCGGTCCCTCAGCTTGAAGACCTTGGCATACCAATCGAGGATCAGCGAAAGGCGGTTCCGGCCCGTGACGGCCTGGATGATGATATCGCCGCTGTCCACATCGGCCTCCTCCGTCAGCTCGACGCCGCCATGAAACCGGCCGTTGAGCACGCGCACCTCCGTCGACCACATGCGCCTCTCGCGCGCGCCGTCATTGAGGATGAGGCGAAAGGGCTTCAGCTTGAGAAAGCATCGCGCCGCCCACGCCAGATAGCCGGCGCGCCCCAGGTATTTCTTCAGCTTATGCGGAATGGTGGCCCCGATGGTGGGCGACAGGCCGATGGAGGCTGCGTTCAGGAAATAGTCGTCATCGATCATGCCAAGGTCGATCCGGCGACGGCGGCCGTTGGCAAGGCATGCAACCGCCGCATCCAGGTCGAGCGGGATGCCCAGCGTGCGCGCGAAGCTGTTCGCGGTGCCGAGCGGCAGCACCGCGAACACGCAGCCGGTATCGACCACCTCGTCCACCGTGCCGGAGAGCGAGCCGTCGCCCCCGCCCACGATCACCATGGGCGCGCCGTTCCGCACCGCCTGGCGCACGGTGAGGGCAAGTTCTGTCGGGTCATGAACCGCGTGGGCCGCGATCAACTTGAAGCCGGCCGCCTGGAGCTTTTCCCTTGCCTGCTGAAACAGGTCGTCCCCACGCCGGGACTGTGCGTTTACAATGAGGGCAGCCTCACGCGGAACTGGCTGGAGCACCATAGGCCTAAAACGCTTGAAGTACGGTTTCGCTCCGCCTTCCCGAGGAACCCGGAACGGCAAACGCTCGTTGTGTTACGATGGCCCTGATCGCGCATCTCTCTGATGTTCACTTCGGCGCCCATGATAAGCGCGTGGTTGCCGCCAGTGAGGCATGGCTGCGCGAGAACGCCCCGGACCTCGTCATCATCAGCGGCGACCTCACCCAACGGGCGCGCATCCGCCAGTTCAAGGACGCATCGGCCTACCTCGATCGCCTGCGGGCGGCGGGCCTCAAGGTGCTGACCGTGCCCGGCAACCACGACGTGCCGCTCTACGACGTGGCGCGCCGCCTGTTCTCGCCGCTGCGGCGCTACCGGCGCTATATCGACACTAACCTGAACCCCTGGTTCGAGAACGACGAGGTGGCCGTCCTCGGCATCAACACTGCCCGCTCCATCGCGCTGACCGGCGGCCGTATCAACCGCACGCAGATGCGGATTATCGAGGATCGCTTCCGCGATGTCGCCCCGCAGAAGACGCGCATTCTCGTCACCCATCATCCGCTCTTTGCCATGCCCATCGGCAAGGGCGAACGGTTGAGCGAGGCGGTGGGGCGGCACGAAAGCGCCGTTGCCGCCCTCGCCCGCGCTGGGGTTCACCTGGCGCTGGCCGGGCACTTTCACCGCACCTTCGCCGAGGCTGCCAGCCGCATGGTGGAGACGGCGGGCCACGCCCTGGTGGTGCAGGCGGGCACGGCCACCTCCGTGCGCCTGCGCGCGGGCGAACGGCAGAGCTTCAACTGGCTGGATGTGCGCCGTCACAACGATCTGGAGCTTCAGGTCATCAGCTGGGACGGCACCGGCTTCCAGCCCGGCAGCCGCGTCCACTATACCTACGCCGACGAAGGCTGGCGCGCCTGCCCGCTGCGCGCGGAAACGGAACGGGGCCAGGCCGCGCGCCCCGCGCCTATCAGCGCAACGTAAGGCTGCGGCAACGCCATCCGCGAAGCCCGAGGCAGCGCCGCCGGAGACGGCTCAGAGTTCCATTTCCAGATAGGCCGCCGCCCCGCCGTAGCTGCCGATATGGCTGTCGATCCCGTCCGCGGCGAGCGGCGCCGGCCTGAACCCCAGCCGCTGCCAGTAGGCCACAGCATTTGCCACCGCCACCAGCGCCATGACGGGAAGGCCCGCAGCCACTGCCGTGTCCGCCAACTGGCGCAGGATAGCGCGGATGCAGCCCCGCCCCCGCGCCGCCTCCCGCAAGGCGACTTCATGGATATACCAGCAGTCCGCCCCGGCCGGGATGTGCCGGAGCATCTGGTTGAGAGCAGGCGGCCTTCCCCGCACCCACGGGTGGCTGATCATGTGGCCGAGAATGTCCGCCCCGCTGGCCAGCACGTGGCAGCCCTCCGGGCACAGGGCGATGCGCTCCGCAAAGATGGCGGGCGGCTCGCCCAGCTCGCCCAGAATATCAACGGAAAGGCGGCCGATCGCCTCCGCATCTTCCGCCCTCGCCCGCCGCCACTTCATCCCAGCCCCTTCCGCAGCAATGGCCCCTTATAGCCTATCGCCGGAACAGCAAAAGGCGCGCAGCAGCACGCTCTGGAAGGCCTGACGATTTCGAGGGGAAGAATAGGTGGCGTGGCAAGGATTGAACTTGCGACCCTTGCGATGTCAACGTATCGAGATAGGATTAACCCATTGATTTCATTGGGTTTAATACCGTCGATTTACTGGAACAAACTGCGAACAAACGGGCTTTTCGGGTGAATTTCACCCGAACCTCACCCGATAGATTTTGCACCGGTTCGAACCTATGAAAACCGGAAAATATCCCGACCACTTTGCACCCTAACCAATCAGCAGCTGATCAAGGGGCAGAAGGAAACGCTGCGGTTGCAATCAGCTTTCCGACACAGCTCGATTTAAGCGTCCTCAGTTCCTTCAGCCTAGAAGTGACATCTGAACAGCCTATTCGATCGATTCGCTCTCACAACTGATCACAGATCTCCTATCAACTCGGCGTTGCTGCACCAGCGTGCCCGCAATACGCAGTTGAGAACACATGCGGCAAATTGACGCACGGATAATGGCCAATGATCCAGAACTCGAATTTTTGCCAGATCTCTGGTGATCCATAGTGATCCATAGTGGTCCATAGTGATCCAGAATAACTTAGGATCACTGGTCTAGCCCACTGTCCGACCGTTGTTTCGGATCCAAACTGGCCTCTTGCCTCGCCCCATATCTTGGGGTTCATTGGGGGAACGCACCTTGGCGCAGGCCACAACGAGCTAAGGGGATCCTGCTGGAACAAGATCCCCTTAGACGGCCCAAACCGAAGCCTGGGTGTGTGAACGGTCTAGCCGTTAGAGATGGGTCTCTTCACACAATCTCCGATGAAGAGAATGCCACTTTGATTGGCTGGGTCAAGTCGGCAACCTGAACGAGGCAATTAGATGAACCAGCCAGATAGCAGCAACGATCAACACCCAGTCGAGCTATACGCCCGATATCACAGCCTGGAGTTGAAATATAAGGGCAGCCTAGCAAGCATAAGGCGGCTACTGGCCCGCATTGCAGCGCTTGGCGGCCTACTCACAGTCGGCGGAATATTCAAATAAACCTAATGCCGGCCGTCTGAGGCGGCCGGCACCTGCCTACTTCGACCAAAGGGCCGGTTCCCTCGGTGTAAACGAGATGCTCAACTGAGCCGACCGACCGCCGTGTGCAGTTCCCTAGTTTCCGCACGGGTTTGCGGTCAAGCGGTATTTCATGAAAGCAGGACAAAACGGCACGAAAAGCCACCATTTGGCGGGAGAGTCCCGAAACAGCCCCAAACAGCTTTCTCCTGATGTTTCAATATCCTCGCAGACGTATCCGATAAAAAGAGCGGCCCGAAGCCGCCCTTTCCAAATACATTTGATAATTGGTCAATTAGTGGAGTAGCCAATTGGACTGGGCCTTAGCCCCTCGTCTCGCAAATTCAACAATCTGCTGCTCAATCTCAGGGTCGCATCCCTTTTCAAGGATACGAACCGGCAGCCCTCTCAAGCCCTTCGTCGCGATTCGATAGGCGTGTCTATTGCTTTCCTCCGCTTTATCTGAAGGCGGCTCCAAAGTGAGCAACACACGTCCTTCTTCCAGCTTCCGGCGATCAAGTAAAAGTTGGATCCGATCATGCCATTTCGCAGCATGATCAATGATTCGAACACTCGGTTTATCAGCAAAAGAAAGGGGCTGGATCACATGCACACCCCTCTCTTTGCTAATAAGAGAAAAGTTAACCGGTAGGAGTTCGTCCTCAATTCTACCTGACTTGAACCCTTTAATATTGGCATCATTAAGCCATTTTCGAATTCTTTTAGTAAGGACATCTTCACGATTTGCAGCATCATCAAACTGACGCTTGACGTATCGATAGAAAAGCCTTTTTGCGACGTCCTGAACATTCCCTTCAGCGCGGATAGCCCGAGGCTGGCTATAAATGACCGCAGCCTCTTGACGTGTCGTCAAGTGCTCAAAAATATCCTTGCCGTTCGAGGGGCTTTCCTTAGCTAAATCCTCGACGGTGCAAAGAATGTCATCCAGTCCCCGAACAACGCTGGAATATAACCCTGCCTCCATTTCCTCAAAAAACTGCATCACTCGTCCGAATCGAGTCGGAGCCAAATGATGACCTAGTTCACCAGTCTCGAAATTAAGTACTATGATTCCAATATTGGCGAACTCTTCAGTTTCCACAAACGGGCGAAACCTGATGATGCAGTATTTGAACACATTCACCATTTTATCTCGCTCCAAAACTGGTCCCGCTCACACCTATGCAGAGTTTCTTCGATTTTTGGAATGAATGCCGGCTCCATGTCGATCCATTCCGCAGGCAAGCACTCAAATACGCTTTCCAAGGAGCCCAGTACCTCCAACATCTCTGATTTAAGAATGGTTAATTGTAACATATCTTGAGATGTTTGGTGCCAAAATTCCCTACATATATGGAGTTTGACATTGTTTTCAGGGTTATAAGTCGGATCAAAGGCAAGATTATGGTCGATAACAACTACGTCCTGTCTCTCCGATCTGAAAAAAGATTAGGGTTGCCCCCATGCTCGGTCCCAGTCCGATCTTCGTTCATTATCCAATGATCAAATAAAAACACGCGCGCTAGCGTATGTTCCCAGCTTGGACCCATAGCTGATATAGAAAGGGGCTGCAGGCCGTCCACATATTGAGATGCGAACGCTACGCCATGACCGAGGGACGACCGCGCTTCCGGCATTGCCTCAACTAAAGGTAGCGGTACATCTGCTAGCGCAAAGGACGGGATAGGCAAAGAGAACGCTCTGCCCAATGCAGCGGCAACAACCTCGGCTATGCAACCTCGTGCCTGAGCGCTTCTTCCCTTGAGCACATATAGCTGGTCATCGTTGAGGCGGCACACAAAAGGCTTCGTGGCCCCGCTAATTGTTGCTCGCAGAATCTCATCGACTATCAGTCGATCTACCACTAAACTCACCCCCTTAAAGCGGGCCACGCGTTGCTGGCCGCCCTTAGCCCTCCTGTTCGCCCACAACTTGACGATCGGAAACCGCCGGAAGCTCCTTATACTCCAATTATGCGAAGTGTTAGCCTCAAAATCTCTGCCAATCGTTAGAAAGTTCGGGAGAGGGCGGGAAAACCATAACATCTATAACATGCCTGAAAATTCAAACACTTACGCCATAACATCTACCATAACGTCACCATAACCAGATTACACTTTTCGGGTTATAAAGGTATAAAAGATTATGGCCAGACCATAACTTGAGTTATTGTTAAATTTCAGTCACTTAAACGGCTCTCGCCAGGGATGGTTATGGAAGTTATGGTTTTCCAGACAACCCTCCGAAATTCTGGCTATCGAACCGATCGAATTAGCTTCAGCGGTCAACCCCGTACCTGCCCGCTGGGAGAGCCTTAGCCTGCATCAATTCGCATCGATCTGAGCCTCCCCTTGCCTCCCCCCTACCGGCCCGCGGCCTGCCTTATGCCGGGCCGGTGCCCCCGGTGCATCAAAACCGACACATAAAGCCCGCAGGCGAGGCGGGGGATTAAGCGCGCGCCTTGGGGCTGCGGACACCCCTGCCCTCGGTGGCGGCATGGTTGCAGCCACGGCCAGGCCGGGGCGCATGGCCGCTGCATATATTCCGAATATTCTACTCGGTTGGCTTGACCACTCTTTCGGGTAGTGGTTGCTTGCTGGGGACAACAGACCAGCGGGAAGCAGCCCAGTTTTGGGTCCGAAGGAAGATCCCTAAAAGGCGGAGAACGCCATGCTGGTCCGGACTGAGGCCTACTATGGCGCTGAGCGGCCTTCTTAAGTTGGCCGCATTTACCTGTCGGCAGGCATGACGCACCAAGCTCTTGCACAGCTGCACTCAAGGAGCACCCGCCTCGCTCCACGCCCCGTTTAGGGAGCCTTGAGGGGAAAGGCCAAATCATCGCTGCGCTTGCAACGACAATAATCATAGCAATTTCAAGGGGAAGAATGGTGGGCGTGGCAAGGATTGAACTTGCGACCCCTGCGATGTCAACACAGTGCTCTACCACTGAGCTACACGCCCACCCGGGTCAATCCGGCGGCAGTGCCGTCCGGAGAGCGGCCTTATACCCCAGTTCTTTTCAAACGCAAGACCCGAATTCCAAATTTTTGAGAGGCTCAATGCGCCGCCCGCAGGCGGTTCCGCACCGGCACCGCAACGGCCGGATCATCGGCGAAGACGCCGTCAACGCCCAGCCCCAGGAACAGCTCCAGCTCCGCCTCCGCGTCGCCGCGCACGGCTGGGGCAGCGTCCGCCCCAGCCCCCGCTCCGGCCCCGGCCTCCGGGCCCGCCTGCCAGCGGCGCGGCAGGAAGGCGTTCTCGCTGCGGAAGGTCCACACATGGACCTTGAGCCCCGCCGCGTGGGCGTCCCGCACCAGCGTCGTCGGCGCGAGAATGTCGTTGTCCGCCCCCCTCGGCACCAGCATCTCCTTCTGGATGCCGATGGCGTCCGCATAGGCGGATATCTCCGCCAGCCCTTGCCGTGTCGCCATGTCGGCATAGGTGCGAACGTCGCCCGCCAGCACCCGATCATAGGGCGCGCCGTCCGCCTCCATCAGCTGCACCAGCGGCAGCCGGGTCTCCGCCCTCAGCACCCTAAGGTTCCCCACCTCGAAGGACTGGAGGAACACCGGCGCTTGCCGCCCCTCGTAGCCGTGCGCCGAGAGCAGGCGCACGAGGCCCGGCTCCAGCGGCAGGCCGATGGAGGCGAAATAGCTGGGGTGCTTGGTCTCGATGTAGAGGCCGATGGCGCGCCCCGTCTCCCGCTCCTTGCGGCGGGCGAGCGCGATGATCTCCTCCAGCGTCGGGATGGCCTCCTGCCCGTCATAGGCGGTGTTGGCGGGCCGCACCTCCGGCAGCCGCTCGCGCGCCCGCAAGGTTTTCAGCTCGGCCAGCGTGAA
Organism: Pedomonas mirosovicensis; assembly: GCF_022569295.1. NCBI lineage: Bacteria > Pseudomonadati > Pseudomonadota > Alphaproteobacteria > Sphingomonadales > Pedomonadaceae > Pedomonas > Pedomonas mirosovicensis. Next base: position 1,422,299 of record NZ_JAKFIA010000001.1, on the reverse strand, counting down.
GTCCTCGGTGAACCAGCCGGTCACATCGCGGCCGTCGATCCTCTTCGTCGTCCTGCGCCCGGCGAATTCGGGGCGGCGCGCCACATCCGTGGTGCTGCTGATCTCGTTCTCGTGGCGGGCGACCAGCACGCCGTCCTTTGTCGAGACCAGATCCGGCTCGATATAGTCCGCCCCCAGGTCGATGGCCCGCTCATAGGCTGCCAGCGTGTGCTCCGGGCGTTCGGCGCTCGCGCCCCGGTGGGCAATAACGATCGGCTGTTCCACGAAATTCCCCTGCCTTGCCATGATGGCAGCCCCTCCGGCCGCGCCCAGAGCGCAGGCTATAGCCGCCCAAACCCCTGCGCGGAATAGTCCCGCCATGATCCGCCCCCCTCGCCCCAGGCCGCGCCCGAGGGAAAGCCCGAGGGCTCTGCCCCGGCCGGGCGCCTCAGGCGGCGAGCATCCGTTCGATTTCGCTGATTAGCTCACGCAGATGAAAGGGTTTTGACAGCACCTTGGCGTTCTGCGGCGCGCCTTCGGGCCGGTTGAGCGCCACGGCGGCAAAGCCGGTGATGAACACCACCTGCATGTTCGGGGCCAGCGCCGCCGCCCGCTGGGCCAGTTCGATGCCGTCCATCTCCGGCATCACGATGTCGGTGAGCAGCAGGTCGAACGTGCCGGTGGCAATCAGCGGCAACGCGGCCGTGCCCCGATCCACGGCTTCCACCTCATAGCCCGCGCGCTGGATGGCCTTGGCCAGGAACGCCCGCATCGAATCATCGTCTTCGGCCAAGAGGATCTTCACCACCGGACGCCTCTCTCCCGTCATCGCCACTCCTGAAACCGCACCGGGCCGCCCGAAATCTCAACTTGAGAAGTTTATCCTCACCTGAGAAGTTTAAGATTGCGTGAGCAGCCGTTGACCCTCATCCTGTCGTCATGGTTACGGATACATCTGCCGAGACGCTAAACCGGCCGTATCAAATTCAACGACCAGCGGGCGTCTGCGCTCCGCTGATCATCGCATCGCCGCACAGCGGCACCCTGTATCCGCCCGATTTCCTGCGCCGGTCCCGGCTTGATCTGCGCCTGCTGCGCCGGTCGGAAGACGCCTTCGTGGACGAGCTGGTGGCCGATGCCCCGTCCCTTGGCCTGTCGCTCATCTGCGCCCGCTACGCCCGCGCCTACGTGGACCTCAACCGCGCGCCCGATGAGCTGGACCCGGCCATGTTCTTCGATCCGCTGCCCTCCTATGCCCGTTGCCTCTCGGAGCGGGTGGCGGCAGGCCTTGGCGTCGTGCCCCGCGTCGCCGGCATCGGGCTGGACATCTACAACACCAAGCTGCCGCTCTCGGAGGCGCTGGCGCGCATCGAGACGGTGCATGTGCCCTATCATGCGGCGCTGAAGGACCTGATCGAGGAGGCCCAGCGCGCCCATGGCTATGCCCTGCTGCTGGACTGCCATTCCATGCCCTCGGCGGCCTTGCCGCAAACCTCCAAGACCGGCGCGCGTCGGCCCGATATCGTGCTCGGCAACCGCTGGGGTGAGAGCTGCTCGCCCGCGGTGCTGGGCCTTGTACGCGGCGCGCTAGAGGCCGAAGGCTATCATATCGCGCTGAACACGCCCTACTCGGGCGGCTACACCACCGAGGTCTATGGCCAGCCTGAGCGCAACGTGCATGTGGTGCAAATCGAGATCGACCGCAGCCTTTACATGTCCGAGCTGCACCTGACCCGCAGCACCGGCCTGGCCGCCTTGCGCCAGAATATCGCCCGTATTTTCAGGACGATCCGCGACGGCCTGCCGGCGCTCAACCTGGGGCAGACGCTCCGCCCGGCGGCGGAATAGCCTCGCCCGACAAACACCCGGACACGAAAAAAGGCCACTCTACCAGTGGGTGGAGTGGCCAGGGTTCAGGGAGGAAATCGCGTACCCGCTGGGGGTACCCATTAGAGTACGCAGGAAACGCCGGAGATCCTCCGCGTTTCCGTACCTCAAAGATAGGCGGCGGCCTTTGGGTCCGCAAGGTAACCATTCCGGAAAAATCTGCCGGTCCCCTGAAGACGAGGGAGCGCAGGCGCGCGCCGTAAAGAAAGCGACACACAAGCGACGTATAACCCTTTCGTATTAAGGGTGCTGCGAAGGCCAGACCCTCGCAGCGGCCTCAATCCGCGAAAGAGGGACCATGACCGCTGTCGCCCATGGCCGCCTGGCCGAACAAAGCCCCCGCCCCTCTCGTCCAGCCCGCGCGCCCAAGCTTCCGGCCCGCGTCTTCATGCCCGCCTGGGCGCAGGAGGAAGATGGAGAGGGCCATTTGAAACGGCTTCGCGTCCGCACGGTCTGGATCTCGGACATCCACCTGGGCACGCCGGGGTGCAACGCCGCCCTGCTGCTGGACTTCCTCAAGGTCATCGAGTGCGACACCCTCTATCTGGTGGGCGACATCATCGATGGCTGGCGGCTGCGGCGCGGCTGGTACTGGCCGCCCCAGCACAACGACGTGGTGCGACGCATCCTGAAGATGGCGAAGAAGGGCACGCGGGTCATCTACATCCCCGGCAATCATGATGAAATGCTGCGGGACTATACGGGCCTCAACTTCGGCGGGGTGGAGATCGTGGCGCAGGCGGTCCACGAAACCGCCGATGGCCGCCGCCTGCTCGTTCTCCACGGCGACGAGTTCGACGGCGTGGTGCTCTACGCCCGCTGGCTCGCCTTTCTGGGGGACAGCGCCTACAACCTCCTGCTGCGCCTCAACATAGCGGTCAATGCGGTGCGCCGCCGGTTCGGCCTGCCCTACTGGTCGCTGTCGGCCTACCTGAAGCGCAAGGTGAAGAACGCGGTGGAATATGTCTGCCGCTTCGAGGAGGCGGTGGCTCACGCCGCGCAGGACCGGGGCGCGGACGGCATCGTTTGCGGTCATATCCACTCAGCCGAGATCCGCCAGTTCGGCCCTGTCACCTATTACAACGATGGCGACTGGGTGGAGAGCTGCACGGCGCTGGTCGAGCACCCGGACGGACGGATGGAGATTATCGACTGGGCCGAGCGCCAGCGCCGCCCGCGTTCCCCGAAACAGGAAGCGCGCCCGGCCGAGGACACGGCGCGCGCTCCTGAAAAAGCTCCTGAAAAAGAGGCGGCGATCGCATGAGACTCAGCATCGTCACCGACGCCTGGGCCCCGCAAGTCAACGGCGTCGTGCGGACGCTCCAAACGGTGGTTGCCCGGCTGGAAGCCATGGGCCATCAGGTTCAACTCATCACGCCAAGCCTGTTCCGCTCCCTTCCCTGCCCCACCTATCCGGAAATCCGGCTGGCGTTCGCAACGCGGCGGCGGGTGGAGCGGCTGATCGAAGCCTTCGCGCCGGATGCGCTGCACATCGCCACCGAAGGCCCGCTGGGGCTGGCGGCGCGGCGCGCCTGCGTGCGCCGGAGCGTGCCCTTCACCACCGCCTTTCACACCCGCTTTCCCGATTATGTGGCGGCCCGCACCAAGCTGCCGCCAAGGCTGCTCTGGCGGTACATTCGCTGGTTCCATGCGCCAGCCCGCCACGTGCTTACGGCAACGCCGCGCCTTGCCCACGAACTGCACGAACACGGCATCGCATCAACCGCCCACTGGACGCGGGGCGTTGACCTCACCCTCTTTCATTCCGGCGCGAAACCGCACCCGGCCCTCGCCACCCTGCCCCGCCCCATCCAGCTGTGCGTCGGCCGGGTGGCCGTTGAGAAGAACCTGGAAGCGTTCCTCAGCAACACCCATCCGGGCACCAAGGTGGTGGTGGGCGACGGCCCGGCCCTGTCCTCGCTGATCCTTAAATATCCCAATGCCGCCTTTCTCGGCGCGCTGCACGGCGAGCAGCTGGCCAGCGCCTATGCCAGCGCCGATGTCTTCGTCTTCCCCAGCAAGACCGACACCTTCGGCCTCGTCATGATCGAGGCGCTTGCCAGCGGTGTCCCGGTCGCCGCCTATCCGGTGCCCGGCCCCCTCGACGTGCTGGGGGAAGATGGCCGCGGCGTCATCGCCGGCTGGAACACGCCCGTCGGCGCGGTGGACGAAACTCTGGAAGCCGCCATCGCCGCCGCCCTGCGCTGCGAGCGCGCGGCCTGCGCCGACTATGCCCGGAACTTCTCGTGGGAGAACAGCACCGCCCAGTTCCTCTCGGCCCTGACGCCGATTGAGCCGACCGCGCTGGCGGCCTGAGCGGCGCTCCCATTCATTTTTAGGCTCGCCCGCCTTTACGGATGCGTTCGTGCCCTGACCTGAAAACTTAAACAAAGCCTCGTTCCTCATGACGAGCCCGGCCCTGTAAGGAAAGGGAGCGCAAGGGGGTCCAAGGCCCTCTGCAATAAAAAGAAACCGCTAAGAAAACAGGGCGCGACCCCAAAGGATCACGCCCCGTCTTCAGGCTGTTTTCCTGGGGCCCTAGAAGCCCAGGTGCAGGTTGAGGCGGATGTCCCGGCCGGAGAGCGGGGCCATGTCCTTGAGGAACGAGGCATGGCGGCGGGCAACCACGTCGAACAGGTTGTTGGCCTGCAGCATCAGGGTGATGTCGCGGTCATGCCCCCACGGCCGCCACGCCGCCGAGAGGTTGACCATGGTGTAGCCATCGGTTGGCAGTTCGTTGGGAGAGACGCGCTTCTGGTCGTCCGTCAGTTCCACTTCCGCGCGGGCATCGAACTTTTCCGACTGCGCTTCCAGGCCGCCCCGCACCCGCTTGGCCGGAATACGCGGCAGCGGCGTATGGGTGTTGAGATTGGTGGCCCTGGTGTAATCGCCCACCACGTCGGCAACGAAGGTCCAGCCCGCCGCCTTGGCCAGCGTTGCCGAGCCTTCCAGCTCCACGCCGGTGTAGCGGGCATCGGTTTGCGTGTACTGGTAGACCGGCAGCCCGTCGATGAACGCGCCGGTGGCCTGCTCGTAGATATAGTCGTCAAAGCGGCTCCAGTAGACGCTCGCGCCGAGGCTGAACAGGTCCGTTTCGGCCCGCACCCAGCCTTCCGCGCCCCAGGCCTTTTCCTGACCGAAGGAAGCATCGCCCACCAGGTAGCTGCGCGTCGCCACGTGCGGACCGTTGGCATAAAGCTCTTCGGTCGAGGGCGCGCGGGTGGTGCGCGACAGGCTGACGCCGATGCGCCAGGCATCGCTCAGGCGGTAGTTGCCGCCCACTGATCCGCTGACTGACTGGAAGGAGCGGCCCTGCTGGCCGGCGGCTTCCAGGTCATTGATTTCATAGCGCAACGATCCCTCAAGGGTGACCGGCCCGAACCGCCCTTCCTGCAGGGCAAAGGCGCCAAGCTGCTGGGTGCGGTTGGCAGGCAGGTAGGCTTCATCGCCGGTTGCCTTGAACTTGCGGTTCATGCCCTGCATGCCGAATGCGCCGCGCCAGGCGCCGCGCTCGCGCTGCACCAGGTCCAGCCGGCCCTCGTAGCCGCGCACGTCGAACCGGGTGCCGATCTCGTCGCCTTCCAGCTCGAAGTGGCGATAGTCGGCCCAGCCGAAGCGCAGCTTCGCCTCCTCGATGAAGCCGCTGTCGAAGCGGTAACCGCCCTTCAGGTCGACCCGCGTCTGCTTCATGTCGATGCGGACGGGCGCTTCCTCTTCTTCCGCGTGGTCGTGGTCATGGTCATGGTCATGATCATGATTGTGGTCATGGCCCTCTTCCTCGCCCACATGCTCGTGCCCCGGCACGCCGTAGCGGCTGTCATAGAGGCTGATTGCCGCGCCAAGGAAGCCCTGGTCGAACAGGCGGGTCAGGCCCACCGAGCCGGTCTTGGTCCGCGTGGCGCTGTTCTCCAGCGTGCCGCGCTTGGCCTCCTCGCCCTCATGGTCGTGGCCGCCTTCGGCCTCTTCCTGCTCGTGCAGATAATGGGACTCGGCATCGCCGCCGATGTGCATGTCGTCCGTATCGCGGAAGGAACCGCTCACCTGCGCCACCCAGGAGGGCGCGATCTCGCCGGTCATGCTTGCGCCCAGGCTCGCCTCGTTGGCGGCGGTGCCGAAGATGGCCTGCGCCTCGCCCTCGAACCCGGCATCGGGCGCCTTGGTCGGGATGCGGCGGTCGATCTGGTTGACGACGCCACCCACGGCCGAGGAGCCGTACAGCAGGGTCGCCGGGCCGCGCACCACCTCGACCCGCTCGGAGGTCAGCGGATCACTGGAGACCGCATGGTCCGGCGAGGAGCCGGAGGCGTCCACGTTGCCGATGCCGTCAACGAGAATGCGAATACGCTCGCCCTGGAAGCCGCGCAGCACCGGGCGGGAGGAGCCCGGACCGAAAGACGTGGCGCTCACGCCCGGCAGACCGGCCAGCGTCTCGCCGATGGTGCCCTGCAAGGAGCGCTGCAATTCGTCCGCGCTCAACACCGAGGTGGCCTGGAGGGCATCCAGCCGCTCACGCCGCAACGGCGCGGAGACGATGATGTCCGCAGTCGCGGCGGCATCATGCCGGCCCTGCTCCGCGTGGGCGGCGCTGGCCAACGACAAAGAGGAAACACTCAGACCAAGGAGGATCAGATGGGATGGGTAATTCATCGCTACAGCCCCTGCTACTACGAAACGAAGCTGTAGATGTTATGTTATCACATGTCAACAATCCGCGACGGCTGATCGTGAAAATGAACCAACCGGAGCCTAACCCTGTGGCTTTGCCATAGAATCTCCATAAGCGCGTCACATGGAGTTCAGGTGTGCGGCGTATTGTTTCCCTCCGTTTGAGATTCACAGAGGTCCTCTCTCGTGCAAATGAGCAGCCGTAATGCCCAGATGCTACCGGTCATGGGCGGGATGTCCGTGCCGACCGGCGCGTATCCGGCATCCGGTCAGGCCGTGTCAGCCTTCCAGCCCGATGTTGCCGTGCTGGTCTATGACCTGCGCGCCTCGGGTGTCGTGCGGAACGCCTTGCGGATCGCCCGGCGCGCCGCGGTTGCGGGGCTGCGCTGCGACGTGGTGGTGGTGCACGCGAACGGGGACTTCAGGCCCTTCGACCACCCGCTCCTCCGCCTTGTCGCGCTGATGCCCGATGCATCCGCGAATCGGTTTCTCGGCACGCTGGCGGCGGCTGCGCCCTTGCGCGCCTACTTGCGTCAGCGCCGCCCGCGCGTGCTGTTCTCGGCCGGCAATCATATTCACCCGCTGGCGGCGATGGCCTGCTTCCGGCTGGCGAACGCGCCCCGCCTTATCATGCGCGCCTCCAACGATATCAGCCACGCCCGCCGCAACGGCTGGGAATCGGCGCTGGCCCGCGTGCTGGCCGTGGGCGCGCGCCCGCTCCTGCGCGCCATGTTTCTGATGGCGGACCGCATCGTCTCCGTCTCCGAGGAACTGGCGGCCGATCTTGGCCAGCGCCTCAGCCTGCCCAAGGAGCGCATCAACGTCGTTTCTAACGGCATCGATGTGGGCCGCGTGGCGCACCTTGCCTGCGAGGTGGTCAACCATCCCTGGTTCGCGCCTGGCGAGCCGCCGGTCATCGTCGGCATCGGTCGCCTGCACCGCCAGAAGAACTTTCCCCTGCTCATCCGCGCCTTCGCGCAGCTGCGCCAAGCGCAGCCCGCGCGGCTGATGATCCTCGGCACCGGCACGGTGGAGGCCCGGCAGGAACTGCTGGAGTTGGCCGCGCGCCTCGGCGTCGCCGACGACGTGGAGCTGACCGGCTACGTGGAGAACCCCTTCGCCTACCTGCGCCGGGCCTCGCTGTTCGTGCTCTCCTCCTCGTGGGAGGGGATGAGCAACGCGCTCCTCGAAGCCATGGCCTGCGGCTGCCCGGTGGTCGCCACCCGCTGCCCCACCGGCACGGTCGAGGTGCTGGACGAAGGCCGCTACGGCCCGCTGGTTGAAATCGAGAATGCGGAAGCCCTGGCGGAAGCCATGGCCTGGCGGCTTGCCCAGCCGCGCCAGTCGGCCCAGCTCGTCGCCCGCGCGCAGGAATACGATCTCAGCCGCGCGCTCGAGGCCTATGCCGATCTGCTGACGGAAGAAGTCCGCGGGCCGGACGACCAGCCCCCGTCCCTCTCCGCCGCCGCCTGACGCGCCTGCGGGGTTGGCTTTTTATTGCAGGGGGGACTCGTTCCCCCTGCAAGAAAAACATCAGAGAAAGCACGGTCAGACCGTCTGGCCCCACATCACGATCGGCCAGCCGCGCGCTTCGGCGATGGCGCGCAGTTTCTTGTTGGGGTTGGTCACCACCTGCTCGTCCGCATAGTCGAACATCGGCAGGTCGGAGTGGTGATCGGAGTAGAAGACGATGTGGCAGTCCTTGCGGTCCACCTTCAGCACGTCGCGCAGGTAGGCCTGCACCATGGTCAGCTTGGCCTCGCCGTAGCAGTTCTCGCCCTCGATGCCGGGGCGGATGGCGTCGGCGGCGTCCCACATGGCGCGGGTGGCCACCACGTCGTCCATGCCGAGCCGCCGGGCGATCGCGCCCACGTAGAAATCGTAGCTGGCGGTTGCCAGCACTAGCCGCCTGCCCGCCGCCCGGTCCGCCGCCAGCTGGGCCAGCGCGCCGGGGTAGACGGCCTTTGCCATCAGGCGGCCGACGAAGCGCTCGATGGCCGGCTCCAGCTGCGTGCGCGTGGGCTTGCCCACCAGCATGAACAGCATCAGGGTTTTCAGCCGCCCGCGCGAGATCAGCTTGGCGGTGTAGGCCACGAGGCACAGCATCACCAGCGGCACGAACGCCAGCCGCCACGGCCGGTGCCGCAGCGCCCAGGACATCAGGAACGGCGTGTAGGTGCCGTAATGGGTGATGGTGCGATCCATGTCATAGATCGCCAGCTTGGTCTTGGTCATCGGGTCCGCTCGGATAGGATCTTCTCGACCAGGTGGAAGTCTTCCACCTTGTCCACGTCAATACAGGCTTCCGCAGTGTCGAGCACCACCGGCGCGACCTTCAGCCCCAGCTTGCGCCCGGCCTGGCCGAGCGCGCTCTTGAGGGTTGCGATCCGCAAGGCCGCCTGCGCGAACAGCCACGGGCCGAAGCGGGCGAACAGCTTCCACACCTTTTTGCGGTCCTGCTCCACCTCGCGCCACAGGGCGAGCGCGGGCTCCACCTTGGGCGAGCCGAAGTAGAACAGGTTCGCGCCCGAATACCAGCCGCCCCGGAATTTCAGCCAGGTGCGCTTGTTCTCGGGGTATTTGGCCAGCAGCGTGCGGCTTTCGACGAACCCCACAGCGATATCCGCCTGCTCGTTCTCCGCCCCGTCGAGGAACGCATCGATCATGGCGGGGGTGAGCAGCGGGTGGTCCGCCGTCGTCAGCAGGAACGGGGTTTGTTCCTCTCTGAGTGCCCGGATGGCGTCGAGCACGCTGGCGCTCACCGATTCCGACGAGCGCCGCCAGACGATGCGCGATTCCTGCGCCATCCACGCCAGCTCCGGCCGCATGAGGAAGCTGTCCGGCTCCTGGGTCAGGATGACGACGCGGCCCACGCTCGGACAGGCCAGCAGCGCCCGCACCACGTGCAGGATCATCGGCTCGCCGTTGATGGGGATGACCGCCTTGAAGTCCGCGCCGAAGTGGGCGGCCAGCGGGTCCACGCCCGGCCGCCGGCCGGCAGGCACCAGCGCGGTAACGCCGCCCTGCATCAGGCCTCGCTCATCCACGAGACGATCGGCTTGCGGGAAACAAGCGCCTGCAGCAGCCGCACCGCGTGGAAGACCAGCGACAGGATGCTCCACAGCGCCACCAGCAGGATGCCCACGTCCGGCCGCCCGAAGATCAGCGCGATCGTCAGGATCAGCACGTTCGGGTTGCGCCGGGCGGTGATGAGCCGGAACTGGCTGTCGATCTTCCGCCACACGTGAATGTGCATCTTGTAGCGCCATTCGAAGATGCCTTCGATAACGCGGCCCAGGATGTAGGTGGCGAAGATCACCCACAGCACCATCTCATAGGCCTCCGCCCCGATGGGCGTGCCGTAGGCCGAAAGGCCAGCGAGCCAGCCCCAGTACCAGAACGGCGGATGCACGAGGTCGATGCCGTGGTCAAAGACATTGCCGATGGCGGATGAGGTGATGGTGCAGCGGGCCAGCTTTCCATCCACCGTGTCCAGCACCATCATGGTCCAGCCCATGATGAGGCCGAGCCACAGATGCCCTTCGAAGAAGGCGAACGTCGCGCCGAGGCAGAGCACGAAGCCCACCGCCGTCACCATGTTCGGAGTGAGGCCGAGCTTCGCCGCCCAGCGGGTCAGCACCAGCGCCAGCTCCGGCCAGGCGTATTTGGTCAACAAGTCCGTCACGCCCTTGTAGGCGCCGTAGTAGCTCTGCCGCTCGATGCTCCGCACGGACTCCGGCGTCAGCGGCTCGACGAACGGGCGTTCGCGCTTCCGCAATTCCAGATTGTAGACCTGCGCGTCGCCGTCGGCGGCCATGATCTCCACATCCGCCGGCACGGACCACGGCTCGCCGTGCGCCATCGCCCGGTGGATCACGTCGACGAAGTCGCCCGTCACATGGGCGAGGATCGGCCGGCCCTCCCAGGTCAGCACCGTCGGCTTCTTGAGAATGGCCCCCATCCAGGCGGGATCGAAGGCGAAGCGCGCGTCCGCCAGGAACACCCGGTCCGACGGCGCAAACGGCTGGCTGGCGTGCAGCGGCACGCTGCGCGCGTTGAAGATTCGCCTGATCCGCTCATGGGATGTCAGACCCCAGATGGGGGTCTGACATTCGCCAACGATAATTCCATAGTCTGCCATACGCCGCTCTCTCTCAGCGCCTTGTGGCCGAAATATGGTGCGGGCGCGAAGAAGCTTTGCTTGTCCCTTCGTTTCAACACATTAGACTCATAAGGCTTGTACCGGGAGGGGCTCGTGACAGAACTGCGTACCGCGGACATCGCCGTTGACGAGGAGGCCAATGCCGCCTGCCGCATCCGCATCAACGGACCGCTGACCGTGGCCGAAGCGGGGGCAGCCTTCGCGCGGCTCGACCAGATTCGCCCCGGCAAGAACCGTCGCCTTGTCTTTGATCTTTCTAACGTTTCCGTAATGGATACCTCCGGCGCGTGGCTGCTGCACCGCTTCATGCGGGATTGGAAGCATGCCGGCGCGGAGGTCGGCCTGGACAATGCCTCGCCCGATCAGGCCTCCCTCATCCAGCAGGCCGAAAGCCATGATGCCGGCTGCCCCGGCCAGCCCCGCCAGCCGTCCATCATCATCTGTCAACTGGCCGCCCTTGGCGCGGCATGCGTCCGCATCGCGGACCGATTCGGTTTGCTGCTCGCCTTCTTCGGGCTGGTGCTGGCGCGCTTCGGCCGGCAGGTCGCCCACCCCAGCCGCATCCGCTGGGTGGCGCTCTCCAATCAGATGGAGCAGATCGGCCTCAACGCCCTGCCCATCATCGGCCTCATGTCCTTCCTCATCGGCCTGGTGCTGGTGCAGCAGGGCGCGTTCCAGCTCCGCAAGTTCGGGGCGGAGGTGTTCGTCGTCGATCTGGTCAGCATCTCCACCGTGCGCGAGCTGGGCGTGCTGCTCACCGCCATCATGGTGGCGGGCCGGTCCGGCTCGGCCTTCACCGCCCAGATCGGCACCATGCGGCTGACCGAGGAGGTGGACGCCATGCGGACCATCGGCGTTGATCCCATCGACACGCTGGTCCTGCCGCGCATGATCGCCCTCATCCTGCTCATGCCGCTGCTCGTGTTCTACGCCAGCATGATCGCGCTCGTCGGCAGCATCCTGTTCAGCTGGATGTCGCTGGACATTCCGGTCGACACGTTTCTTTCGCGCATGCGAACCACCGTTACCATGAGCGACTTTCTGGTCGGCATCATCAAGGCCCCTGTCTTTGGCATGATTATCGCCGTGGCCGGATGCTTCGAGGGCATGCAGGTTTCGGGCGACGCGGCATCGGTTGGTGAGCGCACGACCATCTCGGTCGTTGAGTCCATCTTCATGGTGATTGTGCTGGATGCCTTCTTCGCCGTGTTCTTCAGCGCAATCGGAATGTGATCATGACCGCGCCAGCCATCCACAGTGAAGACGATATCATCATCCGCATTCGCGGATTGCGGAACCAGTTCGGCGCGCAGGTCGTCCACGAGAACCTCGACCTCGATGTCCGGCGGGGGAGATCATCGGCGTCGTCGGCGGCTCGGGCACCGGCAAGTCGGTGCTCCTGCGCTCCATCATCGGGCTCCAGACTCCCGCCGAGGGCTCCATCGAGGTGCTGGGCTATGACGCGCGCGCCCTCAGCGAGGCGGAGGCCAAGGAACTGCGCCGCTCCTGGGGCGTGCTGTTCCAGAACGGCGCGCTGTTCACCTCGCTGACGGTCGCCGAGAACGTGCAGGTGCCCTTGCGCGAGTATTACCAGATGGATCAGACCCTGCTGGACGAGCTTGCCGCGTTCAAGATCGCGCTGGTCGGGCTGCCGCGGGAGGCTGGCCCCAAGTTCCCGTCGGATCTGTCGGGCGGCATGCGGAAACGCGCCGGCCTTGCCCGCGCGCTGGCGCTCGATCCGCAGATCCTGTTTCTCGATGAGCCCACCGCCGGGCTCGATCCCATCGGCGCGGCGGCCATCGATGATCTGGTGGTGCGCCTGCGCGACACGCTGGGGCTCACCGTGTTCCTCATCACCCACGATCTCGATACCTTGCATTCCATCTGCGACCGCATCGCGGTCCTGGCCGACAAGCGGGTCATCACGGTCGCGCCGATGGAAGAATTGCTGGAATTTCAGCACCCTTGGGTTCAAGACTACTTCAAGGGACCGCGTGGGCGGGCTGCCATGACGCATCAGCCCGTGCCTGAGAACTGAGCAGCAGGGGAAACGCCTCTTGGAAACCAAAGCCAACCACGTCCTGATCGGCGCCTTCGTTCTGGCGCTTATCGCGGCCCTCTTCGGCTTCGTCCTCTGGCTGTCGCGGCTCGATCAGAGCAATGCCAGGGAGTACGACATCTTTTTCACCGACTCCGTCACCGGCCTCGATGTGGGCGGAGACGTGCGCTTCAACGGCGTGCCCATCGGGCAGGTGAAGCAGATCGCCCTGTTCCCCAACGACCCGCGCCACGTGCGCGTGCGCGTCTCCATCGCGTCGGATGCCCCCATTCTCCAGGGCACCACGGCGACGCTGGAGCCGCTGGGCATCACCGGCATCGTGTTCGTGCAGCTCTACGGCACCATGGTCGGCGCGCCGCCGCTCACCAAGGAAGGCCCTTATGGCGTGCCGGTCATCCCCAGCCGCCCCTCGTCCCTGTCCGAGCTGGTCAGCGGCGCGCCCCAGCTGCTCCAGCAGGCAACGGTGGCCGTTACCCGCCTTGCCGAGATCCTGGGGCCGGAGAACCGCGCCTCCATCACCCAGAGCCTCAAGAACGTGGAGCGGCTGACCCAGACCGTCGCCAACCGCAGCCCCGAGATCGACCAGACGCTCGTCGAGCTGGCCTCCACCATGGCCGAGGTGCGAACGGCCGCTGAGAACCTCACCCACCTCAGCCAGAGCGCCAACGCGCTGGTGGATGACGACGTGCGCCCGCTGATGGCCGATCTGCGCCGCGTCTCCGGCCAGGCCGACAAGCTGGTGGCCGAGCTGAACGCGGTGGTGGCCGAGAACCGGCCCGCCGTCAGCCAGTTCACCCGGATCACCCTGCCCGAGGCAACGCGGCTCATCATCGAGATGCGCGACCTGATGCGCTCCATCCAGCAGGTCACCGAACGACTGGAGGATGGTCCGGCAGCCTCGCTGCTCAGTGGAAACAAGGTGCCAGAGTATGACCCTTCACAATCTCAGGAGTAAGGCGGCCACGGCCGCGCTTGGCCTGGCGGCGGCCCTGGGCCTTGCCGCCTGCGGTCCGCTGGTGGAGTTCGGCGACGACAGCCCGCCGCCCCATCTCTATGCGCTGCGCTCGGCCGCGCCGCAGGACGAGACGCCCCGCGCCCTGCCCACGCCGCTCCTGGTGACGACGCCCGAGCCCATCGCCGAGCTGCGCCCGCCGCGCATCGCGGTGTTCACTTCGCTCACCGGGGTCAGCTACCTGCCCAATTCCCGCTGGATCGACCCGCCCGCCCGGCTCATGGCCCGCCTCCTGGAGGAACGGCTGCGCCATGCCTCGACCGGCGTGGTGCTGAGCCCGCGCCAGTTCGAAGTGGGCTACGACTATCGGCTCAATTCCCGCCTCGTCGGCTTCCATGTGGATGCCCGCAACGGCGAGCATGTCGCCCGCGTCGCGCTGGAGGTCATGCTGTTTCGCGCGCCAAGCCAGAAGTCGCCCCAGCCGCGCGCCCTCGGGACGGCGCACTTCAGCGCCGAGCGCCCGCTTCGCTCGGTCGATCCCGATCACGTCACCGAAACGCTGAACGCGGCGGCCAACGACATCGCCACCCAGCTGGTGGACTGGATCGCCCGGCAGAACGTCAACGCCCCGGCGCAGCCGGGCATGCCGGTGCCGCCGACCGAAACCACCTCGCCCGACACCGGAAGTCGCTAGTTTTTCGGAATACCTGGTTTCTATCGCAGGGGTCTTGGGGCCCCTGCACCCCTCACGTTTTATCGGGCCGTTCCTTTAAAAACGAATGGGGGTCTGAGACCCCTTTGAAAACCAGCCCTTTTACTTGGACGACAGCCGGTCCAGCCGGTTCTGAAGCTCGGCCATCTGGGCCTTCAGCTCCGCCAGTTCGTCCGCGCTTTTCGCCGTTTCCTTCGGCTTTTCGGGGGTCTTCTCGGGCTCTGTCTGCTGCGGCGCGTGTCCCGCCTCGCCCTGGGGCTTGCCTCCGAACATGCCCGCCGCCGCCTCGAACATGGCCATGTTCTGCTTGGCGATCTGCTCGAACGGGCCGAACGCCCCGGTGCTGAACGCGCCCTCCAGCGCCTTGCGGAACTGCTCGTGGTTGCGGCGGAACGCCTCCATGCTCGCCTCCAGATACTGGGGCATGAGCGCCTGCATGCTGTCGCCGTACATGGAGATCAGCTGCCGCAGGAAGGAGATGGGCAGCATGTTCTTGCCTTGCGCCTCCTCCTCCACGATGATCTGGGTCAGCACCGTGCGCGTGATGTCGTCGCCGGTCTTGGCGTCCACCACTTTGAACTCACGATTGTCGCGAACCATCTGGGCCAGATGCTCCAGAGTGATGTAGCTTGACGTCTCGGTGTTATAGAGCCGCCGGTTGGCGTATTTCTTGATGATGATGGGCGGCGTTTTCGGTCCGGTTTCGACCATGAACGTCTCTCTTCGCGTCAAGGCTGACAGTCCCCGGCTTCATAGCATGGACTTTTGTGCGCTGCCAAACTGTACGGGCGAAATAGGCTATGCGTCTTGATAGGGGCCCTCATCCCCTCGGGTTTTACCTCTCCCAACTGCTCTGCCGCACTGCGGCAGATCCGGGGCAAGCCGCCCGGCTGGAACGGTTCCTCACGGCCCTGCGCCGCTACCAGGCGCACCCCTGGCGGCGCGACCTTTTGCCTCCGCCCGCTGTCGCCGAAGCGGGCTCGGCGCGGCTGCTGGCCTACGGCGGCAGCGGCCCGGCGGTTGTCTTCGTGCCCTCGCTTATCAACCCTGCCTGGGTGCTGGATCTCTCCGCCCAGCGCTCGCTCATGCGCTGGCTGGCAACGCAAGGGCTGCGCCCGTTCCTTGTGGACTGGGGCACGCCCGGCCCCGAGGAGCGCGGCTTTGACCTTAACGCCTACGTCACCCGCCGCCTCCTGCCGCTCATCGAGCAGCTGGGCGAGCCGGTCACGCTGGCCGGCTACTGCCTCGGCGGCACGCTTGGCGTGGCTGCCGCCTGTCTCAGCCCGCAGGTAGAACGGTTGGCGCTGCTGGCCGCGCCCTGGGTGTTCAGCGCCTATGATGACCAGCCCCGGCAGGACCTCGCTGCCTTCGCCGCCCAGTGGGAGCCCTTGGCGGAGAGCCTTGGCGTCTTTCCCGCCGAGGCGCTGCAAATCGCCTTCTGGGCGCTGGACCCCGACCTGCTGGAGCGCAAGTTCGCCCGCTTCGCGGCCTACGACCCCGCCTCTTTGCAAGCCGAGGATTTCATCGCCTTGGAGGACTGGGCCAATTCCGGCCCGCCGCTCAGCCTTCCTGCCGCCCGCCAGTGCTTCGAGGCCTTTTTCGGGCGGGATGAGCCCGGCCTTGGCGCCTGGCGCATCGGGGAAACCGCCATTGATCCCGCCCGCCTTACCCTGCCCGCCCTCGTCATCAGCGCCTCGGGCGACCGGATCGTGCCGCAGGCGAGTTCATCGCCGCTTTCCTGCCACTTGTCCCGCGCTTCCGCGTTGTGCGTCGAGGCCGGCCATGTGGGCATGATCGTCGGCCGCCGGGCTCCCGCCCTGTTGTGGGAGCCCCTGGCCCGGTGGCTTCTGAGCCGCTGACCCCTTGTCCGCCGGCCTTGGCAATTGCCTCGAACCTTTCTAGGTTGCGCCGCCCCACCGGCCTGCCCCATGCTTGGGGGAAACCTCCTGCGACTGCGGGAGCCAGCGTGTAACCAACGGAACCAGAGGAGACGGCATGACCACGCCTCCCGAACTGATGGCGGACGACATCGCCGAACCCGTGCTGTGGTCCGCCCGGCCCGAGGCCAAGTGGACCACCTTCGACGTGCTCGTCGAGACCATGGACGCCCGCGCCATGCGCCGTGCCGTCGGCATCCTGCTCCTGTGCGTGGCGGGGCTGGCGATCGCCATTCTGGCCGCGCTGTTCGGCCTGTTCCTCAGCGCCGGCGAGGCCCTGCCCAGCGGCTACGATCTTGCCCTCTACATCCTGGCCGCCCTCGTCATCTCCTTCTTCATCATGGGGTTGATGGCGGTGCCGGTGATGCGCCGCCTGCATCCGCCCATCTACTTCGCCCTCACCGGGCGGCGCATCGGCCGTCGCCTCGGCAAGACCGGCCCGTGGGACGACTTCGCCATGCTCGACGAGGTGGAGCCGATCATGCGCTGGCAGAGCCCCGGCGGCTTTCGCGGCATTGATTTCGTCCAGTCCCGCCACCATCCGGAGCGCGGGCTGCTTCACCGCATCTTCCAGGTGGGCGGCCTTGGCGATGAGGACGCCCACGCGCTGGAGGCGCAATTGAAGGCGATGGGCCATGAGATCGTGGACCGGCCCGAGCTGCCGCGCGATGCCAGGAGCCGCCGCAAGCGCTGAACGCGCCCGCCCGTCTCGTCTTTTCGGCTTCACACACCCACGTTAGCATGACGCCATGCGCCCCAGTGTTGAGGAAATCTCTGGCTTCTACGCCACCGCGCTCGGCCGCCGCGCCGTGCGCGAGGTGCGGCGCAAACTGACGCCGCTCCTCGCCCAACGCGGAACCGACCGGGTGCTGGGGCTGGGCTATTGCGGCCCCTTCCTCGACGGGCTGGAGGACAAGCCGGAACGGCTCGTCCTCCTCATGCCCGCGCGGCAGGGCGTCATGCGCTGGCCCCGGCCTCTCTCCGGTCAGCCGGTGCCCAACCGGGCGTTGCTGGCGGATGAAACCGCCATGCCCTTTGCGGACGCCCTGTTCGATCAGGTGGTCGTCATCCACGGGCTGGAGTTCGTTGATCCCGCCCGCCGCCTGCTTCGGGAAATCTGGCGGGTTCTCGCGCCCAATGGCCGCCTGCTGCTGGTCGCCGCCAACCGGTCCGGCCTGTGGGCGCATTTCGAGAAGACGCCCTTCGGCAACGGCCGCCCCTATGGCCGGGGCCAGCTTCAATCCCTCTTGCAGGACAGCCTGTTCCAGCCCCTGTCGTGGCAGACGGCGCTGGTGATGCCGCCCGTCACCTGGCTGATGCCGCTGGAGCGCACCGCCTGTGCCATCGCGCCCAACCTCGGCGGCGTCCATATCGTGCTCGCTGAGAAAACGGATGGCCTCGCCCCTGCTGCCCCGGTTCCGGCGGCGCTGCGTCAGGCCAAGCGGCAGGCGGCCTTTCCCGCGTCCGGGTGACGCTCACGCGGGCAAGTTCTTGTCAACTGTAGTGTACAGGGCGTATGGGTCCGCGGCGAACCGATGGAGGTATCATGTCGCTCCCGCAGCCGAAGCCCTGGATCAGCGCAATCGCCCCTTACATACCGGGCAAGGCCACGACGCCGAGCGGACGTCCGGCCGCCAAGCTGTCGGCCAACGAGTCCCCGCTGGGCCCCAGCCCCAAGGCGGTCGCCGCCATGCAGGCGGCCTGCCTGAGCGCGCATCGATACCCGGACGGCGGCGCGACGGTGCTGCGCGAGGCGGTTGCCCGCCATCACGGCATCGAGGCGGAGCGCATCATGTGCGGCACCGGCTCCGATGAAGCCCTGCATCTCCTCGCCCACGCCTATTGCAGCGCGGACGACGAGGTGATGTTCGTGCGCCATGGCTTCATGGTCTACCCCATCGCCGCCCAGCGCATGGGCGCAACGCTGGTGGAAGTGGCGGACCGCGACTACACGGCGGACGTTGACGCCCTGCTGGCCGCCGTCACGCCGCGCACGCGCATTCTCTACCTCGCCAACCCCAACAACCCCACCGGCACCTATTTGGCCGAAAGCGAGATCAACCGCCTGCACGCCGGGCTGCCCTCGGATGTCATTCTGGTGCTGGACGCGGCCTATGCCGAGTATGTGACCGCACCCGATTACGAATCCGGCCTCAAGCTCGCCCGCACCGCGCCCAACGTCGTCACCACCCGCACCTTCTCCAAGATCTACGGGCTGGCGGCGGAGCGCATCGGCTGGTGCTATGGCCCGGCGCACATCATCGAGACGCTGCACAAGGTGCGCGGCCCCTTCAACGTCACCTCCGCCGGCCTTGCCGGGGCGGTCGCGGCGCTGGAGGACCAGGCGTGGATCGAGCGGGCCCGCGCCCACAACAACCAGTGGCTGCCGTGGCTGCAGGCGGAGATCGAGGCGCTGGGCCTCCATGTCGTGCCCTCCCAGTGCAACTTCCTTCTCATCCGCTTCCCGGAAAGCGACGGCATCACGGCGGAAGCCGCCAACCTCGCCCTTCAGGAAGCCGGATACATCCTGCGCTGGCTGCCCGGCCAGGGCCTGCCGGATTGCCTGCGTCTGACCGTCGGCACGGAAGAGGAAAATCGCGGCGTGATCGCGGCGCTGGCTGCCTTCATCCGCAGCGCACAGGCGGAAAGACAAGCATCGTGAGCGTACCCCAGTCCCAGAGTTTCAATCACCTCACCATCATCGGTCTCGGCCTCATCGGCGGCTCCATCGCCCGCGCGGTGAAGGCCGTGGGGCTTTCCACCCACGTCACCGCCTATGACGCGAGCGAGGCCGTGCGCGACCGCGTGCGCGAACTCGGGCTGGCCGACACCGTTGCCGAAACCCTGGAAGCAGCGGTGGCCGATAGCGACTGCGTCATCCTCTGCACGCCGGTCGGCACGTTCGAGGGCATCGCGCAGGCCATGGCCCCGCACCTCAAGCCGGGCGCCATCGTGTCGGACGTGGGCTCCACCAAGGGCTCGGCCATCGCCGCCGTCGCGCCACACCTGCCGGAGCAGTGCCACCTCGTCCCCGCCCACCCGGTGGCGGGCACGGAAAACTCTGGGCCGGATGCGGGCTTCGCCACCCTGTTCAAGGGCCGCTGGTGCATCGTCACCCCGCCCGAAGGCGCGGATGAGACAGCCGTTGCCCGTGTGTGTGACTTCTGGACGGCTCTGGGCTCGAACGTCGAGGTGATGGACGCCCAGCACCACGACCGGGTGCTGGCGGTCACGTCCCACATTCCCCACCTCATCGCCTACACCATCGTCGGCACCGCGTCCGATCTGGAGCAGGTGACGGAATCGGAAGTCATCAAGTTCTCGGCGGGTGGCTTTCGTGATTTCACCCGCATCGCGGCCTCGGACCCCACCATGTGGCGCGACGTGTTCCTCAACAACCGCGAGGCGGTCTTGGAAATCCTCCAGCGCTTCAACGAGGACCTGACGGCGCTTCAGCGCGCCATCCGCTGGGGAGACGGCGACGCGCTGTTCAACCTGTTCAGCCGGACGCGCCACATCCGGCGCACCATCATCGACGCAGGTCAGGACACCGCGCGTCCCGATTTCGGGCGGGAGACGGCCACTCCGTCTGCGGCTGGGACAGAGTGAGCTTGCCGTCCCGCGCCTGGAAAGGCAGCGAGATCAGGCCCTGAACCCGGCCCTCGGGCGCGCCTTCCAGCGTCTGGCCGAACAGCCCAGCCAGCATCGCCGGGCACGGCGTCGTCAGCGTGCCGCCTGCCAGCAGCTGGCGCTGGTCGTCGAGCGCCAAGGTTGCCTTGGCGATCACGAGGTCGTCCTTGCCCGCCGTCAGGGTGAGGCTGTGCACCTCCAGCGTCCCGCCGGCATCCCGCCATGCATCCAGATAGGACTGGCCGATCGCGTCCGCCTGCGGCTCGCCGGTGATGCCAAGGCTCGC
This sequence comes from Pedomonas mirosovicensis, assembly GCF_022569295.1. Lineage (NCBI taxonomy): Bacteria > Pseudomonadati > Pseudomonadota > Alphaproteobacteria > Sphingomonadales > Pedomonadaceae > Pedomonas > Pedomonas mirosovicensis. The sequence continues at coordinate 1,402,030 of NZ_JAKFIA010000001.1, read as the reverse complement.
CATCAGGGTCAGCGGCTCGCCCTCGCCCCACTGAACCTTCTCGCCGTTGACGATCACCTCGAGGAACGTCGGCGGCGTCGGGGATGCGCCCGGCCCCTCGGCCTGCTCCCCGGCATTGGGAAGCGGCTGGCGAGCCCGCATCGCCGCCACCTCGCGGCCGTGCAACTCCAGCTTCTCAGCTACCAGCGGCGTCTCCAGCCACGGGCCGCCGCTGATGCGCGCATTGTCCAGCACCGTCGAGAGGCGCTCAACGTTTCCGTTCTTCAGGAACAGGCTGAACCGCCCCTCGGTGCCCGTGCCGGTGAGCTGCACGCCGCCCGCCAGCGCCGGGGCCGCCAGCGTCAGCTTCGGGGTCTGGAAGAAGCCCAGATGCAAGGTGCCCCGCCACGGCTGGCGCTCGATCACCAGTTCGGGCGCGGTCACGGTCAAGGTGTAGTCCTTGCCCGCCCGCTTCACGGTCACGTTGGTGAAGGTGGCGGACAGCCGGTAGGGAAAGCCGCCGTAGGAGATATCCTCGGCCACCACGTCCACCGGCCCCCGGCCGCCCGCCAGCGCCTGCACGGTTTCCTTGAACTCGGCCAGCCGCGCGAACCAGTAGATGGCATAGGCGATCAGCGCCAGGACGACGACGCCCAGCAGCCAGAACGGACGGTAACGGGGCGCGAACAGCGAGCTCCCAAACGGCGCACTCACAGCGATGATCCTTCTTCTTCGAGACTGTTGATGGCGGCATGAACCCGCGCCGTCATGTCCGCGCGGGACAGGCCCGGCGCGATGGCCGGGTGAATCTGCACCGTAATCATGCCGGGATATTTCGTGAAACTCTCCCGCCCCCACACCAGCCCCGAGTTGAGGGCGGCGGGCACCAGCGGCAGGTTGAGGAAGGCGTAGAGCCCGGCCATGCCGGGGTGCAGCTCGGGCCGGGTGCCGGGCGCGGACCGCGTGCCTTCCGGGAAAATCACGATCGGCCGCCCCTGCGCCTTGGCCTCTTCCGCCGCGCGCAGCATGGTCCGCAGCGCCTTCGATGACCCGCTCCGGTCCACCGGGATCATGCCGCTGTGCCGGGCATACCAGCCGAAAACGGGCAGCTTCAGCAGCTCCTGCTTCAGCACGATGGCCGGGTTGTCCAGCAGCATCAGGATGGAAATGGTCTCCCAGGCGCTCTGGTGCTTACAGGCGAAGATGTACGAGCCCTGCTGCGGCAGGTGCTCCCGCCCCAGCACCTGGTAGCGGATGCCGGTCAGCTTTTGCGCGGCGCAGACCACGCCTCGCGCCCACAGGGTGGTAACGCACTTGACCTTGCGGCGGTTGAACCACACCAGCACGATCCCCGGCACGCCGACGAGCGGCGTCCACAAGAGGATGAAGATGTTCAGGAGAACGGACCGCAGGAAAGTCAAATCGGGGCTCCATCGAAGCGGATGCTGACCAGCCGGACGCTGTACTTCACATATTCGCCGACAAGGCCGGTAAAGTTGATCGGCCCCGCCACCGGGCTGGGCAGGATTTCCACGTCCGGCAGGGCCGCGCGGAACTCCACCAGCGCCCGCGGCATGTGGTAGTCGGATGTCACCAGCCGGACCGACCTGATCTTCTGCTGCCGCACCCACAGGGCCGCCGCGCGGGCGTTGCCGACCGTATTGCCCGCTTCATGCTCGATATCGACGCAACAGTCCATCACCTCCTGGCGCACCCCCAGCTGCACGGCCAGCAGCCGCTTGCCGGTGGTGGGATGCACGCCGGTAATCAGCACCCGCCGCGCCAGCCCCTGCTCCAGCAGCTCTATGGCCGAGGCCAGCCGTCCCTCGCCGCCGGTCAGCGCCACGATGCCATCGGTGTGAGCGGCGCTGTTCACCGGCTTGGGCAAGGTGAGCCAGAACCACAGGAAACCCATGGTCCACAGCACGACAAGCGCCACGAGGATCTTCAACAGGAAGCGCACGGGATCAAAGGAACTCCGCCAGCGCGCGATGGACGGTCCACCGCGCCGTCACCATGGTCAGCAGCGCCACCAGCAGCGGCAGCGCGGCCAGCAGCATCCAGGCGCCGGGGCCGAAGCTCATCGAGCCCAGAATCCCCTCGGTGCCGAGCCGCCGCGCCATCGCGCCGATGGCCAGCACCGTGCCGATGCCGAGCCCCGCGCCAACGATGCTACCCTTGAGGCCGTGCGCCAGGTAGCGCCACTGGAACTCGCGGGCGATCTGCCGGTCCTCTGCGCCCATCAGGTGCAGAATCTCGATGGTGCCGTGGTGGCTGGAAAGCCCGGCGCGGGTGCTGAAGGTGACGATGGCGACCGTTGCCAGCGCCATCAGCCCCACGATCAGATAGGCGAGCCCTTCCAGCCCGCGCGCGAACACGGTCAGCTGGCCCAGCCACTCCTCGTGGTTGTCGATGCTGGCGGAGGGCGCATGCGCCTTCAGAGCCTCCTCCACGGCGGCGGAGTCCACCTCGGCGTCGGCGGCCAGCGTCACCTCGATGAGCGCGGGCACCGGCAGCTCGCCGCTCTGCGCGCTCTCGCCGAGCCACGGCTCCAGCAGCGCCCGCGCTTCCCGCTCCGGCAGCACGGCGACGTTGCTGATGCCCGGCTGTTCCTTGAGGAAACGCGCCGCCGCCTGCGCCTCCGTCTGCTGCGCGCCCGGCTCTGCGTTCAAGATCTGCACCGTCCAGCTGCGCGCCAGCCCGCCGCTCCACCCTTGCGTCGCGGTCACGAGGCCAATGCCCCCGGCCACCGCCAGCACCATCAGGTAGACCATCACCGCGATCACCCACGGCAGCACGCCTTGGGATTCGCGCCCCTCCGGCAGGAAGCGGAAGCGGTGACGGCGCTGTTGCTGCATACCCGGCCCCTGCGCGTTCATAGCAGGCTCCCCCGCGTCAGCGGCGGCGGCCCGGCGGGCGCATCTAGCGGCGGGGCGACGGCGGGGCCGGTGGCCAGCTCGCCCTTCTCCAGCCGCAGCACGCCCGCGTTCTGGGCCATGCCGATCAGGTGCTGGTCGTGAGTCGCAATCAAGAGCGTGGTGCCTAGCCGGTTCAGCTCCTGGAACAGGTGCAGCAGCCGCCCGGCCATGTCCGGGTCCACGTTGCCGGTGGGCTCGTCCGCCAGCAACAGGTCCGGCCGGCCGATCACCGCGCGGGCGATGGCGAGGCGCTGCTGCTCGCCGCCCGAAAGCGTGGCGGGCCGCGCGTTCATCCGGTCGGCCAGGCCCACCCAGGTCAGCATTTCCTCGGCGTGGCTGAGCGCCTCGTTCTCGCCCGTGCCGGATATCCGCAGCGGCAGGGCAACGTTCTCCAGCGCGGTCAGGTGCGGCAGCAGGCGAAAATCCTGAAAAATCACGCCGATTCGGCGGCGCAGCGCCGGCAGGCCCTCGCGCGCCATCGATACCACTTCCTGCCCGAACAGCTCGATCAGCCCACGCGAGGGGCGCTGGGCAAGGTAGAGCAGCTTCAGGAGCGAGGTCTTGCCTGCGCCGCTCGGGCCGGTCAGGAAGTGCAGCGACCCCTTCTCCAGCGAGAAGCTGATGTCGCGCAGCACCTCCGCGCCCGTGCCATAGCGCAGACCTACGTTTTCGAACCGGACGACGGTATTCACGGCAACGCCTGTGGATGATGAGACTTGCCCTTTGTTTGGCACGCGTTGCAGCCAAACGCAAACGGGGAGGCAGCGCTTTCCATGGCCGGGCGCTGCAACCATCCCATGCGAAGCACGGCCGGACGGCGGCGGAGCCAGGCCCTCTTCGATTCTCTTGCGCTGCATAGTCAAGGTGTGGATATTGGCGCTGAGGCCCCGGTCGTCCCTGTGGGGGGTCATCCATTTTGGGGGCGTCGTTCAACTCCAGTCATTCCACTTCTCAGAGGCGAGCAAGGCTTTTGTTCGACGGCTGTGCATGATCCTGACCTGTCCGAACTGTAATTCCCGCTACCTGGTCAGCGATACGGCGATCCCCGTAGGCGGTCGCGCGGTGCGCTGCGCTGCCTGCAAGCACGTCTGGACCGAATACCCGGCCGAGACGCCCGCCCGCGAGCTTGAGGCCGTCGGCGCTCCCGCCGACGCCATGGCCGGGGCGCAGGCCGGGTCCGCCGCCCCTGACCTGGCGGACGAGGCGGCGCCCGCCTACCCGAAATTTGCCGAAGGCCCCATCCCCCGCCTGGGAGACGAGGCCGCCCCCATGGCGGACGCCTTCGAGGATCCCGCGCCGATGGAGGGGTCCACCCGCGCCCTGCGCCGGCGCATCCAGGCCGATGAGAGCCGCCAGACCCGGCGTTCGCGCAAGCCGAAGCGCCGCTTTCCGGTCAAGTGGGTCGCCATCGGCACGGGCGTCGTTGCGGTCCTCGCCCTCAACGTCTTCCTGTGGAAGGACGCGCTGATTGAACACAGCGACATGTTCCGCAGCTTCTATGCGGCGGCGGGGCTGGCAACGCCGGTGCCGCACGACGCCAGCCTTGGCGCGCAGGTGCTTCGCATCAGCTATCCGCCGCCGCCGCCCGCGCGGCTGCTGGAGAACGGCAACCTGTCGCAGGAAATCACCGGCTCCATCGAGAACCCCACCACCCGTACCGTCCGCATTCCCAGCCTCAAGGGCACCATGCTGGACGAGAACGGCAACGTGGTGTTCTCCTGGGTCTTTCCACCGCCCACGCTGGTGCTGAACGGGGGTCAGACGGTCATGTTCGATACCACGGTCGAAAACTTTCCGCGCACGGCGCGACAGCTGCGTATCGGCTTCGAAACCGGCGCAGATACGGGCACCGAAGGCTGACGCCTCCATGGCGCGCATCCTCGTCGCTGAGGACAATGCCGCGGTCCGCGAGTTCGTGGAGCGCAGCCTCGCCCATTTCGGTCATACGGTCGTATCGGTGGGAGATGGCGGCGCGGCGCTCTCCTGCCTCAATCACGAGCAGTTCGACCTGCTCATCACCGATATCGTCATGCCGGTGATGGACGGCATCGCGCTGGCGCTGAAGGCCAGCTCCGTCGCGCCCGACATGCCGGTGCTGATGATGACCGGCTACGCCCACGAGCGGCAGCGGGCCTACAATCTTCAGGAACTGATCGCCGACGTGCTGGACAAACCCTTTTCGCTGGAAGACCTGAACACGGCCGTCAACCGCATCCTGTCCAAGCACAATCCTTCCGCGTCCTGAGGCCCATTCATGGCAGACCGGCCGCCAGCTCCCGATCCGCGCGTCAACGCGGCCCTCGCCGCCTTCCAGCGCGGCGCGGCGCGCGAGGCCGTGCCCCTGATGCGGGAAGCAGCTCTAGACGGCGTGCCGCTGGCCCAGCTGGCGGTGGCCGAGTGGCTGGCGACCGGCAGCCGCCTTCCCCGTGATCCCACGAAAGCCCTCGAGATGGCGCGACACGCCGCCGAAAGCGGCCTGCCGCCCGCCATGCAGCTTTACGCCTGCCTGCTGCGCTGGGAAGCCCCGGATGGCGACGGGGTGGAAGCCGATCGCTGGACCCGTCGCGCGGCGGAAAACGGCGACCCATCGGCGCAGGCGGAGGTGAACCTCTGGCCCCTGCGCGACGCGCCCCTGCCGGAGCCCGAAAGCCTTCACGATGCGCCCCGCATCAGCGCCCTGCCCGGCCTCGTGCCCTCAGCCATCTGCCAGCACGTGCTGCGCGCCGCCCAGCCGCAGGTGCGGCCCGCCCAGGTATTCGACCCCAAAACCGGCCAGTCCCGCCCCCACCCCGTTCGCCGGGCGCACAACATGAACTTCGGCCCCACCCTCTATGACTCCATCATTGCGTGGGTGAACCGCCGCATCGCGCACGCCTCCGGCACCAATGCCGCACAGGGCGAGCCGCTCGCCATCCTCGCCTACGCGCCCGGCGGGGAATACCGCCCCCATCTCGACTGCCTGCCGCCCAATGCCGCCCGCCCCGAGGACCGGCTTCAGGAGAGCGGCCAGCGCATCAAGACCCTGCTCATCGCGCTGAACGACGGCTACACGGGCGGCGAGACCGCCTTCACCGAGCTGAACCTCCGCTGGCGCGGCCGGGTGGGCGATGCCCTCCTGTTCGTCAACGTGACTGATAACGGCGCGCCCGAACCCCTCTCCCGCCACGCCGGAACCCCGGTCACGCAGGGGCAGAAATGGCTCGCCTCCCGCTGGATCCGCGAGCGTCCGTTCCAGGCTTGAGTTTGGGTAATCTTGATTTTGCAGGAGGGTCTCGGACCCTCCTGGCAACCTCCCTTTCGCTTTTCGGGCCGCGCCCTGCATCGCGGCCATCGCGCCCAATCGTTTTTTGGAGACAACAGGGCCATGTCCGGCCGCACCCGCCAGCACTTGGCTACACTCACTAGCACCCGGCCCACACTCACCAGCGCCCGGCCGGGCCCGGCCCACACTCACCAGCGAGCATCCTGAATATCTTTAGCTTTTAGAATGATTTTAAGGAGCAATCTCTATGCTCCTCGTAAGATACACGACCGCCCCCCAAACCTACGGCCCGGCAACCCGCAATCGGCCGCGTGTCGCACGCACCGCGCATCATCTGGAACCCGCGCCATCGGCTGCCAAGCCCGGCAGCAACGCTTCGAGCCACGCAGCACCCGACAGTAGCGCCCCGCGCTATGCCGCGCTCGACAGCAACGTCTCTGGCCTCCCCGCTACGCCGGGAGCGACGGGTTTCTGCCTGCGGCCAGCTATCCATCATTCGCTGGCCTCCCCGCTACGCCGGGAGCGACGCCTCAAGCTTCGCCCCGCCAGCCGGTAAGCCCTTCATGAGGCTCGCCCTCTAACCAGCGCGGCACCACCCCAACATCACACTCGACACCTCCTCCACACCCCCGCGCCGCCCTTTCGGCAAAGTGTCACAGGTGACATGAAATACCCCATACGTGGCCACTTGCGCCCGCAGATCCGGCAGGCGTAGCCCTTGATGCCGCGCACGTCCCGTTCAAAACAAAGGGGGGCCCAAGACCCCCTTTCATCTTCCTGTCCCCACCCCCAAACCCTCCCCCCTTCACCCCCTGTTTTTGCGCGAGGTGCCGCCCGGCTTTTGCCCTACCTTTTCACCGGATGAGCAGCAGCCTGCCGGGGAGGATGGCGTGAACTTCGACTATTCCGCGAAGACCCTTGAGTACATCGATCGCGTCCGTGCCTTCATGGACGCGCACGTCTACCCGAGCGAGGCCACGTGGCGCGCGCAGGTCGAGACGGGCGAGCGCTGGAAGGTGCTGCCGCTCATCGAGGAGCTGAAGGAAAAGGCGAAGGCGGAGGGGCTGTGGAACCTGTTTCTGCCCCATTCCGAGCTTGGCGCGGGGCTTACCAACCTTGAGTATGCGCCGCTGGCCGAGGAGATGGGCCGGGTCGCGTGGGCGTCCGAAGTGTTCAACTGCTCCGCGCCCGACACCGGCAACATGGAGACGCTGGAGCGCTACGGCACGGAGGAGCAGAAGGAAGCGTGGCTAAAGCCCCTGCTGGCGGGGGAGATCCGCTCGGCCTTCGCCATGACCGAACCCGCCGTCGCCTCGTCGGACGCCACCAACATCGAGACATCGATCGTGCCGGACGGCGATGAGTATGTCATCAACGGCCGCAAGTGGTGGACCAGCGGCGCGGGCGATCCCCGCTGCAAGATCTTCATTGTCATGGGCAAGACTGACCCCAACGCGCCCAGGCACCAGCAGCAGTCGATGATCCTCGTGCCCGCCGACACGCCCGGCGTGCGGCTGATCCGTCCCCTCACCGTCTTCCACCATGACGACGCGCCCCACGGCCATTTCGAGGTGGTGTTCGAGAACGTGCGCGTCCCCGCCGCCAACATGCTGCTGGGCGAAGGGCGCGGGTTCGAGATCGCGCAAGGGCGGCTGGGGCCGGGCCGCATCCACCACTGCATGCGCTCCATCGGTGCGGCGGAGCGGGCCTTGGAGCTGATGTGCAAGCGGCTCAAGTCCCGCGTCGCCTTCGGCAGGCCCATTGCCGAGCACGGCGTGTGGCACGAGCGCATCGCCGAGGCGCGCTGCCAGATCGACATGGCCCGGCTCCTCACCCTCAAGGCCGCGTACATGATGGATACGGTCGGCAACAAAACGGCGCAGAAGGAGATCGCAATGATTAAGGTGGTCGCGCCGAATGTGGCCTGCCGGGTCATCGACATGGCGATCCAGGCCTTCGGCGGCGGCGGCGTCAGCGACGACGTCCCGCTCGCCTCCATGTACGCCGCCCAGCGCACCTTGCGGCTGGCGGACGGACCGGATGAAGTGCACCGCCAGGCCATCGCCAAGCTGGAATTGAGGCAGTACAACTAGGGAGAATCATTTTCCTTCCGGTCTGTTCAGAGCCCTGCCATGCGCGTTGCCAGCCTTCACCTCTATCCCGTCAAGTCCGGCCGCGTGGTGGATGTGGAAGAAGCAGCGCTGCGGCCTGCCGGCTTTGCGGAGGACCGCCGCTGGATGATCGTCGATGAGGCGGGCCGTTTCCTCACCCAGCGGGAGGAGCCGCGCCTCGCCCTTCTCGCCGCCACCTTGAGGCCGAACGGGCTCACCCTCTCCGCTCCCGGCGCGGGCACGCTGGCGCTGGATGTTCCGGGCGAGGACGCGCCCATCGTTATGGCCACCGTGTGGAAGGACACGGTTCCCGCCCGCCTCGCCGAGGCCGCCTCCGGCTGGCTCTCCGGCTGGTTTGGCCGGTCCCTGCGCCTCGTCTGGATGCCGGAGCGCGCGAACCGCCGCCTTCCCGCCACCTGGGTGCCCTGGGGCGGCGAGGTCGGGTTCGCCGACGGCTATCCCATCCTTATCGTCAACACCGCCTCCCTGGCGGACCTCAACCGTCGGCTGGCGCATCCTGCGCCCATGGCCCGCTTCCGCCCCAGCCTCGTCATCGAGAGCGACGAGCCCTGGGGAGAGGACAGCTGGCTCACGCTTCGCATCGGCGCGGTCGAGCTTGAATTGGTCAAGCCCTGCACCCGCTGCATCATCACCACCACCGATCAGGAAACCGCCGAGCGGTCGAGCCAGGAGCCGCTCCGCACGCTCCAGCGCTGCCGCAGGTCCGCCGACGCGCGAGTCTCCGGCGCGCTGTTCGGCTGGAATGCGGTGCCGCGCGTGCCCGGCCCCGTGCGCGTGGGCGATCCCGTTGAGGTGCTTGAGCGCCGCGCCGAACCATGGCCCATCCGCCCGGCGGTCTGAGCGCCCCCTGCGAGCCCATTAAAATGGCCTATTCCGTTTCTCTGGGGAGCGGGCCATGCTGGGCGAGACGAACAGTTCGGGGAAGACCATGTCCATCAGGCTTGCAACTGCCGCCGCGCTCGGCGGCCTTTCCGTCCTCCTGCCCGCCCTCGCCGCAGGCCCTGCCCTGGCCGAAACCGCGGTGCGGGAGATCCCTGTTGCGGGCTTCACCCAGGTCCGCCTCGAAGGCGCCATGGATATCACGATCAGGCAGGGGGCCCGGTTTAGCGTCGTTGCCAGCGGCTCACCGGCTGCGCTTGATCGGGTGCAGGCGAAGGTGGACGGCGGCGTGCTCGCGCTCGATCAGGAGAGCACGTTCTTCGGCAACCACGGCAAGGTGACGGTCGCCATCACCATGCCGGCGCTCCAGGCGGTGAAGGTCAAGGGCAGCGGCGATGTCACCCTCAGCGCCATGAAGCTGGGCCGGGTCTCGCTGGCCGTCAGCGGCGCGGGGGATATCATCGCCAGCGGCACGTGCGACGAACTGGAAGCGAGCGTCTCCGGCGCGGGGGACATCGTGGCCAAGAACCTGAAATGCCGCGCCGTCTCGGCCAGGGTTAGCGGCGCGGGCGACATTGCCGTCCACGCGCGCCAGAGCGTGCACGCCTCGGTTCGAGGCGTCGGCGATATCGATATCTACGGCGACCCCAAGGAGCGGGAGAGCCAAAGCCGCGGTGTCGGGGATATCACCTACCACGCAGGGGCCCGCTAGAGCTGCCGCCCGGCCGTCCGGCAATGCCGCCGACGGCCGGGCCATGCCCGAAGCCGCTTAGGGCCGGGCCATGCCCGAAGCCACTTAGGGCCGGGCCATGCCCGGCAGGGGCTCCGAGGCGCATTTGAACTCGGCCTTCACCCCTTCCGCCACGCAGTGGATGACGAGGCTGGTGCGCGGGTCGATCGCCCAGGCATGGCTGGTATTGCCCACGCTCGAGGCCGCCACATGCAACGGCCCGCCGCCGCCGACACCGAAGGACTGGGCCTCCGCCGGCCTCTCATGGGAAATGAGAAACACTCCTGCGCCAAACGCAACGCAGGCCGCGCCAAGGGCTAGCTTTCCGAACCATTTCATAGCAGTCTCCGCCGGAAGGAATATTACCAACGGATGATATTAGTTCATCCGCTGGCCGGGGATACTGCTCAGGGAGGAAAAATGCGTTCCAAGGTCGTTCTGGTGTCGGTTATCGGTGTCCTCCTGGGTGCTGCGGCCATCGCCGCTATCGTTCGCTCCTCGGCACACAAGGAAGCCGATACGTCCGGCACCGCGCACCGCCGGATCGAGGCCACGGACTTCACCGGCCTGTCCTTCAAGGGAGCCATCAACGTCAACGTGACCCAGGGCGAGACGCCCAGCGTCGTCGTCACCGGCAGCGAGGCGGCGCTGGAGCGGTTCCGGTCGCAGGTGAGGGACGGCGTGCTCTACCTTGAGCAGCAGGAAGCGAAATCGATCGAATTCCGCGAAAAAACCGTCGTCGATATCGTCATGCCCACCCTCACCGGGCTGGTCGTCAACGGCGCGGGCAATGTGGATATCAGCGACATGGCGCTGGACAAGATCGTCCTGCAAATCAACGGCGCGGGCAATCTCGAGGCCAGCGGCACCTGCGACCAGCTCACCGTCGGCATCACCGGCGCGGGCAACGTCAACGCCAGGAATTTGAAATGCCATACCGTGTCGGCGGAGCTGGCCGGTGCGAGCAACCTTGATGTCTTTGCCGATGAAAGCCTGCAGGGCCACCTTTATGGCGTCGGCAACATCGATGTCTACGGCAACCCCAAGGCCCGCGCGGCGGACCGCTTCGGCATCGGCGAGATCACCTATCACGACACGGCACAGTAACGCCCGGCCGCACCATCGCCAGCCGTCCATCTGAGGAGAAAAAGAATGCGCCTGAAAACCATCGCCCTCGTTGCGTTCAGCTCCCTGTCTGTTGCCACGGCCGTCGCCATCGCCGCCCCCAACCGCGCGGCGGTCATCGAGCGCCAGATCGACGCCAAGGGCTTCACCGGCGTGTCGCTGGAAGGCTCGATGGATGTCCGCATCCAACAGGGCGATAAAATCTCGGTCGTTGCCAGAGGCAGCCAGGCCGCGCTCGATGACCTGGAACCGAAGGTGGACGACGGCGTGCTGCGCCTGAAGCAAAAGCAGGGCAGCCGGACGGACAGGCTCACCGTCACCGTTACCATGCCGGACCTGCGCTCGTTCCTGCTGGCGGGCTCGGGCGACGTGGCGATGAACAGCCTGAAGGCGGACGAGCTGGAGATAAAGATCGCCGGCTCCGGCGACATCGCCGCCAATGGCACCTGCACGTCCCTCACCATCAACGTGGCGGGCTCGGGCAACATCCGCGCGAAAGACCTGCGCTGCGATTCCGTTGCCATCCGCATCGCGGGCAGCGGCGATGTCTCCGCCTACGCGAGCCAGAGCTTCTCCGCCCGCGTGATGGGCTCGGGCGATATCGATGTCTACGGCAACCCCAAGGACCGCTCCAAGACCATCCTGGGCGGCGGCGGCGTCACCTACCACGCAGACGCAAGCTGAGCCGGTTCGATCGTTTTTCTTTCCGGGTTTGTTTTTTGCAGGCCAGGTTTGTTTTCGCAGGCCAGGTTTGTTTTCACAGGCCAGGTTTGTTTTCACAGGAGGGTCGCTCAGCCAGTGGCTTCGCCCCTCCTGCATCTCCCGTTTCGTTTGAACCAGCCGCGCCCTGCCCCAGCGGTTACGGCCCTTTGGATCCGGGAATCACGGGGGCGCATCCGGCTGCATCCAGCCCCACCCATCGGCGCAAATTCCGAACATTTATAATTTTAGAATGATTTTAAGGAGCAATTGTATCGGTACGCACGGCCGCTTCCAGAAGCCACGGCCCAATCAGCCACAATCGGCCGCATAGCGAGCGGGCCGCACGTCGTCTGGATCAGGAGCCTTAACCGATTGCGCTCCGCCCCGCCTGCCCGGAAGCCTGTCCGCTTGGCCGCCCGCGCGTCCGAAAACCGCCTGCCCGGCGTTCCGCCCATCCGAAAGCCCGCGCGCCCGGCAGCAACGGGTCGGGCTCTTCCCCAACCCGCGCGCCCCGCTCCACACCCCCCGCGCCTCTTCTTTCGGCAAAGTGTCGTAGATGACATGGAGACTCCGCCGCTCCAGCAATCGCCGGAAACACGTCCCGTTCGAACGAAATGGGGGTCGCAGGGGGAACGCGTTCTTCCTGCAAAAACCAAGGGACATGCGCCCCTACAGCAGGCACAGCTCCCTGAGTTCCTTCAGCAGCGCGGGCGGCAGCTCGGTGATGCCTGCGCCCGCTCCTGCTCCGCCGAGATCGGGCGGCACATCCGCGCCTTCCAGGTATCGCCAGCCCTGGTGCGGGCGGCGCGGCTGCGGCATCACCGGAATGACCTCCGGGTTCAGGTGGATGAGGCAATGGGTTTGCCCTTCGATTTCGAGGGGTTCGAAGCCGAGGATTTCCTGCCGCGCCGCGATCTGCCGCTTGATGACCCAGTAGAGCGAGCCGCCGTCCAGCAGTTCCGCGTCGCGCTTGGGGGCGTGGCGGGTGCGGTGGCGGCACACCAGCCGGCCATCCGCCCGCTGGATCGCCGACCGGCGCTGGTAATCCGTCAGGTCTTCCAGGCTGTCGACGCCGACAGCCATCTTTATCAGATGCACGCTCATGTCACGCTCACGCTCAACGTTGCGGCGGCATGGGCGAAGGCCATGTCGCGCCGCCTCAACTCCGCCAGTCGGGGCATCTCTTCCTTGAGGAGCCGGTCGCCCCACGGCAGGTCCAGCCACCGCACCACCTCAACGAGGGCATCGACCCGTTGCAGCTGGTTCAGCCAGCAGGTGCGCGCCAGAATGCCCAGCACCCGGTCGAGCACGCCGAGGAAGCGCACCCGGTCCAGCGCCTGCGTGCCGAAGCCCTCCGGCGCGGCGGCGATCTGGTCGGCCATCACCATGGCGGCCCACTCCACCAGCAGGTCGCGCCGGCGCCGCAGCTGCTGCACCGGCAAGTCCTGCGGCATCAGCCGGTCCATCGTCTCCAGCGCCGCTATGCGGATGTGCTCCGGGAGCGCACGGAACGGCCCCTCGGTCCAGAAGCGCACCCGGCCCATGAAGGTGCCGAAGGCCATGCCCTTCACCAGGAAGTCGTCAACGCCCGCCCGCAGCCCGGCGCGCACCATGGCGGCGTCATCGTCGCCGCTGATGAGGATGACCGGGCAGGTCTTGGCTCCGCGGTCCACCAGCGCCTCGACCAGCCCCACGCCGGTCATGCCCGGCATGTGGTAGTCGGTCAGAACCAGCGCGGCCGGCGCGCGGTCGATTTCCTCCAGCGCCTCATAGCCGTCGGAGGCGTAGCGCGGATGGAACCCCATGGTCTCCACCGCCCGCCCGAGCAGCCGCATCACCAGCGGTTCATCGTCCACCATCAGAACGGATGGCTTCGCATTTCCGTCCATTGCCGCCTACTGCAGGTTGGCCAGCCCCACGGCGGTTGCCAGCCCCAGGAACGCCAGAAAGCCCATGACGTCGGTGGTCATGGTCACAAACACCGATGAGGCCACGGCCGGGTCCACCTTCAGCCGGTGCATGGTCAAGGGCACCAGCACGCCGGCCAGCCCGCCGACCAGGATGTTGACCACCATGGCAACGGCGATCACCAGCCCCAGGCCAACCGTGTGGAAGTAAAGCGCGGTCAGCACGCCCACCAGGATGGCGAGCAGCGTGCCGTTGAGCAGCGCCACCCTCGTCTCGCGCATGACGATGCGGGTCGCATTGCCCGCCGTCAGCTGGCCGGTGGCGAGCGCGCGCACGGCAACGGCCATGGTCTGGTTGCCCGCGTTGCCGCCGAGCGAGGCGACGATGGGCATGAGGATGGCGAGCGCCACCAGCTTCTCGATAGAGGCCTCGAACAGGGCGATCACCAGCGAGCCGATGATGGCGGTGCCGCAGTTGACCACCAGCCAGCGCACGCGGGTCATGGCGGTGCTGACGACGGGCTCGTTGATGTCGCCCTCGCCCACGCCGACGAACTTCAGCGCGTCTTCCTGCGCCTCTTCGGAGATGATGTGCACCACGTCGTCGACCGTAATCATGCCGACGAGGCGTCCCGCATGGTCCACCACCGCCGCCGAGATGAGGCCGTATTTCTGGAAGCGCAGGGCCAGCTCTTCCCGGTCCATGTCGACCGGGATCAGCGTCTGCTCGCGCTGCATCAGGTCGGCGACCATCACCGAGCGCGGGGAGCGCAGCACCCATGACAGGCGGATGGTCCCCACCGGATGGTGGCTCGCGTCAACGACGAAGATTTCCCAGAAATCCGTGGCCAGGTCCTGCTTCTCGCGCAGGAAGTCGATCAGTTGGCCCACGGTCCAATATTCGGGCACCGCGATCAGGTCGCGCTGCATTAGGCGGCCGGCCGAGTCCTCGGGGTAGGTCAGCGCCTCCTCGATGGCGGCGCGGTCCTCGGCGGGCATGGCGGAGAGCACCTGCTCCTGCTGGTCCGCCTCCAGGTCCTCGATGATGGCGACCGCGTCGTCGGTCTCCAGCTGGGTGACGACGTTGGCCAGGTCCGTCGGACCCATGACCTCGATCACCTCGTCGCGCACCCAGTCGTTGAGTTCGGCGACCGTATCCGCGTCCAGCCGGTCGCCCAGCGCCTGCACCAGGCGGGCGCGATGCTCCGCGCCGACAATCTCGATCAGGTCCGCAAGGTCGGCCGGGTGGAGCGTTTCCACCAGCTCCTGCACGCGGCCGGCATCGCCCTCGTCCGCCGCCGTGACAACGTCGTCGATGAAGTCACGACGCAGCCGGCCGCCCTCCAGCACCTCGCGGGGCGCCAGGTCCTCAGGCCCAATCTCGATGTCCGGCTGCTCGGTCATGTCAGGCTTATAACCCCTCGCCTGCCCAAGGAAAGCCTCTAACCTACATGTATTGCCGAGGCGCGCGAATTTTTGCGGCCAACGGCCCGCCAGGGCCGCCCGAACACCCCGCCCGAACACCCCGCCCGAACACCCCGCCTGAGGACGCGGCCCAACCGGCAGCCGCGCCGGCCACACAGGCAGCGCCAGCCTTGTCCGCGCCTGTTGTCGATATTTCTTACAAACGCGCAACGATTTTGCCACCGAAACGCGATAAAACCGCCATATTACGGGCGTGGCACAACATTTGCTTTAATCCCCTGGGATTAGTTTGCGAGGGATTGAGCAATGCTACGAGGAATTTGGGCGGCCGCCATCGCGGCGACCATTGGTCTGTTCTCGGCGCCGGCATCGGCCACTGTCTACTCGACCAGCGCCATGGTCGATCTGTTTGCCTTCTACCGTGCCGATGGCACGACCTTTGCCGAGTCCATTTCGGTGCCCGAGGCGGTCAACACCCTGGATGCCGATGGGCGCAACTACGAGCTGGTCGCGCTGCTCCGGCTCAGCGACTACGCGCTCGACATGCCGCCGCTCGGCCAGAATGCAACCTGGACGCTGTCCGCCACCGTTTCCGGCGGCGGCACCTACACGCCGGTTGGCGGCACCGAGACCATGTTCAACTTTCCCACGCTCGGCGGCGTCCTCACGACGTTCGAGTCGACGACCGACGATGTGGTGAACGACCTCATGACCCTTGCCTTCATCCTCAGCCAGTCGCTTCCGGGCTCCGGCTATCAGGATGGCGTCGGTGGCTATGTGACGGTGGGCGATTTCGACGGCGACCTGGCGACCTTCGACCCCGGCCTGGTTGGCGGCCTTCTCGAGGCGGATGACTTCTTCGTTTTCCTGAACGAGGGCCTGGGCCTTACGATCGACAATCCGCTGGGCTTTCTCTCCAGCGCCAATCTCAACCTGAACATTGAACTCTCGCTGGTTGCCGACGACGGCATCGCGGCGGTGCCCGAGCCTGCGGCCCTTGGCCTGCTCGGCGCTGGTCTTGTCGGCATCGCCTTTATGCGGCGTCGCAAGGCCTGATCGAGGCAAGATCGGTTCAAACTTGGGCGGCGCGCCAGCGCCGCCTTTTTTTTGCCCGGCAGCGCGGCCCGGCGTAAACGGCACGCAGAAAAGCCCCGCCCAGCCTTTCGGCCGGTCGATGCTTTAATGCTGCTTTTTAGAGAAAGCGCCCAACTGCTCGGGAGAGCACTGGTGCGGTCGAGAAGACTCGAACTTCCACGGGTTGCCCCACAGCGACCTCAACGCTGCGCGTCTACCAATTCCGCCACGACCGCACTTGTCTGGGGAGGCCCGGCTATAGCCAAAGCCGTTGCCGGGATCAATAGCTCCTTGAAGGCTTGTTGCAAATTTTCTGCTATGGCACTCTGTACGCCATAATAACGATAATCCTTACCTCCCCCACTCTCTTCATCGCAGGGACATTTGCATGATCACGATCAACGTGAATGGCCAGTCTCGCCAGCTCGACGTTGACCCGGAGACCCCCCTTCTCTGGGCACTGCGGGACGACCTTAAACTCACCGGCACCAAGTTCGGCTGCGGCATGGCCCAATGCGGCGCCTGCACCGTTCATCTGGACGGCCAGCCGATCCGCTCCTGCCAGCTTCCGGTCGGCAGCATCGGCGAGTCCGCCATCACCACCATCGAGGGGCTGAACGGCAAGGTGGCCGAAGCCGTCACCAAGGCCTGGCGCGATCTGGACGTGGTGCAGTGCGGCTACTGCCAGTCCGGCCAGATCATGTCGGCCGTCGCGCTCCTCAACGAGACGCCGAAACCGACGGACGACGACATCGACGCCGCGATGGATGGCAACATCTGCCGCTGCGCCACCTATGTTCGCATCCGCAAGGCCATCAAGGCTGCGGCCTCAACGCTGGAGGCCTGAGACCATGTATCAGAAATTCGATCTTCCGGGCCGGAACGCCGCCTCCGGCAACGCTCCGCGCGTGGACCGTCGCCGCTTCCTCGCCCTCACCGGCGCGGGGCTGACGCTGGCGCTCCTGCCCGAATCGGCCACCGCCGCCGCGCAGGGCTGACCGCCGGCACCGGCCTTGAGGCGACGCCCTTCATCCGCATCAGCCCGGACAACACCGTCACCGTGCTCGCCAAGCACCTGGAGATGGGCCAGGGCACCTGGTCGGGCCTCGCCACCATCGTGGCGGAGGAGCTGGACGCCGACTGGTCCCAGATGCGGGCCGAGGGCGCGCCTGCCCGCGTGCCGGATTATGCCAACCTCGCCTTCGGCACGATTCAGGGCACGGGCGGCTCCACCGCCATGTTCAACTCGTGGGAGCAGCTCCGCAAGGCCGGCGCCACCGCGCGGGCCATGCTGGTCAGCGCCGCCGCCCGCAAGTGGGGCGCGCAGCCGTCGGAAATCACGGTGGAGCGCGGCGTCGTCCGCCACGCCGCCTCAGGCAAGCAGGCCACCTTCGGCGAACTGGCGACCCTCGCTTCCAGCGAGACGGTGCCCGCCACCGTCCCCCTCAAGGACCCGAAGGACTTCACGCTGGTGGGCAAGCGCATCCACCGGCTGGACAACAACGCCAAGACCGACGGCACGGCGGTCTACGGCATCGACATGGCGCCCGAGGGCACCATGACGGCCGTCATCCAGCGCGCGCCCCGCTTCGGCGGCAAGGTGAAGAGCTTCGATGCCGCGGCGGCCAGGGCCGTGCCCGGCGTCGTTGATGTGGTGCAGGTGCCAAGCGGCGTCGCCGTCGTCGCAAAGAACACCTTCGCCGCCATCAAGGGCCGGGAAGCGCTCACCGTCGAGTGGGATGAAACCGCCGCCGAGAAGCGCGGCACCGCCGAACTCACCGCCGAGTACCGCAAGCTGGCCGAGGCCGGGGGCGGCATGCTCGTCGGCGAGACCGGCAAGCCCGCCGAGGCGATGGCCTCCGCCGCCAAGGTGGTCGAGGCCACGTTCGAGTTCCCCTTCCTCGCCCATGCGTCCATGGAGCCGATGACCGGCTGGGGCCGCCTCACCAAAGACGGCGCCGAGCTGGCCGGCGGCTTCCAGTTCCACACCATAGACCAGGGCAACGTGGCCAAGGTGCTGGGCCTCGCGCCGGAGAAGGTCAACCTCACCACCATCGTCTCGGGCGGCAGCTTCGGCCGGCGCGCCAACTTCCAGTCCGACTGGGTGGTGGAGATCGCCAACATCCTCAAGGCGACCGGCGGCAAGTATCCGGTGCGCCTCGTCTGGACCCGCGAGGACGACGTGACCGGCGGCTACTATCGCCCCATGGCCGTTCACAAGGTGAAGGCGGGCCTCTCCGCCTCCGGCGACGTGGTGGCGTGGGACCAGACCATCGTTCATCAGTCCATCCTCGCCGGAACGCCCTTCTCACCCGCCGACAAGCCGGACGGCGCGGCGGTCGAGGGCAACGTGCTGGAGCAGTACGCCCTGCCCGCCGCCCGCGTCACCTGGGTCGCCCCCAAGGTCGGCGTGCCGGTGCTGTGGTGGCGCTCGGTCGGCCACACCCACAACGCCTACGTGAAAGAGGTGATGATCGACCAGCTGGCCGAGGCCGCCGGGCAGGACCCGGTCGCCTTCCGCCTCAAGCTGCTGGAGAAGCACCCGCGCATCGCGGGCGTCCTCAAGCTCGCCGCCGAGAAGGCGGGCTGGGGCAAGCCGCTGCCGAAGGGTCGCTACCGGGGCGTCGCGGTGCAGGAGTCGTTCCGCTCCTACGTCGCGCAGGTGGCCGAGATCAGCTATGACGGCAAGGACTTCCGCGTCGAGCGAGTCGTCTGCGCCGTGGACTGCGGCATCGCCATCAACCCGGACATCGTTGCCGCCCAGATGGAAGGCGGCATCGGCTTCGGCCTGGGCGCGGCGCTCTCCAGCGCCATCACCCTGGCCGATGGCGCGGTCGAGCAGACCAACTTCGACAGCTACCAGGTGCTCCGCATGAGCGGCAGCCCGCGCGAGGTGGAGGTGCACATCCTCCCCTCCGCCGAAGCCCCCCACCGGCGTCGGCGAGCCGGGCGTGCCGCCCATCGCCCCGGCCGTGGCCAACGCCCTTGCCGCCGCCACCGGCAAGCGCTTCTACAAGCTGCCGTTCGCCGACCAAGTTCTGGCCTGATCGAACGACCAGCCTGACGAACAACGCCGATCCGCTTATCCGCGGGTCGGCGTTTTTCTTTCCGGCCAGCCGCTCCGCCTCAGACGCACTGATCCCGCCACCGCCGTGCAAAATCCAACGATGAGAAAGAGCAAGACGCGGCACGCCTACCAACCGGCACACATTCATGTGTTTCTATAAGCGTTGTCTGTGAAGCAGATACTCCTCAATAAATCTACTACCTCTCCACAAAATGTTATAATCTGAACGCATCTGGGTGATACAGATTTAATAACTATGTGACGTTCAGATCTGGAGAGACAATGGCAAGTTTCAATTGGACATGCCCTTATTGCCAGCGAGCCCAAACGGTTGTTCCGGCTCGATTCGATGATATTAATGTGCCAATAACCGTAGGCAAAACTGCTGAAGGCACGATTAGCGGGTGCATTTCAGCGATTGCATGCTCTAACCCTGCATGTAATAAAACTACTATAAGTTTTTCGGTACGAAAAAATAGAGGCCCCAATCTTAATCACACCATCATTTCAGATTATCCAGCACTCTTCTCAAGACAAGTGCTTCCCGAAGGTTCAGCCAAGCCTCAACCAGACTATATTCCTGCACCATTGGTTGAGGATTACGTAGAAGCCTGTTTAATCCGGGAAATGAGCCCCAAAGCTGCGGCAACACTCGCACGCCGCTGCATTCAAGGAATGATCCGTGACTTCTGCAAAATTACAAAGAGCCGACTGGTTGACGAAATCAACGCTCTTCGAGATGCCGTAAATTTGGGCAATGGACCGGCGGGTGTAACCATCGAGACCGTCGAAGCCATCGATCATGTGCGCTCAATCGGGAACATTGGTGCACACATGGAAAAGGACATAAACTTGATTGTCCCGGTTGATTCCGGAGAAGCTCAAGCGCTGATTGAGTTAATCGAAATGTTGTTTGAAGAATGGTATGTAGCTCGACACACGCGTCAGCAAAAACTAGCTGAAATCAGCAAAATAGGCACCGAAAAGAAGCAACTAATTGCGGATGGCCAGGCTGAAACGAAAGCCTTGGCCGCGCCTTTGCCTGAAAAGGCAGCATTGCAATAATTTGAATTATAATACGATAACGAATTCAGGCCGTCAAAACCGACCCCAGTTTCAAGAGCCTCCTGAAACACAATCCAGTCATTCACCGTCACCGGAGAATACCGGACACACGGCCCGAAAAACGAAGGGGTGCAGGGGTCCAAGACCCCTGCATTCTTCTTTGCCCTTATTTCCCCCTGAGGACCAGGGGTCCAAATCCCCTGCAAATCTTTTCAATCTCACACTGCTCCATACCCCCTCCCGCCGCGTGCCATTTGCCTTTCACCCGCCCGCCCGCTATCGGTTCGCCATGACCATGCCTCCCGCCTCCCGCCTGCGCCTCAGCGTCGATCTGGACGCGCTTGGCAGCAATTACCGCGCTCTGGCGCGGCTTGCGGGGCCTGCGGCGTGCGCCGCCGCCGTGAAGGCGGAGTGCTACGGCCTGGGGCTGGAGCAACCCGCCCGCCGTTTGTGGGCGGAAGGCTGCCGGGATTTCTTCGTTGCCACCTTGCCCGAGGCGGCGCAGCTGCGCGCCCTGCTGCCGGAGGCGCGCATCCACGTGCTGAACGGCGTGCTGGAGGGGGAAGTGGCGGCCTTCCGCGCCCTGAGCGCCCAGCCCGTGCTGAACACGCCCGAGCAGGTCGCCTTGTGGCGGCAGGCGGGCGGCGAGCGGCCTGCCGACCTGATGCTCGATACCGGCATGAACCGCCTCGGGGTGCGCCCAGAGGAAGTTGCCGGGCTCGACCTCTCAGGGCTCAACCTCGACATTGCGCTGAGCCACTTCGCCTGCGCGGATGAGCCGGGCCACCCCCTCACCCGCCGTCAGGCAGACAGGTTCGCCGCCCTGTCCGCAGGCCTGCCCGCCCGTCGCCGCAGCCTTGCCAACTCGGCTGGCATCGTGGAGGCGCCCGCTGCCCTCTTCGATCTCGCCCGCCCCGGCATCGCCCTTTACGGCGGCGTGGTTCACCCGGCACTGGAAGGCGTCCTCCGGCCCGTGGCAAAGGCCGAGGCGCAGGTCATCCAGGTAAAGACCGTACCCGCCGGCGAGACGGTCGGCTACAACGCCACCTGGGCCGCTGCCGCCCCCACCCGCCTCGCCACCCTGGCGATCGGCTATGCGGATGGCTACCTGCGCGGCTTCTCCAGCCGGGGCCAGGTTGTGGTGCGCGGCGTGCGCTGCCCGGTTGTCGGGCGCGTCTCGATGGATCTGGTCACGGCCGATATCAGCGCCGTGCCTGCCGTCCAGCCGGGGGACTGGGCAACGCTGCTGGGCGATGGCATCCCTCTGGCTGAGGCTGCGCTCTGGTCGGGTTTGTCGCAATACGAGTTGCTTACCCTGTTGGGCCACCGCTATGAGCGGCATTATTGTGCTGAACGTCCAGCTGTTCGGGAAACCGAGGCGCCACACCCTGAAGCGCCGGAACATGAGGCAAGAGTGACCCTGTGACCCTGATCATTGACTTCCTGTCGATCATAGGCCGGGTGTTCCTGGCCGGGCTCGCATCGATCGGCCGCCTGGCGAAGTTCGCCGGGCTTGCCATCAGCCATATCGTGCGCCCGCCCTTCTATTTCGGCCGCATGGTCGAACAGATGCTCTCCATCGGCTACTTTTCGCTGCCGGTGGTTGGCCTCACCGCCTTCTTCACCGGCGCGGCGCTGGCCCAGCAGATCTTCGTCGGCGGCTCGCGCTTCAACGCCGAAAGCGCGGTGGCGGCGGTCACGGTCATCGCCATGGTGCGCGAGCTGGGCCCGGTGCTCGGCGGCCTCATGGTCGCGGGCCGGGTTTCCTCCTCCATGGCGGCGGAGCTGGGCACCATGCGCGTCACCGAGCAGATCGACGCCATGACCACCCTCTCCACCGATCCCTTCAAGTATCTCATCGTGCCGCGCATCGTGGCAGCGGTGATCGTGATGCCGCTCTTGACGCTGGTCGCCAACATCATCGGCGTTCTGGGCGGCTTTCTCATCGCCACCGAGCGGCTGGGCTTCAACCCGGCCAACTACCTCAAGGTCACCCAGCAGTATCTTGAAGCCGACGACGTGATCTCCTCGCTGGTCAAGGCGGCGGTGTTCGGCCTCGTCATCGCGCTGATGGGCTGCTACCACGGCTTCAAATCCACCGGCGGCGCTGCGGGCGTCGGCCGCGCCACCACCAACGCGGTGGTCTCGGCCTTCATCCTCATCCTGTTCTCAAACCTTGTCATCACGGTTCTGGTCTTCGGCTCATGACGGATGTTGCTTCCCCCAAGATCGTCGTCAACGGCGTTGCCAAGCGCTTCGGCCCCAAGGTGGTGCTGGACGGCGTCAACCTCACCGTCGACAAGGGCCAGAGCCTGGTCATCATCGGCGGCTCGGGCACCGGCAAGTCGGTGCTGCTCAAGTGCATCCTGGGCATTCTCCGCCCGGATGCGGGCCGCATCCTCGTCGATGGCGAAAGCGTCGTCGGCCTGCGCGGCAAGGCCCGGGCCCAGGTGCTGGACAAGTTCGGCATGCTGTTCCAGGGCGCGGCGCTGTTCGACAGCCTCTCCGTCTGGCGCAACGTCTCCTTCGGGCTGATGCAGGGCCATGGGCTGAAGGCAAAAGAAGCGAAGGAAATCGCCATCGAGAACCTGCGCCGCGTCGGCCTCACGCCGGATGTGGCCGACCTGCGCCCCTCCGAGCTCTCGGGCGGCATGCAGAAGCGCGTCGGCCTCGCCCGCGCCATCGCCGCCAAGCCGGAGATCATCTTCTTCGATGAGCCCACCACCGGCCTTGATCCCATCATGGCCGATGTCATCAACGAGCTGATCGTCGAGCGCGTGCGCGACCTGGGCGCAACCACCCTCACCATCACCCACGACATGGCCTCCGCCCGCAAGATCGCGGATCGCATCGCCATGCTCTACAAGGGCAAGATCATCTGGGAAGGCCCCGCCGACCAGATCGACAACAGCGGCAACCCCTACGTCGACCAGTTCGTCAACGGCCGCGCCGAAGGCCCCATCCAGATGGACCTGATGAAGGGCTGAGGGCTTCTCGGGTCAGGTTTATTCTCAAGGGGGATCTATAAATCCCCCTTGCACCGCCTCTTCGTCTTCCGGGCCGCGCACAGGAAAACGCCGCGCCCGCTGGATGAGCTGGACTGGGCCGCACCCGCGCCAGAGGCTGCGCCTGCCGAGTGGTTGGAGGCATCCACCACGCTCGCCGGGAGGAAGCGCAACAGGCCGCACCTCAACACCCCGCAGCTCAAACATCCGGCAACTCAAACAACCGGCAACTCAAACAACCGGCAACTCAAACAACCGGCTGCTTAATCTGGCAAAGTGTCGTACCTGACACGACCAATCTGTCCACCCTAGCCGCATAGCCAACACCCGCCCGGCCGAACACAGCAGACGAACCCTCCTCCACCACCTCACGTCACAGGCAACGGCAAGTTGGCAGAGTGTCATATGTGACATGAAATTACCTGCCCGGCCGCGCATGAGGCACCTGGCTGAGCCCACAATCCACCCCCCTGCCGGCCCCCCGCAATCCACCGCCTCATTCCAGTCCACCTGCCGGGCCCCTGCTCCCCGGCCTCTTGACCTTGAATGATAGTAAGGAACTGTTGCTCCGTTCCGGCTCCGGCAATCTTCTGAAACGCGGCCCGATCACCCCCCCCCGCCTCCAGCAAGCGCCGGGCACACGTCCCGATAAAACGTAGGGGCTCAGGGGGCGAGCCCCCTGCAAAACAAGACCAAATTCATGCATACACACCCACCTTCCCTTGCCCCATCGCCCGCGCTTCCCTAATATCCAATACGAACATATCAGGAACACGCACACCCCATGGCCAAACCGCAAACCCGCTACGTCTGCCAATCGTGCGGCTCCATCCAGTCCAAGTGGATGGGCCAGTGCCCGGACTGTCAGGGCTGGAACACGCTTGAGCAGGACGCGGCCCCCACCGTCACGCCGTTCACCGCCAAGCACAGCCTGCGCTCGGGCGGGCGGCGGATCGAACTGGCGAGCCTGTCCAGCGACATCGAGCCCGCGCCCCGCCGTCCCGTCGGCATGGCGGAGTTCGACCGGGTGCTGGGCGGCGGCCTTGTGCCCGGCTGCGCGGTGCTGATCGGCGGCGACCCCGGCATCGGCAAGTCCACCATCCTCCTGCAAGCCGCCGCCCGCATTGCGGAGAAGGGCGGCTCGGTCGTCTACATCTCGGGCGAGGAGGCGGTGGATCAGGTCCGCATGCGCGCCGACCGGCTGGGCGTTGCCCAGATGCCGGTGCAGCTGGGTTCGGCGACGGCGGTGCGGGACATCCTCACCACCCTTGAGTCGCAGCCTGCCCCCACCCTGCTCGTGATCGATTCGATCCAGACGCTTTATTCCGACCAGCTGGAGGCCGCCCCCGGCACGGTCAGCCAGGTGCGCGCCGCCGCCCATGAGCTGATCCGCTACGCCAAGACCTCGGGCGCGTCGCTGGTACTCGTCGGCCACGTCACCAAGGACGGGCAGATCGCCGGTCCCCGCGTGCTCGAACACATGGTCGATACCGTGCTCTACTTCGAGGGCGAGCGCAGCCATGCCTTCCGCATCCTGCGCGCGGTGAAGAATCGCTTCGGCGGCACGGACGAGATCGGCGTGTTCGAGATGGGGGAGAAGGGCCTCGTTGAAGTCACCAACCCCTCCGCCCTGTTCCTGACGGACCGGGACCGGCCCGTTGCCGGCTCCGTCGTCTTCGCGGGCGTTGAGGGCACGCGGCCGGTGCTCGTCGAAATGCAGGCTCTGGTGGTGCGGGTGCCGTCGGGCGCCACACCCCGGCGCGCCGTCGTCGGCTGGGATTCGGGCCGCCTCTCCATGATTCTCGCCGTGCTGGAGGCACGCTGCGGCCTCGCCTTCTCCGGGCACGAGGTCTACCTCAACGTCGCGGGCGGTCTCAGGATCAGCGAGCCGGCGGCGGACATGGCGGTGGCCGCCGCCCTCGTCTCGGCGCTGGTGGACCGTCCTATGCCAAACGATCTCGTCGCTTATGGCGAAATCGCGCTGTCGGGGGAGATTCGCCCCGTGTCTCAAAGCGCCGCCCGCCTCAAGGAGGCCGCCAAGCTCGGCTTCACCCGCGCTTTTGTGCCGCCTCGTAGCAACAGTGGGCGCGAAATTGCCACGGTTGAGTTCACCAGCCTCGCCGGGCTGGTTGACCACCTCACCGCTGGGCTTTAACTCCGGATGTTGATGACTGCGTTCGACATCTTCTTCTTTGTGATCGTCGGGCTTTCGGGCCTGTACGGCATCAGCCGCGGGCTGGTGATGGAGGTCCTGTCCGTTGGGGCATGGGTTGCGGCGATTATCGCCCTCAAGTTCCTCTTCACCCCCGTGTCGGAGTGGATGCGCCAGTCCATCGGCAGCGACGCCGGCGGCGATCTGGCAGCGCTGGTCCTCATCATCCTCGTCACTGTGGCGCTGGTGCGCCTCATCGGCATGAGTCTGTCCCGCCGGGTCAAGGGCTCGGCGCTTGCGCCCATCGATCGGCTGGGCGGCGGCGGCTTCGGCGTGCTGCGCGGCCTCATCGTCATCTGCTTCATCTACATGTTCCTGGGGCTGTTCCTCGACCGGCATCAGCTTCCCAACTGGATCGGTGAGGCCAAGACCCACGGCGTTGTGGAAACCTCCAGCGATGCCCTGTCGAACTTCATCGGCTGGGTGCGGAACGATCACAGCCACGCGGGCGACTATGACTTCAGCGCCGGCGTGATCGATCCTGATGCCCCGCTCCTTGAGGACGACGGCTACACCGACCAGCAGCGCCGGGAGCTGAACGAGCTGTTCCAGAAAAGCTCGGACTCGGAAGTTAAAATCTGAAACGTCCACCCCTCTTCCTGCCCCGCGCCGTCTTGTGAAGCGGTTGATCCACGGCTAGGAAGCCTCTCATGGCACTGACGCTCTACAACACGCTCACGCGCACCAAGGAAGACTTCGTCCCCGCCGATGAGAAGCGGGTGACGATGTATGTCTGCGGCCCCACGGTCTATTCGCGGGCGCACATCGGCAACGCCCGCCCGCCCGTGGTGTTCGACGTGCTGTTCCGCCTGCTCCGCCGCCAATACGGCGAGAGCCACGTGGTCTACGCCCGCAACATCACGGACGTGGACGACAAGATCAACGCCGCCTCCAAGGCGCAGCAGGTGCCCATCAAGACCATCACGGACAAGTTCGAGGCCCTGTACCTTGAGGACATGGGGGCTCTCGGCGTCATCCGCCCGACGATGGACCCGCACGCCACCACCCACATCCCGCAGATGATCGAGATGATCCAGCGGTTGATCGAGGGCGGCTTCGCCTACGAGGCCGAGGGCCATGTGCTGTTCAACGTGCCCACCTATCCGGACTACGGCCGCCTCTCCAACCGCAACCGGGACGACATGATCGCCGGGGCCCGCGTGGAAGTGGCTCCCTACAAGCGCGACCCAGCCGACTTCGTGCTGTGGAAGCCCTCAAGCGATGACCTGCCGGGCTGGGAAAGCCCTTGGGGCCGTGGCCGCCCCGGCTGGCATATCGAGTGCTCGGCCATGATCCGCGCCCACCTGGGCGACAGCATCGACATTCACGCGGGCGGGCAGGACCTGATCTTCCCGCACCACGAGAACGAGATCGCCCAGTCCGTCTGCGCCACCGGCCACCGGCTGGCGCGCTACTGGCTGCACAACGGTTTCCTGTCGATCGACTCGGAGAAGATGTCCAAGTCCATCGGCAACATCCTCCTGGTGTCGGAGATTCTGGCTGGCGGCGTGCCCGGCGAGGTCGTCCGCTTCGCCCTGCTTTCTGCCCATTACCGCCAGCCGCTGGATTGGAACGACGCGCTCATCGACCAGTCACGCCGCACGCTCGATCGGCTCTATGGCCTGCTGCGCGGGGCAAACGTCGAAGCCGCTGCCGAACCTCCGGCCTCCGTGGTCGAGGCGCTGGAGGATGATCTCAACACCCCGCTCGCCCTCGCCGCGCTGGCGAAGCTGGCGGACGAGCGCGACCTTGCCGGTCTCAAGGCCGGCGCTGCCCTTCTCGGCCTCCTGCAGCAGGACGCGGAGGAGTGGTTCACCGGGGCTCGTGCCGACGCCGCCATCGATGCCGCCGCCATCGAGGCGAAGATCGCCGAGCGCGCGGCCGCCAAGAAGGCGCGGGACTTCGCCACCGCCGACCGCATCCGCGATGAACTGAAGGCGGCAGGCGTGGCGCTCGAGGACGGCCCCCAAGGCACCACCTGGAAGTGGGCCTGATCCAGGCCCGTCCATTGCCTTCCCGTCCCGGCTATGCAACAGGACTAATTCGGTTGCCGTAACGGCGCAGCGCTGCCCTTGCGGGCAGACAGCATGGAATCGGGTGAATGCAGACCAGCCAAACAGCCATGCGCGTGCGGGGCTATTACCACCGGGCGTCCTCCGGCGAGACCAACTTCGGCGATGATCTCAACGCCCTACTGCTGCCTCGCATCTTTCCGGGCATCGATGTTGGCAGCAGCGGCTCTGCCTGCCCCGATGTCATCCTCGGCTTCGGCACCATCCTCAATGTGCAGACCCGCGATGCCCTCAGCCATCATACGCGCAAGGTCGTCTTCTCCAGCGGCTATGGTTACGATCTCGGCCAGAAGGGCAGCTTCCGGCTGGGTGACGGCTGGGAAGTGCGCTCTGTTCGCGGGCCGCTGACCGCCGCCGCGCTCGGGCTGGAGGCGCATGCAGCCGTCACCGATGGCGCCATGCTCGCCGCCCGCCTGCTGCCCCAGTCCGCAGCCAGGGGCGCAAAGCCCGCGTTCATGCCGCACATCACCACGGCGCGCTTCGGCCGTGGCTACTGGGAAGCTCTCTGCGCCCGGCTGGGCCTCACCTACCTCGACCCGCGCGATCCCATCGATACCCTGCTCGCCCAAGTGGCCGAGGCCTCCTTCCTCGTCACCGAGGCCATGCACGGGGCCATCCTTGCCGATGCCTACCGCACCCCATGGGTGGCGCTCACCATCTGCGATGTCCTGCCCTTCAAGTGGCGGGACTGGTGCGCCTCCCTCGGGCTCGACTACCGCCCCATCGCCCTGCCGCCCGTCTGGCCGGAGCAAACCACCGGGCTCGTCGGCCGCGCCAAGCTGTTCTACAAGACGCGGACGATCGAGCGGCAGCTGGCCCGCATTCTCAGGGACCAGCCTGTCACACTCAGCACGGATGCCGTGCTGGCCGACCGGCTGGACGAGCTGGAGGCCCGCGCCGCCGCCATCCGAGCCGACCTCGACATGGCCGTCCAACCCATCGAGCAACCGGCCGGAATCTGACCGCCCGCCCCTTTTACATTTGGGTGGATCATCCTTACATTGGGCCCATGTCCGACCAGCTTTACAACACCCGCATCCTGCGCCTCGCTGCTTCCATCCCCCATCAGGAGCGGCTGGAAGCGCCGCAAGCCACGGTGCAGAAGGTCAGCCCCATCTGCGGCAGCCGCGTAACCGTGGACCTGTCGCTGGAAGACGGGCGCATCGCCCGCTTCGGGCAGGAAGTGCGGGCCTGCGCGCTGGGTCAGGCCGCCGCCTCGCTCGTCGGGCGCGGTGTCATCGGCCGCTCGGTCGCGGAACTCGCCGCGCTGCGGGATGCCATGCGCGCCTTCCTTGCAGGTAGCGCCATCGATTGGGCCACCTTCGAGAACGGCCGCTGGGCGGATCTGGAGATTTTCGCGCCCGCCGTCGCCTTCAAGTCCCGCCACGGCTCGATCCTGCTGGCCTTCGAAGCCAGCGCCGAAGCCGCCCTTGAGGCCGAAGCGAAAGCGCAGGCCGCCGCCTGACCCATGGCCGAAGCGAAGGCCAAAGCCGCCGCCTGACGCGGAATCCGCTCCCTGCAGCGCCGGAACACCTTGAGTCGCCGTTTGTTTTCTGCTTTACGCCCGCCATGCCCTACGAAATCACCAAAGGCTTCCTGTTCGACGCCGCCCACCAGCTGGCGTCCAATGTCACGCCCGGCCACATCTATGCCGGCGTGCACGGCCATTCGTTCGAGGCCGAACTGGCCTTCGTGGGCGAGCCAGACCCCGAAACCGGCTGGGTGAAGGACCTGGGCGAGATCGACCGCGTCCTGAACGCCATCCGCGACCAGCTCGACCACAAGTACCTCAACGAGGTGCCCGGCTTGGAGAAGCCGACGCTCGAGAACATCTGCGCCTGGATCTGGGACCGCGTAAAACCCTCCCTGCCCGAGCTGACCCGCGTCACCATCCGTCGCGGCTCCTTCCGCGAGGGCTGCACCTATACCGGCCCCGCCGCCTGAGGTTTTCTGATTTTGGTTTTTGCAGAGGGGCTTACCCCTCTGCACTCCCGCTCGTTTGTCGGGCCCCGCCTTGGATTGCGGTTGCGTCTTCTAGATCATCGGCTTCAAACGGCCGCGCCTGTGATCGACCGGCCACCCCTCCTCCCAGCGTCAGCAAAATCCAGCGTCAGCAAGATATTGAATGATTTTAAGGAGCACACACAGGCTCCTTTCAGCGCGGCCCAGCAAACCCTTTCCAGAAGCCTCCCCCGCTCCCACAAGCACGTCCCGATAAAACGAAGGGGGATCGTGCACACGGGGTCCGCGACCCCTTGGCAAACAAGCAATAAAACAACCATCTCAATCACTATCAGACGAGGCTTGCGGCGGGGCGTCCGGCACGTTACCTCCCATCCATGGCATCGCCCGAGATCGATCAACTGACCCAGATGCTCGCCAAGCTGCCCGGCCTCGGGCCGCGGTCGGCGCGGCGCGCCGTGCTGCATCTTCTGAAGAAGCGCGAGACCGTTCTGGTGCCGCTGATGGCGGCGCTTGCCAACGTCAACGAGCGGCTGACCACCTGTTCCGTTTGCGGAAACGTCGACACGCGTGACCCCTGCGGCGTCTGCCGGGATGACCGGCGCGACCGCACTTCGGTCTGCGTGGTCGAGGAAGTGGCGGACCTGTGGGCGCTGGAGCGCTCAGGGCTCTTTCGCGGCGTCTATCATGTGCTGGGCGGGCGACTTTCGGCGCTGGATGGCGTGCGCCCCGAGGATCTGGGCATCGACCGGCTGGTCGCCCGCGTCGGCCAGGGCGGCATCCATGAAGTCATTCTGGCCATGAACGCCACGCTGGAGGGGCAGACCACCGCCCACTATGTGGCGGATCGGCTGGCGACGACGGGCGTGAAGGTGACCCAGCTGGCCCACGGCGTGCCGGTCGGCGGCGAGCTGGATTATCTGGACGACGGCACCCTTGCCCAGGCGCTCAAGGCGCGGTTGCCCGTGTAACCTCGCTGCAGGCGCGGTTGCCGGCGTCATTCCTCCCCTATCCCGCGCGGGGAATCCTTCCGGAAATTCAGCCCTTGCCCTTTGGGCGCGCGTGCCTGATCTTGACCCTGGAACCCTGCGATCTTAGCTCTTGATCAACTCTTGTGTGCCAGTAAGGCGGAATATGGCCATTTTACCGATTATCGAAACCCCGGACCCGCGCCTTCGCGTCAAGTCCAAGCCCGTCGAGCAGGTCGATGATGCCCTGCGCCGGTTCATGGACGACATGCTGGAGACCATGTACGACGCCCCCGGCATTGGCCTTGCGGCCATCCAGGTGGGCGAGCCCATCCGGGTTCTCGTCATTGACCTCCAGGAAAACGACCAGAAGCAGCCCCGCTACTTCGTCAACCCGGAGATCATTTGGGCCTCCGAGGAGCTGTCCTCCTATGCCGAGGGCTGCCTGTCGGTGCCCGATGTCTACGGCGATGTGGAGCGTCCGGCGCGCATTCGCGTTCGTTATCTCGACTACAACGGCGAACAACGCGAGGAGGAGCTGGACGATCTGCTCGCCACCTGCCTCCAGCATGAAATGGACCACCTGGAGGGCATCCTTTTCATCGACCACCTCTCCAAGCTGAAGCGCGACATGCTGCTGCGGAAGCTTGAGAAAAACCGTCGCCAGCGCGGCGCGGCCTAAGGCCCTGGGTCAGGGGCCGGCCCGCACGGAAGCCAGAGGAAAGTACGAAATGCCCTTCCTCCGCACCATGCAGGCCCGCCCCGCCCACTGCCTCATCATCAACCTCAGGAGAAACACCATCCATGCCTGGTCAGACTTCCGGCTTCACGGCCGATAGCCCGTCCGGCGACGCCGAAGGCGACAGTTACAGCTACAGTTGCAGTCGCATCGGCTTCCATTCTTCTTTCAGCAGCTCTCTGCTCGTGATCGCGCGACCGGCAACCGGCCGGCGGGAGCAGCTCGATGGCTGACCCCTTCCCTTGGCTTGAGCTGGCCATCGTTCTTTTTCTCATCGTCCTGAACGGCTTCTTCTCCATGTCGGAGCTGGCCATCGTGTCGGCCCGCAGGGTGCGGCTGCAAATGCTGGCCGATGAAGGAGACAACGGCGCCGCCACCGCCCTGCATCTGGCAGAGGAGCCCACCCGCTTCCTCTCCACTGTGCAGGTGGGCATCACCATGGTCGGCATCCTCACCGGCGCCTATGGCGGGGCAACCCTGTCCGAGCCGGTGGCCCGCTGGCTGTCGGCCATTCCGGGCATCGGCAGCTACGCCGGCAGCATCGCCGTCGCCCTGGTGGTCATCCTCATCACCTACCTGTCGCTCATTGTCGGCGAACTGGTGCCCAAGCGCCTCGCGCTCAACCATGCCGAAGGCATCGCCCGCACCGTCGCTCGCCCCATGCGGCTGCTGTCGCAGGTGGGCGCGCCCATCGTCTGGCTGCTCCAGCGCTCGACCGAACTGGCGCTGAAGCTGATGGGCGTGAAGCCGCAGGAACAGCAGGTCGTCTCCCAGCAGGAGGTGCGCTCGCTCATCGCCGAGGGCACCGAAGCCGGCGTGTTCGACCCGGACGAGAAGGAGATGCTGGAGGCGGTCATTCGCGTCTCGGACCTTCCCGTCCGCGCTCTGATGACGCCCCGGCCCGAGCTGTTCTGGCTCGACATCAACGACGACATGAACGCCATCCGCCACGAAGTGGAAGAGAGCGGCCGCAGCCGCTTCCTCGTCTGCGAGGGCGAGCTGGACAAGTTTCTCGGCATCGTCGAGGCCAAGCAGTTGCTCGGCCAGTGCCTCAAGGGCGAAGGGCTGGAACTGCGCGCCCACCTCAAGAACCCGCCCGTGGTCCACGAGGCGACCCGCGTGCTCAAGGTGCTGGAGACCATCCGCCAGAGCGGCATCCACATTGCCGTGGTGGTCAACGAGTACGGTGGCGTTGAGGGCGTTGTTACCGCCACCGATATCCTGGCTGCCATCGGCGGCGGCCTGCCGGAGATGAACGAGCTGGAACGGCCCGACGCCGTGCAGCGCGAGGACGGCTCCTGGTTCATGGACGGGCGCATCGCCATCCACGAGGTCGAGCGCATCCTCGGCCGGGATGACCTCTCCGGCCACGGCGACTATACGACGCTGGCCGGCTTCATGCTCTGGCAGCTGGAACACCTGCCGGACGTAGCCGAAACCGTGGACTGGAACGACCTCTGCTTCGAGGTCGCCGACATGGACGAA
Source organism: Pedomonas mirosovicensis (assembly GCF_022569295.1). Classification (NCBI taxonomy): domain Bacteria; kingdom Pseudomonadati; phylum Pseudomonadota; class Alphaproteobacteria; order Sphingomonadales; family Pedomonadaceae; genus Pedomonas; species Pedomonas mirosovicensis. The sequence goes on along the minus strand of NZ_JAKFIA010000001.1, from coordinate 1,369,322 downwards.
CACCGCATCGACAAGGTGCTCGTCCGCACCCGCCACGAGGCATCGGCGTAGGGGGCAAGTCAGCCCTTTAGGGAGTCTATTTCGCAGGAGGGTCTCAGGCCCTCCTGCACCTCCCCTCAGTAAGGGGCCGCGCCCTTCATACATCGCTGTGCTTGCTGGAATTCCAGGAACAGGGCCGCGCCCTTCCTCTTCACCGGCATTCCACCCCAGGTTTTCCCATACATTGAATGATTGTAAGGAGCGCTCGCACGGTCAGACTGATCTGGCGCGCCCCGACAACCCCGCCCCAAAGGAAAAGGCCGCGCCCTTTATGAAGGACACGGCCCTTTCAAACCAATGGGGGCGCGGGGGATAAATCCCCCGCAAACAACCCTTACCTATGCCCCTCAGCCCACGAACGGGTCGTGCACGAGGATGGTGTCCTCGCGCTCCGGCGAGGTGGAGAGCAGCGCCACCGGGCAGTTCACCAGCTCCTCGATGCGGCGGATGTACTTGATCGCCTGCGCGGGCAGCTGCGCCCAGGAGCGCGCGCCTGCGGTCGACTCGCGCCAGCCTTCGAAGGTTTCGTAGATCGGCTCGACGCGCGGCTGATCGCTCACGCGCGGCGGGAACCGGTCGATGACCTTGCCGTCCAGCTTGTAGCCGACGCAGATTTTCAGCTCGTCGAGGCCGTCGAGCACGTCCAGCTTGGTCAGCGCAAGGCCGGTGATGCCGCCAACGGCGATGGCCTGGCGCACCAGCACCGCATCAAACCAGCCGCAGCGGCGGGCCCGGCCGGTCACGGTGCCGAACTCATGGCCGCGCTCGCCGATGGTGCGGCCGATGTCGTTGTCCTGCTCGGTCGGGAACGGCCCTGCGCCCACGCGGGTGGTGTAGGCCTTGCAGATGCCGAGCACGAAATCGAGCGCCGCCGGGCCGAGGCCCGAACCGGTGGCCGCCTGCCCCGCCACCGTCTGGGACGAGGTGACGAACGGATAGGTGCCCATGTCCACGTCGAGGAGGATGCCCTGCGCGCCCTCGAACAGGATGCGCTTGCCCTCCACGCGGGCGTCATTCAGCGTCTGCCACACCGGCTTGGCGAACGGGGTGATGAACGGCGCGATCTCCTTGAGTTCGGCGATCAGCGCCTCGCGGTTGATCTCCGGCTGGCCGAAGCCCGCCCGCAGCGCGTTGTGGTGGGCGAGCAGCCGGTCGATCTGGCCTGAGGCCGCGTCCAGATCCTCCAGGTCGCACACGCGCAGCGCGCGACGGCCCACCTTGTCCTCATAGGCCGGGCCGATGCCGCGGCGGGTGGTGCCGATCTTGGCCGAGCCGGAGGCATCCTCGCGCAGGGCGTCCAAGTCGCGGTGGCACGGCAGGATGAGCGGGCACTGCTCGGAGATGTGCAGGTTGTCCGGGGTGATCTCGACGCCCTGGGCGCGGATCTTCTCCACCTCTGCCTTCAGCGCCCACGGGTCGAGCACGACGCCGTGGCCGATGACGCTCAGCGTGCCGCGCACGATGCCCGAGGGCAGCAGCGACAGCTTGAAGGTCTTGTCGCCGATGACCAGCGTGTGGCCGGCATTGTGGCCGCCCTGGAAGCGCACCACCACATCGGCCCGCTCCGACAGCCAGTCAACGATCTTACCCTTGCCTTCGTCGCCCCACTGGGCGCCGACAACCACTACGTTGGCCATGACTACTCTCTTTCCTTGCCAATCGATGGGATGCCGGGTTCCCCCCGGCCGCAGTCACCCGCCCGCGCGTCGCATCACGCACGCCGGGTCGCTTCATCCCGCTTGGTTAGACCATTTGAATCTTTCGCCCGTCCCAGTAATGACTGCACCGCTGCGCGCGGGCCGCCTCTGCCGGATCGCCTTCCTTCAGCGCGCGCACGATGGCCCAGCCTTCCTCGCGCAGGCGCTCGATGTCCTTGGTGGGCGTGCCATGGGCCAGAAACAGGCGCGGCATCACCTCCACGCCCTGCCCGGCTTCCACCAGCCCGTCGAGATAGAGGGAGAAGCCGACGGCCGGCTCCTCGCCGCTGCCGTTCTGGCCGAGCGCGGGGCGGCGGATCACATAGGCCCCGCCCCGTCCCACTTCGCCCCGGATGCCCTTGGCGAACAGCGAGAAACCGATCCAGGTCTGGTAGGCGAAGCCCCGCGTCTCGCCGGGGTCGACCGTCACGCCGAGGCGCTTGTCTTCCGGCAGTTCCTTGGCCAACGCCGAGAGCACGCTCAGCCGCTCGCGGGCGATGGCCGGCATGTCCGGCACGTTGCCGATAATCTGCTCCGCGCGGGCAAGGTCACCCGTCGCTTCCAGCAGCGCGCGCCACACGGCGGCGTGGGGCAGCTGCGCCACGGCCGCCGCGTCCTTGGCATCGAGCGCCTTGGCCGCCGCCGCGATGGTCACCGGCTCCAGCCCCAGCTCCGCCCCGATGCCGGGCACGAGGTCGGGCAGCACGAAATCGATGTTGACCGCATCCAGCCCCAGCCCAAGGAGGCCGGAGAGCGCGAGGCTGGCGATCTCCGCCACGGCTTCGGGTGAGTCGGCGCCGATCAGCTCCGCGCCCGCCTGCATGAACTGGCGGTCGGCGCGCAGCTGCGAGCCTTTGATCCGCAGCACCGGCCCGGCGTAGCTGAGGCGCAGCGGCCGGGCATAGTGGCCGAGGCGGGTGGCGGCGACGCGGGCGATCTGCCCGGTGACGTCCGAGCGCACCGCCAGCGGGCGCTGGCTGATGGGATCGGTCAGGCGGAACAGGTCCGAAGGCCGGGCCGCGCCGAAGCCGCGCGTCAGGGTTTCCTCGAACTCGACCAGCGGCGTTCCCACCCGCTCGTAGCCATAGGAGGCCAGGTGGTCGAGCAGCATCCTCAAGAGCCGCGCCTCGGCTTCCGCCTGTGGCGGCAGCACGTCGCGCAGCCCTTCCGGCAACAGGCCAAGAGACAGCGAGTCGGTCACGCCAGTTTTCCTATTCTGGTCCGGCCCAAGCCAATAACGCTCGGGCCGCCCATTCACACCAAAGCCGCTCGCCCGATTTGAGGCCGGGCGAACGGCTTTTAGTCGTTTCAGGCCGGAAAGGCCAGCTTTAGAAGGTCCAGCTTTAGAAGGCCCGGCCTTAGAAAGTCAGAGCCTTCACCTCGCGCACCTGCGGCACGTCCTTCAGCTGGGCGACCAGCCAATCGGGCACCGGGCTGTCGAGCGAGAGCAGCACGATCGCCTCGCCACCGGCGGCACGGCGGCCGAGGTGGAAGGTGCCGATGTTCACGTTCGCCTCGCCCAACAGCGAGCCGAGGCGGCCGATGAAGCCCGGCTTGTCCTCGTTGATGACGAACAGCATCGGGCCGGTCAGGTCGGCTTCCACCTTGATGCCGAACATCTCGACGAGGCGCGGCTCGCGGTTGGAGAACAGCGTGCCCGCCACCGAGCGCTCGCCCGCGTCCGTCTTCACGGTAAGGCGCACCAGCGTGTGGTAGTCGCCCTCGCGGTCGTGACGCACGTCGGAGACGTCGATATTGCGCTCCTTGGCGATGAACGGCGCGTTGACCATGTTCACCGTATCGGAGTGCTGCTTGAACAGACCGGCCAGAATGGCGGCGGTCACCGGCTTGGTGTTCAGCTCGGCGATCGCGCCTTCGTACTCGACCGTGATCGCCTCCACGTTGCTGACCAGCTGGCCGGCCAGCGCGCCCAGCTCCTCGGCCAGCGTCATGTAAGGGCGCAGCTTCGGCGCTTCCTCCGGGGTGAGCGACGGCACATTCAAAGCATTAGAAACGCCGCCCGTGGTCAGATATTCCGCCATCTGTTCAGCCACTTGCAGCGCAACGTTGATCTGCGCTTCGGTGGTCGATGCGCCCAGGTGCGGCGTGCAGATGAGGCCCGGCGTGCCGAACAGCGGGTTGTTCTTGGCCGGTTCCTCGATGAACACGTCAAGCGCCGCGCCGGCGATGTGGCCAGCTTCCAGCAGGTCCTTCAGCGCCGCCTCGTCGACAAGGCCGCCGCGGGCGCAGTTGATGATCCGCACGCCCTTCTTGGTCTTGGCGAGGTTCTCGCGGCTCAGCACATTGCGGGTGCTGTCGGTCAGCGGGGTGTGCAGGGTGATGAAGTCGGCGCGGGCCAGCAGGTCTTCCAGCGTCACCTTCTCGATGCCCAGGTCCTGCGCGCGCTCCGGCGTCAGGAACGGATCGTAGCCGATCACCTTCATCTTCAGGCCTTGCGCGCGGTCGGCGACGATCGAGCCGATGTTGCCGCAGCCGATGACACCCAGCACCTTGCCGGTCAGCTCCACGCCCATGAAGCGGTTCTTTTCCCACTTGCCGGCCTGCGTCGAGGTGTCGGCGGCGGGAATGTCGCGGGCCAGGGCGAACATCAGGGCAATGGCGTGCTCGGCGGTGGTGATGGAGTTGCCGAACGGCGTGTTCATCACGATGATGCCCTTGGCCGTCGCGGCGGGCACGTCCACGTTGTCAACGCCGATACCGGCGCGGCCGATCACCTTCAGATTGCCCTTGGCGGCGGCTTCCAGAACCTCTTTCGTCACCTTGGTCGAGGAGCGGATGGCAAGGCCGTCATAGTCGCCGATCTTCTCGAGCAGCTGCTCCTTGGTCAGGTCGAAAATCTCATCAACCTCGATACCACGGGCGCGGAAGATCTCCGCGGCTTTCGGCGACATCTTGTCGGAAATCAAAACCTTAGGCATGTCTCTTGATCCTTTGCCTTGGGAGTCCCGCAGCGCCATTCAGGCAAAAGCGGGCCTGAGCCGGGAGCTGGCCGCTGCTGGTTCAGCGGCGGTGCCCCGTTTCGTCATCATCTTGGGAGTGTGGTTAGGCGGCCTTGGCGATCAGCTCGGCCTTCACCTGGGCAAAGGCCCAGTCCAGCCAGCCGGTCAGCGCCTCGACATCGGCGGTCTCGACCGTCGCGCCGCACCAGATCCGCAGGCCTGCCGGAGCATCACGGTAGCCGTTGATGTCGTAGGCAACGCCCTGCTTCTCCAGAAGCGCGGCGATCTGCTTCGGCACACCGGCCTGCGCGTCCTTGTCCAACCCTTGGAACCACGGGTCGACGATCTTCAGGCACACGCTGGTGCAGGAGCGGATGGCCGGATCAGCGGCCAGGTTCTCCACCCAATCGGTGCGATCGACCCACGCCTGCAGCGCCTTGTAGTTGGCTTCCGACCGGGCGATCAGGCCCTTGGCATTGCCAACGGATGCCGCCCAGTTCAGCGCGTCCAGATAGTCCTCGACGCAGAGCATGGACGGGGTGTTGATGGTCTCGCCCTGGAAGATGCCCTCGATCAGCTTGCCGTTCTTCGTCATGCGGAAGATCTTCGGCAGCGGCCAGGCGGGCTTGTAGGTCTCGAGGCGCTCGACGGCGCGGGGGCTGAGGATCAGCACGCCGTGCGCGCCCTCGCCGCCCAGCACCTTCTGCCAGGAGAAGGTCACCACATCGAGCTTGTTCCACGGCAGGTCCATGGCAAACGCGGCCGAGGTCGCGTCGCAGATGGTCAGGCCGGCGCGGTCGTCTTTGATCCAGTCGCCGTTGGGCACGCGCACGCCGGAGGTGGTGCCGTTCCAGGTGAACACCACGTCGGTGTCGG